>RGPS01000205.1 GCA_010084195.1 Terriglobia bacterium
AGCGGCGCAAGCACGACCCCCATCTGGCGAAGAACTCGTCCCCGCAGATGGAAGCGCAGCGAAAACTCGTCAGTTCGTGGAAGCGGCAATCCACTCCGGTGCCGAGCGCGAAGAACAGCCAGCCAGTTCAACTTCACGGCTCTCTGGCGGATCGTCTCAACGGTGCGCTCATCGGCTTGGCGGTGGGGGATGCACTGGGGACGACGATTGAGTTCAAGTCACCGGGATCATTCGTGCCCGTGAAGGACATGGTTGGTGGCGGCCCGTTTGGTTTGAAGCCAGGCCAGTGGACCGACGACACCTCGATGGCGCTGTGCATGGCGGAGAGCCTGGTTGACCGGCGTTGCTTCGATCCCGTGGACCAACTGACCCGGTATGTGAAATGGTGGAAGCACGGCTACTTGAGTTCCACGGGGAAGTTTTTCGACATCGGAGGGCAGACCAGAACGGCGCTGTCTGAACACCAATCCACCGGCAAGCCTTTCTGCGGGCCAACCGGCGAGAACAATGCTGGTAACGGCTCGCTCATGCGCTTGGCACCCGTGGTGATGGCCTATGCCAACAGTCCGTTGAAGGCGATCGTGTATGCCGGCGAGAGCTCGCGGACGACGCATGGCACCCGTGAATGCGTGGATGCCTGCCGCTATTTCGGTGGCCTGCTTGTGGGGACGATCCAAGGCCGGACGAAAAGTGAAATCCTCTCGCCAGGCTGCTCGCCCGTGCCGGGACTCTGGCAGGTGGAACCGCTGGCGAAGAAGGTGGCATCGGTAGCGAATGGCTCATTTCTGACCAAGCAACCACCTGCGATTCGCGGCACCGGGTATGTGGTGGACTGCCTGGAGGCAGCGCTCTGGGCCTTTGCATCCACAAACTCCTTCGAGGCCGCAGTGTTGGCCGCAGTGAACCTTGGGGACGACGCTGACACGACGGGTGCGGTGTGCGGGCAGATCGCAGGGGCGTTCTACGGGGCCTCAGCTGTGCCCGGTGAATGGCGAAAGAAGCTGGCCATGATTGAGGACATCGAGAAGCTGGGGGCCGGATTGTGCAAGATGGCTGAGGAATAGTTGAACGATGGCCTCGCTCTCAAAATCCACTTACCTGATGGGGTTGCAGTGTCCGAAGCTCCTCTGGCACCGCTACAACGCCAAGGAACTGCTGCAACAACCCGGCACGCTGGCGCAGGCCATCTTCGATCAGGGCCATGAGGTAGGGGCGTGGGCGAAGCGGTTGTTTCCGACCGGCATCGAGATTGCACCAGGAGTCACGGACTTTGACATCGTGTGCGCGGAGACCCAGCGGCAGCTCGTCGTGCGCCAGCCACTGTTTGAACCCGCCTTCCGGGCAGCAGGTGGTTACGCCCGGATCGACATCCTGAGCCCGGTTGATGGCGACGCTTGGGACATCATCGAGATAAAAAGTTCCGCCAGCGTGAAGGACGTGTATCTGGAGGATGTGGCGTTTCAAGCCTATGTCTGCACGGCAGCAGGTTTGACCATCCGGCGGTGCTACGTGCTTCACATCAACTTCAGCTACGTGCGGCAGGGAGAGGTGGATCCACAGCAGCTGTTCACTCAGGTGGACGTGACGCGGAAGGTTTCAGCGTTGAGTGGCAAGATTGAGGATAAGGTCAACGCTTTCGCCAAGGTGGTCAGGGCTGCTGAACATCCGGCAGTGAACATCGGCCCGCACTGCAACAGCCCTTACGAGTGTCCGTTGACGAACCGGTGCTGGGCGTTCCTGCCCGAGCACAACGTCATGACGCTCTCCCGTGGCACCAAGAAGGGCTTTCAGCTGCTCGTTCAGGGGATCAACGCCATCACCGACATTCCCGATACGGCACGACTGAGTCGGGTGCAGAGCATTCAGAAACGGGCTGTCGTTACCAAGGAGCCACAAATCGAACCGGCGCAGATCAAAGCGTTCCTTGGCCGATTGAAATATCCGCTGCACTACCTCGACTTCGAGACCATGGGTTCAGCCGTGCCGTTGTTCGATGGATCTAGGCCGTTTGAGCAGATCCCTTTTCAATTCTCGCTGCATATCGTGCGCCAGCCAGGAGCTGAACCTGAGCATCGCTCTTTCCTTGCCGAAGGCCGTGAAGACCCTCGTCCTTGCTTTATGGCGGCCCTAGTCGAGGCGATTGAACCAACGGGAAGCCTCATCGCCTACAACGCGCCGTTCGAGTGGGGTGTGCTGACGGGGTGTGCGAATCTGCTGCCCCAACACGCGGACTGGGTGCAGTCGCTGCAACCGCGGATCATCGACTTGCTGGAACCTTTTCGGAAGTTTCATTGCTACCATCCGGCCCAGCATGGCTCGGCCTCCATCAAGGCGGTATTACCAGCGCTCACTGGCAAGAATTACAGCCAACTGGCCATCGGCGAAGGTGGCACGGCCAGCTTGGAGTTTGTTCGGGTGACATTCACTGATGTGAGCGCCGAGGAGCGGGCTAGGGTTCGCCGGCATCTGGAGGAGTATTGCCAGTTGGACACCTTGGCGATGGTTTGGCTGGTCGAGAAGCTACAGGAACTGGCAGGCTGACCATGGAAACCAAGCCACAAACCCTGAGCGAGATGGCGGCGCGCCTGAATCGCTCGCCAGTTTACGTGTCCGGATTGCAAAAACGATTCGAGCTGCCGGTGTTCAGTGGGGCAGCCTATTCCCCTGCCTACATCGATTTTCTCCGTGGGTTGACTGCTCTGCGCACTTTCGACGTGGCGGAGGAAACCCTGCGCGACGTCTGGCAGCTGGAGAAAAAGCTCCTGTACCTGCTGCATGTGGACTCGACCGGCTCCCCCACCTGGTTCCTGGATGCCTGCGGCCAAACCACCCGCATGCGGCGGCGGCTGTTGCTGACCAACCACGATCTCGGGGTCGAAATCCACACACGCATGCTCCAGCCCGGATTGAACTTCTCGGTTGGCGCGCCCGAGTTGTTTGCCGGTCGCGAGATGGGCGAGGATGCAATTCGGGTCCTTGGCGAATACATCAAGCTTCATGCCCGTGTCTGCGCTGGGGTGCAAGCAGAACGACCGATGGTGCGGGAGGCGTTGGAGTGGGCCAAGAGACTGAAGCCGGGGACGTGAATTCAGAATGTAACGAGAGACATTTTTGCTACAATCGACTACTCCGCTGAGTAGCCGCTATGCGGGCTGGATACGCTGGGGAGAATCGGGATTTTGAAGGCGCTTCAGAACGCGTCAGCGCCGGGAAGACCAGACTAAGATTTTATAACCTCCTAATGCTTCAAAGGGCACACCAGCGAGATTTTACCTATGAAAAACTCATCTAGCCAAGGCAGCGGAAAAGATCCATCTCCAAGTCCAGCGACGATTGACGCTCTCTGCCGTCTCATCTGCGCTTATGTCGACTTGAAGATTCCCACGCCAGAGGAACTCGTGTTCTTGCTGCCGGATGATGGTCGTGGCCGAATTGGCGTAGAACCGGCTGGCCAACGCTCACCAACAGCAGGGAACGGTGCCATCCAAACCTGCTTCTCACCGCTCTATTCGGCGGAAACCCCAACCGCTTCAATGCGCAAACTCGGCCCGGTGGCATGGCACGCAGTGGCCAGCGGCTGGGCTGAAATCGAGGTGCCTGACCCCGTTGATGCTGACCGGTTGCGCCAGCTCCACGCACCCGAATACGTAGATGCTTTTCTGGCAGGCCGCACACCCTTGGCATCAGCCCAAGGCTGGCCATGGACACCGCAGATTCGCGACGGCGTGCTCGCTATCAACGGCGGGCAACTGCTGGGAGCAAAGCTGGCAATGGAGCACGGAATCGCCGCGAATGTCGCCCAAGGATTCCACCATGCGGGCTATGCCCGTGGCGGCGGCTACTGCACGTTCAATGGACTGGCTTTGGTGGCCCAAGAATTTTCGGACCGCAGGGTGATGGTCCTCGACTGCGATGAGCATGGGGGTAACGGCACCGAGGAGTTCACGCACCGCCTGCCGAACCTCTACAACTTCTCGATTCATGGAAACCCCTTCGGCATGCACGGCGGCGAGCGGAGCATTCCCCGCAGGTTACCGAGCGTCACGCAAAACTTCAGCCCCTACGAGCAGGCCTTGGACGATGCCTTCGACATGGTGGAGTGCTGGCGGCCTGACCTGCTCATCTACCAAGCGGGCGCAGACCCGCACCTCAACGATCCGCTCGGGTCGCTGGGCATGACCACGGAGCAGATGTTCGAGCGTGACCGGATCGTGTTTCAGCGATGCAAGGGGCGGGATCTGCCCGTCCTCTTCGTTTTGGCCGGTGGTTATCAGGAACCCATCAATTCCAAGCTCCTGCCACTGCACTTGAACACTTTCAAAGCTGCCCATGCGGTGTTTGCTGGGGGCGGCTCCGACTGAGCACCTGTGTCAGTGGTCTCCCAGCAGCAGTTTCCGCGTTTTGCATTGCTTACGGGTGCCTTGTTTTTCCGTTTCCATTCGCGTCGCGGCTCGCTAGTTTTCGCTCACTGCAAGCACACAACTCCTACCACAAGAAGGTAGCCTCGCATCGACGGGGCAAGATACCCACATGAAGAATGCCCAATTCCCTTACTGGATCGAAGGCGATGTTGACAGTTCCAAAGAACACGCGGAAGTTTGGTGGGGCGACAGCAAGGATCCCGTGGCTTTGGTCGGAGCTCCCATAGCGGGTTCTTACGTGGTCCAGTTCCTTTCCGTCCCAGAAGGGCAAAGAGGCGCTGACGCGATTGCCGTGGTGAAAATGAATCTGACCTACGAATTGGGGCAATGCACGTCCGCTGACCCGTGGGGGCATGTGCGCCAATGCTGTAAACAGAGAAGGGACAGGTTTGGAGGACTAGCTCAGTGGGCATGGAGTGAAGGGTGCCGCGCGAAAGAATCTGACAACGAGACGGCAGCACCGACCTACGATTACTCCGCCCTAATCGAAGCCTTTGCTGCCTGGTTGCCCTATCGAGACGTGGGTGAGTCCGAGGAAAGGCGTTACTTTGCAAACCGCTGGCGAGCTTATTCCAAGGCCTTCGGAATCTCGCTATCGTTGGATGAATCGGATGCTGTCAGTGTAAGGAATAACGTTCAGTGTCCGGAGGCCTACCTGAGCTTGATCAAGCAGGCTGCCCGCTCTTATGGGCAGGCTAGCGGACAGTCCAACGACTTTTTTTCCGGTGTTTTGGAGGCACCGGAGGCCTACTGTCGGCTCGCTAAACGGCATGGCCTGCGGATTCAGAAGGCCGATCAGAAACTCAGGAAGGCCGATCAGAAACTGAAGAAGGTCTTGATGGATCTCTGTTGTGACGCTGTGAAGATTCTTTACGGGCGGCAGAAGAAGCCAGTAACTGATGCTGACCTCAATGCATACGAAATCGATGCCGTGCCTCGCCCGGCATCTCTAGCATCTCTGGAATCTGTAGCGACTGGCTGGGATTATTGGGAGTGAGAACGCAGACTGGTTTACCCGCTTCGGCAGAGTGAGAAAGGGCGGTGGGCTACGCAGCCGCTGTCTTGGCCAGCAAAGTAAGCCGATCCAAAAGCTGATTGGCTCGTGGACTCAGATTCGCGCCGAACAGGCTTTTGAATTCCGTGGCTTCCCGGGCGAGTTGCTCCGCAAGATCGACACTCACACGGGTCTCCGGCCAATCCAGAAACCCCCAGAGAATGCTCATGGCACCACCCAGGCTGCTGCCGCCGGTGAAACCCATGATCTCGCCCGCTGCAAGTTTGAATTCCGACTCCGTGCCAAGCGTGATGCTCCTGCCCTTGATGACCCGCAGCGTTTGCTCCTTGGCCATCTTCATTGGTCGCTTTCTTTGCTTGGTCTCTCCCCCACTGGTGAGTGAGACGTCCGAAGTCGGCGGTGTCGGGTTGGCGTTGAGGCCCGCTTCGATCAGCGACCAAGGTATTATCTGCCGTAGAGCGCGCACCTGACTGGTAAGCCTTGGCCCAGCAGCGAGGGCCGCCTTGCTAGCCTCGGTGAGTTTCGCCACCGGAACACCAGCGGCTTCTGCCAGCCAAAGCAGCATCGGAGGGCACTGGATGTGGTTGTAAACAAATTGTGCGTCCCGATCCCACCGAAGACGTCCGTAAAACCCTGGCCCGTCGTAATTGCGGAGCCATCCCGTCCAGTGCTCCTTTTGCGTTCGATACCAAACGTCGCGCTTTTTGAATCGAGCCCGGATGGCTTGCTGCAAAGCTTCAGCGTGCGGACCGTCCGGTGAAAGCCTACTGACGTGTTGGCGGAGTTCTGGAATGGTCATATTTTCAGTTCTGGTCAGTCGTCAGAGCCCGCGCTTCGTTGGTCCTCTGATGTTCAGGGGTTCGTATCGGGTGAGGCTATCCCCAGCCTGCTGCTCGTTCAAGATCTGCAGCTTGCGAACCGTCGGCCTCAGGGAAATCACAGCCCGGCGAAGAGCGAAAAAAAGACTCCAAATCCTTGGACGGGTTCGGCTAGGGTTCCCTCGCTCCAAACGGCCCGCGAGTTCAGTTTGACCAAAGTCCGATGGCCGAGTGGAGCTGGTCACGAAGGTGCGGGGGATCCCGCTGTGAAAGTTGAACGTAGTTTGCCTATGCCAGCAATCAACACCACCGGGGACTTCTACCCAGCCTACCGGAGCAAGAACGCCCACTTCGATGTCGAGACGTTTGCCTGTGCCGAGCGGACGGTCGCCCGCCTCCTCGACTCCTCCACCCGCGCGGATGACCCAGCACGCCCCGGCATGCTGCTCGGCAAGGTCCAGAGCGGGAAAACCCGCACGTTCATCAGCATCATTGCGGTGGCGTTCGACAACGAATTTGATGTTGCCATCATCCTCACCAAGAATTCGACCGCGCTCGTGCAGCAGACCCAGCAGCGCGTGGGCAGTGAGTTCGAGGAGTTTGTGGTGGCTGATGCCCTCGACGTTTACGACATCATGGCCATCCCTGCGCATTTCGCCGACTACGAGCTCGGGAAGAAGCTCGTGTTCGTGGTAAAAAAGGAAACGCGCAACCTCGACCGCCTGAAGACGCTCTTCCAAACCAACGCCCCGGCCCTGGCCACCAAGCGTGTGCTCATCATTGATGACGAGGCTGATTACGCCTCGGTTGGTTTTTCACGCAAGGCCGGGGAAGTGAACGCGAACACCATCACCAGGAAGATCAGCGAGCTGCGCACTCTGCTGAAGGCCCCGGCCTTCTTGCAGGTTACTGCCACGCCTTACTCGCTTTATCTCCAGCCAAGCGACGCCGAGGTGCCCAACGTGCTGGCGTTCAAACCAGTCAGGCCCGCTTTCACGGAACTGGTGCCGGTTCCGACTGGATACGTTGGCGGCTCCTTCTATTTTGGAGACAAAGCTCGAGGTGAGGATCTGTGCGTCGAGAAGTGCCTGCATCACGACGTGAGCGAACGCGAACTGGACGCCCTTAAAAAGTCCGACGCTCGCAGATTCAAACTGGCCGAGGTGCTCATCACCCCGACCATCCCGGCGCTGCGTCACGCCATCGTAAATTTTGTCGTGGGTGGCTGCATCCGGCGCTTGCAAGCCAAGGCTCTGGGGAAGGCTGACTGGAACAGGCTGAAGTTCAGCTTCCTCATGCACACTGAGCAGAAGATGACCGCACACCACTGGCAGGAAAAGGTGGTTGAAGAGATTGTTCTGCAATTGAAAGCGGCCAGCCATGGGAGCAACCCTGTGTTCGACGGATTGGTCCAGGTAAGCCACAAGGATCTGGCCGAATCCGTGAGGCTGCAAGGCGACGCTGTGCCGAGTCTGGCCGACGTGACCGGAGCCGTCCGGCAGGCGCTGACGCATGGGCATGTGATCACCACGAAGGTCAATTCCGAAGAGGAGGTGGCGCAGATGCTCGACAAATCTGGCCAATTGAAACTGCGCTGTCCCTTCAACATCTTCATCGGCGGCCAAGTGCTCGACCGGGGTGTGACGCTGAATAACCTCATCGGTTTCTACTACGGTCGTCGGCCGCAAAAGTTCCAGCAGGACACTGTCCTGCAACACTCACGGATGTTCGGCTACCGGCCCGCGTCGGACGTCGCTGTGACCCGGTTCTACACGCTGAACTCCGTCCTCCGCGCTCTGTTTGACATCGAAGATTTCGACTGCACGCTTCGCAGTGCCGTCGCCTCCGGCAACGACCACGCCGTGCAATTCATCAGGCAGCGTGGGGATGGAACCATCGTGCCTTGCAGCCCCAACAAAATCCTCATCTCCCGCACCAAGACGCTCCGACCGCTGAGTCCTCTGAGGCCTTTCGGTTTTCAAACCGGCTACAAGACCCAGATTGAGAAAACCATCCTGGCTCTGGATGCAAAGCTCGAGTTGCTCCATTCCCCGGCGGACGATGAGAAGCCCTACCTGATTCCAATCGAGGAGGCTTTGGCTATCGTTGACACCATTGAGCGCACCGTGAATTGGGACGACGACCCGGATTACACTTTTGATTGGAACACCGCGCGAGCCGCGCTCCGGTTCCTGTCACGGCTGCCCAATGCCTCCGCCAACAAGGGCAAGGTCTGGCTGCTTGTGCGCAAGGATCGCAACAATGGGCGCTTCGCGAGTGTGGATGCCCACGCCAAATACATCGGCAACCCGGACACCAGAAAGACGGAAGGCAAGATTGCCAGCGACCATGCCGTGGACAACCCCATGCTCATGCTGTTTCGTCAGAATGGCACGGAGGCTATTGGCTGGCGGGGCACCCCGTTCTACTGGCCGGTGCTCTATCCACCCGTGAACACGCCGACCTCCATCTACGCTGAGGAAGTTGATGATCCGGCTGGCGCTCCAACCTGATTCCTCATGCTCCACTGCCCATTTCCAATCCACACCGCGTTCCGGGAATTCTGACTGGGCCAAGTATTCGCTGACCATGTCCAACCCCTTCTTCGACCACCCTATCCTCAACTCGCCATACGAGTGCCCGCAACGGCACTGGGAGCTGGACGGTGACGGCCAGCCGACGCAGAAGATTGAAGACTTCCGCCGCAAGGCGAAGTTCATCACCCCGATCCCAAAGCCGAAGAAGCGCAAGCGTTCGGCCGCCCAAGAGGAGATTGTCTTCGACGAGGGCAAGGGCATCTCCACGAAGGCGCAGCAGTATGATCCGACTTCGATCATCAACGAAGTGCGTGGCTACGTGGCTACGTGGCGGAATCTTCCCAGCCCGAGCCAGTGGCAGGTCACGCCTGAAACCCAGCGACTTCTTCAGCACTGGCGGCACCACAAGTTCAGTGGGGTTCGCCCGTTCTTCTGCCAGGTAGAGGCCGTCGAGACGGCAATTTGGCTAACGGAGGTCGCGCCACTTTCCGCC
>RGPS01000206.1 GCA_010084195.1 Terriglobia bacterium
CGACCCCGGCCGCCGTAATGGCGAGAGGAAACCAGACGGGCTTCAGAAAGAACAGGCCCCAGCCGGCAGCAGTAACAAGGAGAATGATCAGCCCGAGTAGCAACTCCCAATATACGGCTAAGGGCGGACGTCTGGTTGACGTCCGCCCCTTGTCGGCTTTGGCACTGCTTCTCTTAGCTAAACTTCGCGGTCAAAGTGGTGTCGGCTTTGATGCTTACCGAGCAGGTGAGCGCGAGACCGGAGCCGGTTGAACCGGTCCGCCTTTCGCCGTCTCTTTCGGGGCAGGGCCTGCGGTGAGGGTGACAGCGGTGCCGTTCGCGAAGGAACTCCGGTCTGGATTGGCGCTGACGCTGCCTGCGCCGTTCGTTTTGAGGTGCGCCGCTGAAGGCTGCGTCGCGAGGACAAAGACTGCTTAAGAGGGTGCCTGGAACAGAGAATTTACCCCACAACGAAAAAAGCGGAACAGCCGGTGGGCGTGTTCCGCTTTTTTCTGTAGGGCGAGCTTGCCTGAGGGATCAAGCTGCTTCAGGAAAACTCAGGTTTAGTCTGGAGAGGGATTTTTGCATCAGGTTGATCGCTTCAGGCTGGCTGATAGCGCGGGCCTGGGCAACTTCAGAGATAAGCATGGTGCGTGCCCGGTCGAGCATTTTCTTTTCGCGGAACGAAAGGGGTTTATCCGCCTGGATGCGAACAAGTTGCTTGAAGACTTCTGCGATCTGTAGCAGACTCCCCGACAGCATTTTGTCGCTGTTGATTTTGAACCGGATTTTCCAGTCCTGAAGGTTTTCAATAGACAGGCCGGACAGGTAGACCAGAGCCTTGGATACGTCTGTTGCCTTGGAAATCTTACGAAGGCCAATCGACTCGGCATTCGCAAAAGGTACCATCACGGTCATGCTCGAACAGAAGAGACGGAGGATATAAAACCTCTCCGGCTTCTGCTCGAAGTAACGAGTACTGATGTTTTCGATGGTCCCAACTCCCTGGTTGGGGTATACCACTTTTTCACCGACTACGAAGGTTGTCATACGAGGAAACCCCTACCTTACGGTGTTACTTGAAATCAGAATTTAACTACATCGAGCACCCTATAGTACGCCCGTGTGAATATTCTGTCAAGAGGGCATTGCAAGCTAATGAAATAATTCAGGTTATGGACAAATGGCAGGGCATCTCAAACCCTACTTTAGGCGGGGTGATTCTTCCGACTGAAGAAGATAAGCGACTATTAACCACCTGTCGGAGGTGGCTATTTTTCGGGAGTCACATGCAATGCCTGTTGCGAATGGCGCTCATCGAGAAGCAGTCGCCGCAGGGTGCGCAAATCGTTGAGAATACGACGACTCGATGACATTTGGCTCTTCAGTTTGGTGAGGTTGAAGCTCACCACTTGCAGCGCTTCGCGACGGCGCGTTGCACCATCTGCATCAGCAAGAGCGATGTCCGCCTCGACATCCAACAGAGCTTCCGCGGTGGCTTCAGCCAAAAGGCTCACGTACTCATGTGAGCTCTCAATGTTATCGAAAGGTGTTTCCGCGTGATGGCCCATTTCAGCACTGCTCAATCGAATCTTGGCGCAGTTCGGGGCCGGACGCAAGGGGCACGGGTTGGGGAGAAACCGTGCTACCATCGCGCCCATGTCCGATCTGCGCCACACAGCCACCCGACGACGGGTGGCAAAGCGTCTGTTGCCTTATCTTTGCCTCCTCTATTTCATTGCGTACCTGGATCGAACGAACATTGGCATCGCCAGTTTGCAGATGACGCGTGAGTTGGGTTTCTCGAATGAAGTCTATGGGTTTGGGGCAGGTATCTTCTTTGCCGGCTACTTCCTGCTGGAAATTCCCGGAACGCTGCTGGTGGAACGCTGGAGCGCCCGGAAGTGGATCTCCCGGATCATGATCAGCTGGGGCCTGGTGGCGGTCCTGACAGGCTTCATTCGGAATGCCACGGAGTTCTACTGGCTTCGTTTCTTGCTGGGGCTGGCGGAGGCCGGTTTCTTCCCCGGCGTGCTGGTTTACCTGACGCACTGGTTTCTGGCTGAGGATCGCGCAAGAACCAACGCGATGTTTGTGGTGGCAATTCCGCTGGCCACGGTGCTGGGGTCGCCGATCTCCGGGTGGTTGCTGCAGTTCCACTGGCTGGGCCTGGCAGGGTGGCGGTGGTTGCTGATTCTGGAAGGGATTCCGGCAATTATCCTCGGGATCGTAACCATGTGGTTTCTGACCGATAAACCAGCGCAGGCGACCTGGCTGCCTGCGGAAGAGCGCGAATGGCTGGAAGCGGAACTGGGGCGGGAGCGAGCCGCCGTCACCACCCAACACAAGGGAAGCGTCCTCAAAGCCCTGGGGAACTGGAGGATCCTCTCCCTGACGGGAGCCTATACACTCTTGCTGACGGGCAGCTATGGCGTTACCTTCTGGCTGCCGAAGTTCCTGTCGCAGTTTTCCGGGTACAGCAATACCACCGTTTCTTTGCTGGTCGCACTGCCCTATTTCGCCGCCGCCGTGGCTGCCCTGACGGCTGGGTTCCTTGCTGATCAGAGGGGCAATCAGCGACTCTTCGCAATGTGTGGCATGTCGATGGCAGGCTGTTTGTGGGCCGCTTCGCAGACGCCGGGCATTGGGGTTGCGATGACGATTGTGGTGTTCATGTGTTCGCAGGCAGCCTACATGTCGGCGTTTCCAAACTTCTGGGCTTTGCCGACGAAGATGCTGTCGGGGGAGGCCGCAGCGGCTTCGGTTGGCCTGATCAGTTCCTTCGGGAGCTTTGGTGGTTTTGTGGGCCCGTATGCGGTGGGGTACCTGAGCAGCCATGCTGGTGGGTACCCGGCAGCCTTCCTGTTCCTGGGTGGGTGTGCGGTTGCGGCGGGTGGTTTGGTTTGGGTGTCCGGTTGGGGGTTGAAGGCTAAGCACGCTTAGGGTCGGTTGACTTCGTGTAGGAAGCATTCATACCCTTTGAATCATGAAATCCTCTTACTTGACCGTTCGCAACGTGCCCGCCGACCTGATTGCCGCACTTGAGGCGGAGAAACTGCGACGGGGACATCGCTGAATCAAACGGTGATCGATGTATTGCGGACGAGTCTTGGAATTGAGTACGGACGCAGCAATGGTTTAAGGCGTCTCGCCGGGACCTGGAGTGAGGAAGAGCACCAGCAAATGATGGCTACCCTGAAGTCGTTCGACGTGATGGATGATGAGCCTGGAAATGAGCCGGTATTGCCTCGATACCGCCTTATACAGCCACTTCAAGCGGGGAGACCGGCAAATCGTTGAGCTATTGGGTTCGGCCAGTTGGACTGACGTTTCCGTGATGGTGATTACTGAAGTATCTGCGGGATTTGAGGGTGGGAATCGGCTGCTTCACTGACAGGCTCACTGCCCGAATTTCTGGAGAGATCGCGTCGGCGCGACGCTCGTAACCTGGGATGAGCACTTTCGCCGCATCCCCCGAGTCGGCTCAGTGATCCTCGAATCGAAGCCTAAGCCAACTTAGCTGCCACCAGGAAATTCTGCAGAGCTGTGGTGTCGCGCTTCATGGCGGCCAGAATATCGGTCTGCGGCATGGTCAGATCTTTTACCTTGCCGTTTTCGGCTCCGCCTAAGGAGTATTCGAAGTGGAGTTGCAGGGGGCCTCTGAAGTTGGCGGCTCGTACCATGTCGAAGAACTGGGGGAATTTCACCATGCCGGTTCCGATGGGTTGCCAGGCTTCGTGCCAGACGCCCTTCGGGTTCTTTTCCCAGATGAAATCCTTGACGGCGATGCCTTTCAGGTGCTGGCCTGTGATGCGGAAGCTTTCGATCCAACCTCCCAGACCGCCTTCAATGGTGGCGTGGCCGATGTCGTAGTTGACGCTGACCAGGTTCGGGTCCTGACCCTGCAGGATCTCGTGGAGATCCCAAATGGAGGCGCCCACCTGACCGACTCCGGAGTGGGTGTGATACATGGCCGTCGTCTGGTATTTCGCGTTCAGGGCGGCGAGAGCGGCGACACGGGGGCGGAGTTCATTGATTTGCTGCTGGATCGGCTTGTTCTTCTCCCACTTGAAGCCTCCCCAACGGTAGTATTTGATGCCGAGTTCAGAGAGCGTGGCGAGAATGTCGGCAGCGAACGGGGTGGTGGCGTCAATAATCCCCGCGGTCACCATGGGGGTTTCGAGACCGGCCGCGTGGAGGAGTTTGATGAGGGGCGGGAGGTCCTGTTTCACCCGGGCCGGTTCCACGTGACCACCCTCGCGCACCGTCAGGTCGATGGCCCCGGCTCCGAGGTCGTTTACTGCCTGCGCTAAGGCTGCGCCCTGGAGAAACTGCAGGTGCTTGGAGAAGATGGCGATTTTTAGCTTCGACGGGCTTTGGGCACGCAGCGCGGCGGCACCGGCAAGGGCGGCGGAGGTCAGAAGATCACGGCGAGTCATAGATTTTTACCTTTATCGGGCACGGCGTTTGCGGACTTCATCGAGCGTGACGGCCAGGATGATGACCGAGCCGATGATGACCTGCTGCCAGTAGTTCGAGATATTGAGAAGGTCCGCACCGTTCGAGAGCAGACCCATGATGAAGGCACCAATGAGAGTGCCGACTACAGAACCTTCACCACCATTCAGGCTGCCTCCGCCGATAACCACAGCGGCGATGGCCTGCAGTTCGTAGCCCTGGCCGGCGGTGGGTTGGCCGGTCATCAGGCGGGAGGCCTCAATCATACCGGCGAGACCGGTGAGGGCCCCGCCAATGGCGTAGACCGCAGTGGTGTGGAAATCGACCGGGATGCCGGCGTACACGGAGGCGATTTTATTGCTGCCGATGGCAAAAGCGTAGCGCCCGAGGCGGGTGTGTTCGAGGACGAGGTGGACAATGACGGCACAAATCACGAGCAGCCACAGGACAAAAGGAATGCCGAGCAGGCTACCCTCTCCGACAAAGGCGAAGGCGGGTGGGATGCGGTGGACAGGCAGGCCATTGGACAAAATCAGGGCGGCGCCGCGATAGATGCCGAGGGCCCCGAGCGTCACTACAAAAGGCGGGATGCGGAGGCGGGTGATGAGCAGGCCGTTGAGGAAGCCGCAGCCGGTACCGACAATGATACCGACGAGAACACCCACCGCGACCGGGTATCCGGCTTCGAGCGCCATCGCGCCTATCAGCCCCGCCAGGCCGAGGATGGAGCCAACGGAAAGGTCAATGCCGCCGGTGATGATGACGATGGTCATGCCGAGGGCCATGGTGTTGAACACGGCCGTCTGCCGGGCTACGCTGGCAAGATTGTTAGCCGTCAGGAAGTAGGGCGAGGCGATGGACAGGCCGATGAACAGCGCGATGAGGCTGAGGAACGGCAGGAGTTTCTGGAGGAGACGCGAATCGATTTTCATGCGGCTTTGTTTCCTGCGGTGCTTTCTGGTACGGCAAGCTTCATGATCTGTTCCTGACTGGGGCTTGCGCCGTTGATGCGGGGCAATTCCCCGGAGATTCGCCCCTGGCGCATGACGAGGATGCGATCGGCAACGTGCTGCAGTTCTGTGAGTTCGGAACTCACCATCAGGATGGCTGCACCCTGGCGGGCGAGTTCACTCATCAGCTCAAAGACTTCGGTCTTGGCGCCAATGTCGATGCCTCGTGTGGGTTCGTCGAACAGGAAGACCTGCGCCTGGCGGAACAGCCATTTGGCAATGACCACTTTCTGCTGGTTGCCGCCACTCAGGGTTCCGGCACCCTGCGCGACGGAGGCCGCCTTCAGGCTCATGGTCTTTCCAAGGTCGGTGCAGAGTTTGTTCTGTGAGACGAGGTCGAGAAACCCGAAGCGGCTGATGCGTTCCACATTTGCGAGCGTCATATTGGCGGCTATCGGGAGGCCGAGTGCCAGGCCGGAGACCTGGCGGTCTTCGGTGACGAGGGCGATTCCTGCACGTACCGCATCGCGGGGGGAGCGAATATGCGCCGGTTTGCCGCCAAGCAGGACTTCGCCGGTAGTGATGGCATCCACACCGAAGATGGCGCGGCAAAGTTCCGTTCGACCGGCACCGATCAGGCCGGCCATGCCGGTGATTTCGCCCTTCCGGAGCTTGAGCGAGATATTGCGGAGCTGGGTTTCGGCGGTAGAAAGGTCGCGGACTTCCAGGACGGTTTCGCCGGGCGTCAGATGTTCCCGTTCGTAAATGTGATCGACCTCGCGACCGACCATGTGGCGAATCAGCTGGTCGGTCGGGATATCAGCCAGAACGCCGGTGTGGACCATGGCACCGTCGCGGAGGATAGTGAAGCGGTCGCCGATCTGGCGGAGTTCGTCCATGCGGTGCGTGATGTAAATGATGGCCATGCCGCGGGATTTCAGGTCGCGGACGATGCGGAAGACCTGTTGGGTTTCGGTATCGGAGAGTGAGGAAGTCGGTTCGTCGAAAATAAGGAGGCTGCTGCCGTGGCGGATGGCGCGGCAGATTTCGACGAGTTGGCGGCCGGCGGGGCTGAGGTGGCCAACGAGGGCCTCGGGAGCGAGGGGGAAGCCGTACTGCTTGATGATGGCGCGGGCTTCTTCGATGACCTCGCGGCGGTTCACCCAGCCGAGGGGGCGTTTCTTTTCGCGCCCCAGGAAGATGTTCTCGGCGACAGTCAGGTGCGGGGCCAGGAGAGATTCCTGGTTCACCATCGCAATGCCGATGGCAGCGGCTTCCGACGGGCTGTTCAAAAAGACTTCTGCGCCGTTCCAGAGCATGGACCCGGAGTCGCGGGAGACGATACCGGCGACGATCTTCATCAGGGTAGATTTACCCGCGCCGTTCTCGCCAAGCAGGAGATGGACCTCCCCGGCGGAAACCGAGAGGTTGCCGTCACGGAGCGCGGTGACGCCACCAAATCTCTTCTGAACATTTCTTAGTTCGAGCATGAAAAGGGCCGGAGCCCTGAGGGGTAGTTTAGCGTGACCGGGAAGACAGCGCATCGAACAATTGTGATAAGTCCGAAGAATGTCCACTCCAGCGGTGCCCGACACGGAAACGGCGAGTGTCGCAGCTCTGCGCCGCTACGAGATTCTGGATACCCTCCCCGAAGAAGAATTTGACGAGCTCGCCCAACTGGCAACTCAGCTCTGCGGGATGCCGATTGCACTGATTTCCTTCGCGGACCGAGGTTGGTTGTAGGTGAAGAGTCGGGTGGGCACTCAGAAGTGCCCTCCGAAATCGGGTTTTGTTCCCATACCATTCGGGGTGAGGGCTTGCTGGAAGTTCCGGACACGCTTCTGGATGAGCGACTTCGGGACTCACCGCTGGTGACCGGAGAACCGGGGATACGTTCCTACGCCGGGGCGCCAATTCGGACACCGGAAGGTCTGGCTGTGGGCGCTCTCTGCCTCATCGACCGGGTGCCCCGTGTCTTGACGGATGAACAGCGGCGGAATCTGGCGAGCCTCTGCCGGGGGCTGGAAAGACAGCTGGTTCGGCATTCTTGCGGGCAAGGTCGCGTGTGGCCGCGCGCACGAGATTACCGGTTTTGAGGGTTCAACCTCTGAACATGAGCAGCTGATTGCGAAGCCCTTCCTGCCTCAGGAACTGGCGGCCCGGATCGCCGGGATTTTGTAGGTATTGGAGGCCACTTCCAATCGGATGGGGAGTGCGCCAAAATAGAAGCGTGCACTACGAGCCTCTGCAATCACTGGACCAATGGGATGATGCCGTTCGGGATCGGTACGATCCGAACAAGAAAAAAGAGGAGTTTCGGCAGTACAACGACACCACTCCTCCCGTGGTCCGCGAGTTCTATCGCCAGAATCACGAGTTCCAGACCGTTGCTTCGGCCCTGGAACGTGAGACCCGTTTCGGTGGGCTCACCCGTGGGGAGATGGGAATCTGGGAGGCGATGGAAAAGCTGAACACCCTGGTGGATGACAGCGACCCCGATACCTCACTCACCCAGATTGAGCACAACCTGCAGACCGCAGAAGCGATCCGTCGCGATGGACATCCGCGCTGGATGATTCTGACGGGGTTTATTCATGACCTGGGCAAGATGCTCTGTTTTTACGATGAACCGCAATGGGCTGTTGTTGGCGATACTTTTCCGGTGGGCTGCGCCTGGTCAAAGAAGATCGTGTACCCGGAATACTTCGCTGCGAACCCGGATCTGCTGAATCCGGCTTTCCAGACTGAAAACGGAATATATGAGCCGGGTTGCGGACTTCGGAATGTCCACCTGTCCTGGGGACATGACGAGTATCTCTATCGGGTGACGAAGGACTATCTGCCGGAACCGGCGCAATATATGATCCGGTATCACTCCTGTTATCCGATTCATCGGGAGGGTGCGTACCAGCATTTACTGGATGATCACGACCACGAAATGCTGGAATGGGTTCGAAAGTTCAACCCGTACGACCTGTATTCCAAGAGCGACTCTCGCCCCAGGCTGGAAGATCATAAAGCCTTTTATGACGATTTGATTGCGGAGTATTTCCCGAACCCGATTCGCTGGTAAGTTCCGGACCCGGTTCAGCGCCGCTTCGACTGCCGAATGCCGAGGCCCTCGGCGATCATCGTGGAAACCAGGGCATTGAGACTGACACCCTCCTGCCGTGCTCGTTCGGTGAGACGGGCATGGATCGTTCTGGGAACCCGCTGTCCGCTCGCTGCCGTGGGGGTTCCCGGGGCGGGGACCGGATCAGCAAATTCCTGTAGTGTCAGGATCGCTGACCGAAGTGCGTCGCGTCCGTTTGAGATGGCCTGTTCGGGGGGATCCCCATCGGACATCACACCCGGAATGTCCGGATACTCAATCAGGTACCCTCCCCCTTCGTCGGCACTCAAGGGCCGGACGGCAAAAGGGTAGGATTCCAGGTTGCTTGTGATTTCTGTGGGGACGTCTTTCATTGAATATCTCCGTCAGTTTCGGATTTCGCACCGGCGGTGCGGCGATCTAACTGGTCCCCTGCTGGCGCCAGGCAACTGAGTGGTGATCAGGCAATGTCTTCAGGTCTTCAAGCCTCCAGCCGAGCGGGTGCCGTCGCATTCCTGCCAGAAGCTTCGAGGCATTGCCCATAAGGTGATGGCATCGCAGGTGGTATCAGGCCGGCAACAAAAAAAGGCACCCCGCAAAGGGTGCCTTTTTTCGTTACTGCGGGTTACTGGTGCAAACTACCGGCCGCCGGCGAACCGGCGGGGACGGCTGCTGTTGTTTTTGTTACCAAAGCTGCGGGTGAAGGGGCCCTGGCTGGCCTTGCGACCAGCGTCGCCGACCGGGATCATGACGACCTTCGGGC
>RGPS01000207.1 GCA_010084195.1 Terriglobia bacterium
GGAACTCTGCATGGCCACGGACCAGGGATCGAGGGCGAGGGCATTGTTGCCGGAAAACGAAGCGGGGGCAGCGATAACTACACCGGTGGTCCGCCTGCCACAGCGCAGGCAGCGGTGATCATCTTCTCCATTTGCGAAACCACAAAACTCACAGTGCATCTAAAGTCTTTTGACGAACCTTGCTCTCTTTAGGGACCTTACGGCCAGCTTCCGAAATGCTACCCTACTTATGCAGGCACCCACATCTCTGAACCGCAGCAAAACCCCTACTTCCTGAGTAACATAAAGATAGTGCCTTGTCACGCAAAAATTCGCCTTAGCCCCATCATTTACCCCCTGATTTTATTAGCTGCGGCGCAAAATGCGTCACCTCAATTCAGCAGAATCACCAGGCTGGGCCAGCCGCAGGAAGTCGCGCCGATCGAGAGGCCTGATTTCAGCATCAAAATCCCCCGGCCGGAGGCCCCGGCGCGAGGCGATTATCTGGTGATCTCGGACTCCCAGGAAGCCGACGGCGCGGTCCGCCACCTGCGGGGCAACGTGACGATTGAGTTGTACAACGCCACGATCAAGGCGGAGTCGATTGATTACGACGAAGACACCAGCGTATTCACGGCGCGCGGCAAGGTGAGCTATCGGAATTACCTGCAGAACGAGATTGTGTACTGCGACAGCCTGGAGTACGATTCAACGACCGAGAGAGGCACCTTTCATCATGTTCGGGGGTTCCTGAAGACGAAGATTGTGGCGAGGCCGGGGCTGCTGACGTCGCAGGAGCCGTTTTACTTCGAGGGCGTATCGGCGGAGAAGTTTGCGGACCGGTACGTTCTGTATGACGGGTTCTTTACGGATTGCGTGCTCCCGCGGCCGTGGTGGACGATGCACAGCAAGAAGATTGACATTGTGCCGGATGACCGAGTGATTGCGCATCGGGTGGTTTACAAGCTGCGGAGTTTGCCTTCGTTCTACTTTCCTTACTTTCACAAGTCGCTGAAGAAGGAGCCACGGAAGAGCGGGTTTTTGGCTCCGAACCTGGCGAATAGTAACCGGCGCGGCTTCATGTTCGCAGTGGGTTATTACGTGGCTATCAACCGAAGTCTGGATGCGACGTATATCTTCCAGAATTTTTCAAAACGAGGCATGGCACACCACGTCGATTTTCGGGGCAAGCCGACGCAGAAGTCCGATTTCAACATGATTTTTTACGGGGTGCAGGATCGGGGCGTGACGCAGAACGGATACTTTGCCAAGGCCCCGGGGTACAGTTTGCTGGGAACGGGACGTACGGCGTTTGGGAACGGGTGGACGGCGCGTGCCAGCATCAACTACATTAGTTCGCTGGCGTTCCGGCAGCAGTTCACGGAGACCTTTAACGAAGCCATCTTTGCGCAGACGTACTCGAGTGCAGCGGTGCAGAAGAATTTTGGCAATTACACGTTTGACCTTGGTTTCTCGCGGCAGGAGAATTTTGAAGACGCGGTGAAGGGCAATTCGATCATTCTGCGGAAGATGCCGGAAGCCACGTTTTCCGGGCGTGACCGGCAGCTTCGTTCGGGCGCGCTGCCGGTGTGGTTTTCATTCGAATCGAGCTACGGTCTGGCTTATCGGCGGCAACCGAAGCCGGAGGGGACGCAGCCGGCGGGATTCTATCAGACCAGTCAGTTCAGCACTCGGGCTACGGCGGATCCCTCGATAGTGACACGGTTCGCCTGGGGGCAGTTCCGACTGGTGCCCAGCTTCACGTTCCACAACGCGTTTTATACGCAAAGCTTCACGGGCGGACGCGTGGACAGCGTGAATCTGCGGCGGACGGCACCGGAGGTGAATATCGACTTCGTGTTGCCGACGGTGGCGCGGATCTTTAACCGCAAGAGTTTCCTGGGCGACAAGGTAAAGCATGTGATTGAGCCGAGGATGAATTACCGTTATGTGTCGGGGGTGAACCGCTTCGCCCAGACGCTCCGCTTTGATCCTCTGGACCTGCTGTCGGGGACGAATGAACTGCAGATCGGGATTATCAACCGCCTGTATTCGAAGCGCGGGGACACGGTGAATGAGGTTCTGACGTGGGAGGTGTTCCAGAAGAGGTTCTTTGACCCTACGTTTGGAGGCGCGCTGATTCCGGGCCGACGGAATACGGTGCTGGCGGCGCTGCAACTGACGCCGTACAGCTTCCTGGACGGGACACGGGGATATTCGCCGATTGTTTCAATTTTGCGGGCGAGTCCGAGGCCGGGGCTGAGTTTATCGTGGCAGGCGGACTATGACCCGAGATTTCACCGTTTTGTGAATTCCACGCTGACGGGGGATGTGCGAATCAACCGCTACTTTGTGTCGGTGGGGAGTGAGCAGGTGCGTCCGAGCGCGCTGATTGCGCCGCCGGCGAATCAGCTGCGGACGACGTTTGGGTATGGGGATCCGAACCGGAAGGGCGTGAATCTGGGATTTTCGACGGTTTACGACTACCGGCAGGGACAGTTGAATTATGGTGTCGGGCAGATTGCGTATAACACGGATTGCTGTGGGATCAGCTTCCAGGTGCGACGCCTGGATTTCGGGACGCGGCAGAGTGACAATACGTATTTGGTGTCGTTCTCGATAGCGAATATTGCTACGGTGGGGAACCTGAAGAAACAGGAACGGTTGTTCTAAGATGGGGCAATGCGTAAGCTACTTCTGCCCCTACTTTTCGCTCTGCGGTTAGCCGCTCAGGGTCCGGCTGATCTGGAGGCGGTGGTGAACACCGAGCTGGGAACCTTCCGCTTCGAGTTTGCTCCGGACAAAGCACCGAAGCATGTTGAGGAATTCATCAAAAGGGCACGTGCCGGGTACTACGACGGCAGCGCGTTCCATCGGGTGGTGGCGGGCGGCATTATTCAGGGTGGTGATCCGCTTCTGAAAGATGCCAAGACGCCGAAGAACCTTTGGGGGACCGGCGGGCTGAATCTGCTGAAGGGCGAGCGCAGCGATCTGAAGCATGAGCGGGGCGTGGTGTCGACGGTCCGAATCCCGGACAAGCCGGATTCGGATGGCAGCCAGTTCTTTGTGTGCGTTTACCAGCAGCCGCCGCTCGACGGGCAGTATTCTTCGTTTGGGCGGGTTACCGAGGGCATTCACATTGCGGAAAAGATCTCGCGGGTGCCGGCGGGCGAGAACGGGTTCACGGACAAGCTGGTGCGTATCCACAGCGTGACGATTGAGAAGAAGAAGACCGAGCCGTATCTGGGGGCGAGTGTTGAAGAGCTGAAGAAGGTGGTTGAGATGAAGACCACGCTGGGCACTGTGCGGATCCAGATGGAGCCGGAATGGGCTCCGGAGCATGTTCGGAATTTCCTGAAGCTGGTGTCAACGGGCTGGTATGAGGGCGTTGCGTTCCATCGGGTGGTGAAGGGTTTTGTGGCGCAGGGGGGGATGCCGGATCAGCGTGCGGGGAGCCAGGGTCATGTGGCAGACCGTTGGGTGCGGACGGTGAAGCGGGAGTTCCGGGACGATGTGAAACATACGCGCGGGATCATTTCGATGGCTCGCGGGGATGATCCGGATTCGGCGGATACGTCGTTTTTTGTGGTGTTGGGGGATGCGCCTCATCTGGATGGCAAGTACTCGGCGTTTGGGAAGATTATTGCCGGGGCGGAGGTAATGGAGGGGTTTGATGCGGAACCGGTCACGGGCGAGGCGCCGCAGCGGCGGGTGGAAGTGATTTCGGCTCGGGTGGAGTAGGAAAGGCGGGTTGCCAACCCGCCGCAGGTTACCAACCTGCCCCACACAGCTGACCAGCTGACCGGAGTAGTGAGGAGTGAGGGGCTGTGGTGCTATGGGCGGGGGGTGGCTATGGCGATGAGGCCTCCACCGCCTTCTTCGAAACGGGTATCGAAGCCGGAATCGGCGAGGACGGTTGTTAGTCGCGCTTCGGAGTAGTAGCGGAAGCGGAACCAGGTGATGGGGAGAAGGCGGAGAAGCGAGGCTTTGCGGACTCCGATGACGAGGCGCCCGGTGGGTTTCAGGACGCGGCGGATTTCTTTCAGGACGGTGACCGGGTCGCTCCAAAAGTAGATGGTGTTGACGGTGAGGACTGCGTCCAGGGTGCCGGAGGAGAGGGGCATGTCGCTGGCTGCGGCAAGATAGACTTCCACGCGGTCATCCCAGCGTTCCGTAGCGACTTCAACCATCATTTCCGACACATCGACGCCGATGGGGCGTTCGGGCCGGACGACGGGGATGAGCTGATCGATGGCGTAACCGCCACCAAAGCCGATATCCGCGACACGGTCGCCTGACTTTGCGGCGAGACATTTGAGGCAGGCATCAAGGAGAGTCCGGTTGCCGCTGTTGAAGAGGGGCGCCATGAAATCGCGACCCAGCCAGCCGGACGGGTGTTGTAATTGTCGGCCGAGGTACCGAAGCAGCAGAATGAAGGCCAGGCCGACAAGCCAGGGCAGGAGTTGCTGCAGGACCGGTTGGAACTGTTGCAGGACCTGGAGGAGGCTCCTCAATATCGTCACGCGGACCCCGGCGTACCGTTCCGAACAAGTCTGGCGGCGAGAGCCCAGGCTGCAAGAATCGGGCCGGGGTTGGCGAGGCCCTGACCGGCGATATCGAAAGCGGTACCGTGTGCTGGCGTGGTGGTGATCATCGGCAGACCTGCGTGAATGGTAACGCCTTTTTCAAAGCCGAGAAGTTTGGTGGCAATTTGACCCTGATCATGATACATAGTTACGACGCCATCGAAATCACCGCGACGGGCGGCTATGAACAGTGTGTCAGCCGGGAGGGGTCCTGTTACATCCAGGCCTTCAGCACGGAGCTGTTTGACGGCTGGAGCGATGATCTCGACTTCTTCGGTGCCCATGAGGCCGCCTTCTCCGGCGTGGGGGTTGAGGCCTGCGACGGCGAGGCGGGCGGGACGGCCCAGGTTGGCACCCATTAGGGTAGCGAGGAGGCGGGAGGCGGCGCACACGCCGGTGTGGGTGATGAGGTCCGCGACGGCGCGCAGGGGGACATGGGAGGTAACGCGGGTGGTCCAGAGTTTGTCGGCAGCGTTGATCTCAGAGCAGAGGCCTTTGAAAGCGAGCAGGCTGGCGAGGTAGTGCATTTCGTCTTCCTGAGTGAGGCCCGCTACTTTCATGGCCTGCTTGTTGAGGGGGGCGAAGACGAGGGCGTCGATTTGACCGGCCCGAAAGGCTTCGACTGCGGCGCGGAGGGTGGCCAGGGTGAAGGCTCCGGCTACGGAGGTAACCTGGGCTACGGGCGCGGTTTCGGTAAGGGGGACGGAGAGGAGTTCGCGGGCGGAGATCAGATCCGGGGAGACGCCTGCGGTGTGAGTTCCCTGGTAAAAGACGCCTGCATCGCCGATGAGGACGGGTTCGGCAAGGTCCATGGCTGCGGGATCGGCCAGGAGGCGGGCGGCTACTTCGGGGCCGATCCCGGAAGGGTCTCCGGCGAGGAGGCCGATACGTGGCTTTGGGTGTGACTTCATTGCTGACTCCAGTGCACGAGTTGCCCGCTTTCATCGAAAGCCACGGGGAAGGGTGGTCCAGTCACTTCGACATTTGGATTATTACTGAGTTGGGCACTCAGATTGTTCGAAACGACCATGGAACTGAGGTCGAGGGTATTGCGGATCCACACGATAGTTGCGTCTTCGAGGCAGGCTTTGCCGAGGTTTTTGGCCAGGAGTTCGAGGCACTCACGATCGGTGGGGAAGTGGGGCGGGACACGGATGAGAGCGAGTGAGCCGGAGGTTTCCGCATTGACCTGACCGGCGTGGGGGTCCATCTTCGCAATCAGACGGCTGTGAACAACATCGGTGGCACCAATGCCGATGGCGTTACCGTAGCTGTTGGCGGAGAGATCACGGGCGAAAATGCACCCGACCTTTGGGGTATTGGGCCAGGGGTTGCGAGCAGGCCGGGTGTTGCGGTTGACGATCTTGAGGTCCATGCCGGTGCCGCTGATGTCCTTGCCGATTTCGTCGATGATGAGGATGTCGATTTCGGGGACGGGGAGGCGGGGCATCCATTGCTTGACGGTGGCGAGAAGAGCTTCTTCGCGCTGGATGAGGCCGCCGGCGGGCAAGGCGGCCACCTGGGCGGTGTTGTGGTGGGCGTCTTCCAGAATGGCGAGGCCTCCAAGGACCTTTCCGGTCCCCAGGATGTGGCGCGCCACCGAGCGGATAACCGCCTCCATGCCGTGCTGCCGCCCATGGCGGTGCGTCGAACTGGCGGAGTCGAGTTTACCGAGGCCGACGGCCAGCATTTTGCAGAGGCCGCTTTCGATGCCGCCGTTGAAGCTGGTGTGCCATTTGACGCGACCGACAACGAAGATAGCATCGGAGCTGAGGGCGTCGTTACCGGCGTAAGTCTCGACTCCCAGGTCGGAAAGGCCGAGGGGAGTGGTATCGAAGCGGCTTTGGACGGGACAGCCCATGGTGGCTTCGGTAATGCCGTAGTGGGCGAGGACGCTGGCCTGGCCTTCGGCGGTGCCGGCTCCGTGGCTTCCCATGGCGGGGAACACAAAAGGCTGCAGGCCGGCGGCGCGGAAGTAATCACAGACGGCGCGGACAATGACGGCGATGTTGGAGATGCCACGGCATGGCGGCGGCAACGTCCGGCAGGGCATGGTTCGGAAAGCTTTGATGGAGGGGAAGGAGCACCGGCTACCTGTCGCGTTCGGTGACGAGATCGGTGAGGGTGAACAGGGCGCGCTGGTAAGGGCTGTCGGGGAATTCGCCGACAATCTGGCGGGCGCGGTCTGTGAACTGCTGGGCTCTTTCGCGGGTCCGCTGGAAGCCATCGTGGCGCTCAACCATGGCGTAGATGTCGGCAAAGGAGACTTTGTCGTAGTTGCGATCTTCGAGGATGGTCTCAACCAGGGCGCGCTCTTCGGGGGACGCCTTTTCGAGGGCGTAGACGAGGGGGAGCGTGACCTTGCCCTCTTTGAGGTCACCGCCGACGGGCTTACCGAGGGTTGCTTCGCGGGAGACGAAATCAAGGAGATCGTCGACCAGCTGGAAGGCCATGCCGAGATTCCAGGCGAAGTCACCGAGTTTGTCTTCGTCAGCCGTTTCGGCGCTGGCCGCGACGGCACCGAGGCGGGCGCAGGCAGAGAACAGGCCAGCGGTCTTGCGGTCCACCAGTTCCATACAGTCGGCTTCGGTGATACTGAGGCGACCGATGCGGTCGAGCTGGATGAGTTCGCCTTCGACCATCATCTGAGTGAGGGAAATGAGGAGGTCAAGAACGTGGAAATTGCGTTCGCGGAGGGCCGTCTGGAAGGCCTGCATGTAGAGCCAGTCGCCGGCCAGAACACAGGTATGATTGCCCCACTGGACGTTGGCAGAAGGGCGGCCGCGGCGGGACTGCGCAACGTCGATGACATCGTCGTGAACGAGGGTGGCGGCGTGGATCATTTCGACCACGGCACCGAGCTGGATGGCCATTTTGCCGCCCCCGCCGGAGAAGCGGGCGCAGAGGAGCAGGAGAGCTGGCCGCAAGCGCTTGCCACCGCTCTGCTGGAGGTATTTGCTGATGGTGGTGACGGTGTCAACGGAGGCGACCGACTCTATGTCGATAGCCGTTTCTACGTCGCGCAGGTCTTCGCGAACGAGTTCAAAAATCTCTGCGGCCGTCACAGCCGGACCTGCGCCTTCAATTTCCATCGGAAATCCCAGTGTAACGGTTCGGTTTTCGTGGCTGGAGACAGAGCCTTTCGAAGTTGGCTGTGGTGATCGCGGCGATGTGCTCCGGAGTTGTGCCTCGAACGTCGGCGAGACGCTTGACGGTCTCGACGATGAAGGACGGTTCATTGCGTTTGCCTCGCCACGGGATGGGGGCTAAATAGGGCGCGTCCGTTTCGACGAGAAGGCGGTCGTCGGGGGTGATGCGGGCGGAGGCTCGGACATCCTCGGCGGTGCGGAACGTGAGGACGCCGCCGAAGGCGAGGCAGAAGCCGAGGTCGAGAGCTGCCTGGGCTTGTTCGGGAGTTCCGGTGAAACAGTGCATGACTCCGGACCCTTGCCAGTGTTCCCGGAGGATGGCTAGGGTGTCAGCCCAGGCTTCTCGGGTGTGGATGGTGATGGGGAGATCGAGGTCCTTCGCGATGCGGAGTTGTTCGATAAAGACGTCGCGCTGAATTTCGCGCGGGGAGAACTCATAGTGATAATCGAGACCAATTTCGCCAAACGCCACAACTTTCTGATGCTGCCCCAGCGCTCGGAGATCATCAAATGTTTGCGGCGTGACTTTTGCGGCCTCGTGGGGGTGGACGCCGACGGTGGCCAGGATCTGCGGGTACTGCTCGGCGAGGCGAATGGCGCAGTCGAGTTCGGGGGGGCCATCACCCGTCCCGATGGCGAGCAGGCGCGTTATGCCTGCGTCGAAGGCGCGATTGAGGACGGCGTCACGATCGGCTTCAAATTTTTCGCCGTCGAGGTGGCAGTGGGAATCGACCAGCTGCATCTATTTGAGGCGAGCGCCGACGGGCACGTCTTCTAGAAAAGCGGCGAGGACGGGGGAGCCACCTTCGAGCGAGGCGGCGACAATCATGCCGTTCGATTCGATGCCTCGAAGCTTGCGGGGCTGGAGGTTGGCAACGATGGCTACCTTGCGGTTCACCATCTGCTCGGGCTGGTAGGCGAGGGCGATGCCGGCGACGATGGTGCGAGGCTCGGGTTCGCCGATGTCTACCTTGAGGTGGAGGAGCTTGTCGGAACCCTTCACCTTTTCGGCGGAGAGGACGAGGCCGACGCGGAGGTCGACTTTGGCGAAATCGTCAAATTCGATTTTTGGTGAAGGTGGATCGACCTTGAGTTCGGGCTTGGCTTCTTCGGCGGCCTGCGGTTCCTTGCCCAACAATTTAGCCTGACGTGCTGATTCCACTTCTTCCAAAGCTCGCATCCTTTCAATAGCGGGGCCGGCTTCAATGCGGGGGAAGACGGGGCCGATGAGGCCGATAGTTTGGCCGGCAGTGAGTTGCCCCCAGGCGAGGTTGTTGATTTCGAGGGTGGGGAGAGGAGCGGTCATCCCGAGCTGCTCCCAGATTTTTGTGGTGGATTCGGGGAGGATGGGGTGGAGGAGAGCGACGGCGATGCGCAGGGTCTCGAAGCTCCCGAGCTCCGCCGT
>RGPS01000208.1 GCA_010084195.1 Terriglobia bacterium
GAGTGCCGGAATGGGGAGCCTCCGGTGATTACGGAGGCTCCGCCGTTTATGTTTGGGACTGTGGAGACGTTTTTCCGGCGGAATTTGTAGCTATTATTCCATTACTTCGGCGAGGGGCATTTCGAGGCCTTCGGCCCGGAGGATACCGTCGTTGACATCTGTCCATCCGTCCGGCTTGGCGCAGATTGCGTGGCCAGTCCGTGGATCGATGATCCAGCAAACAGGCACGCCCATCGCAAAGTAGTCGTTCACCTTCTCCCACATTTGGGAGAGTGCGTCTCCCCGTGAGAGGATTTCGACGCAGAGTAGTGCGGGGGTGACAACGATTTCCTCTCCGGCAGCTGAGTTGGGAATAACCATCACGTCGGGGATGCGAAAACGGTCGGGCCGGACCTGGAGACGAACTTCGGTTAGAACCCGGAATTTCAGTTTGTGACGCCGCTCACGGAGCCAACTTCCGATGTTGAGTTGCAACAGACCATGACTCTGCTCGCCCAAGTTTCGCTCCAGGAGTTCGCCGTCGACGAGTTCAAGGTCGGGGTGGTAGTTCGTTTGCAGGTATTCCGCGACCGACATCATTTCTGCGACGGGCATACTTCTATCGTAAACCCGCCCGCGTACTTTTGGCACGGGGAATTCAGGCGGGGTGGACGGTCGCTGGCCGCCGGATTGCCTATGTCAAAGAGCTTGAACTTCGGGGGCGATTCCTTCGCCTCCGTGCGGATCAAGTTTATCGTGCCGCATGCTCACGCATAGCGGTTCGGCAGAGCGGGGCAGGTTATTGATACACTCCGGAGGCTTTGAAGTCTCCGGCTTTGGCGATGGAGACTTTGAAGTCTCCGGCTTTGGCGATGGAGACTTTGGTTGGGTCGATGTATCTTTTGAATGCGGCGGAGACCTGGGCTGGGGTTAGGTTGGCGATTTTGGTGTCTAACTGGTCGTCCCCTTGGAGGGTTCGTCCTACCGCTTCGCGGCCCAGGATGGTTCTGGGGAGGGTTTGTTCCTGGGCTCGGGCTACGGTCCTTTGGTCGAGGAGGGCTTTCTTTGCTATGGCTACTTCTTCGGCGGTGAAGCCTGTGGCTGCGGTTTTGGCGAGTTCGTCTTTGAAGCTGGCTTCGACCTTCGGGCCGTTCTTTGCCTTCGGCGGGGGCGGCGAAGGTGGAGTTCACGCTGTAGCTTAGGCCTTCCTGGTTGCGGATTCGGTCCGGGAGACGGGCGGTAATGGAGCCTCCGAAGATGTAGTTGGTGAGAAGCATCGCGGGGTAGTCGGGGTCTGCGTCCGGACTCAACAGTTAGAGCGGAATTTCCTCGGGAAACGGGACAGGGAATCATTGAGTCGAGCTGCGGGGCGGGTAAGATTCTCACCGGAGATCCGATGAATCACAGGGAATACGACAAAGGGGACTGGAAATGATAGCTCTCGATACACAGATTGCCGCATCCGGTGGGATTGATACGCGTAAGTACGGCAAGCTCCTGGCGCAGTTCACTCCGAAGGTGATTGAGACCGAGGCGGAGAATGATGCAGCGCTGGAGGTGATTGTAGCGCTGATGTCGAAGGGCGAGGGCGGGTTGACGGCGGAGGAGGATGTGTTGCTGGCCCTCTACTCAATCTTTCAGAGCGGTTCGAAGAGAGGGCTTACACACTGAAGGAGAAGGGGGACCCGGTAGAGGTACTTCAGTTTCTGATGATGGATCCGGAGCAGGATTGAGACTTCGGAAGCATAAACCGTAGTCTATTGAACGCCGAAAGCCGATAGCCTTTGGCCTTGCAGATCTGAGCGGGGTTGCGGAGTTCGCGTGCGCTGCGGCTGTCTACGAATCAGCGAGGGGGTAACGGGAAGATCATCAGGCGGCTGGCTGTGTCTTCGGGGAGGAACCAGATTTCGTTGTTGTGGAGGGTCATGCCTTCACGGGTTAGGGGGGCTCCGGTGTCTGTGTTGCCTGCGGTGAGGCGGCGGGTTTGTTTGAACTCGGGAAGGGTTAGCCAGTCGATTGCTGGTTTGTTGCCTTGCAGAGTTCCGGAACCGACGAGTTGGCCCTGGGAGAACTTCAGGTCCTGGAAGGAGTTTCCGGTGGGGTTGGGGACCTTTTTGAGAAGTTTTCCCTGGTGGTCCCAGACGTAGAAATCGCGGCTGTCCCAGTTGCCTCCGATGAGGGTGTCTGGCGTGACGGCTACGCAGCCGATGTGGTCGTCAACGGGGAACTGGAATTCGAGGGCGAGGGTTTTGGCGTTGCGTTTCTGGATTACGGCGGTACTGGTTCGACGGTATTCGGCTACGGGGAGCCAGAGGGAATTGTTATGAAGCTGGAGGCCTCCGGGGTGGTAGCGGGGGCCGTCCTGCACTTCGACGGTCTGTTCGAGGCTGCCGTCCTTTATGGAGAACTGGTAGAGGAACCCTTTAGTCGTCGGGCGGTCCACTGCGGTGACCCAGAGGCGCTGGCCGTCGGTGTCGATGCCCTGGACGTGGGCGGTAGTGGCGCGGAGGGGGAGGATTCTCTCGGGTTTGGTGAGGTCGGGGGTTTGGGCTTGTAGAAATGGAGTGCCGGCGACGAGGCTCAGGAAGGTACGTCTCTGGAGCTTCGTCGCCGGCGTCATGGATTAGAACCTATACCGGATTGCTACTTGTACCTGGCGGGGATCGGCAGCACTGGTGATGTTGCCGAAGTTGGCGCTGCCAAACGAGGTTGCAGGGTTGGCGAAGTTCACGTTATTGAAGGCGTTGAAGGCTTCGAGACGCAGGTCGAGTGAGGAGCCTTCGGTGATGGTGAAGCGCTTAACCAGAGAGAGATTCCAGTTAAAGAGCTTCGGGCCGTACGCGATGTTGCGGGCGGCATTGCCGGGAGTGTTGACGGTCTGGACGGCGAAGGCTGAGGAGCTGAGGAAGCGCAGACGGTCGGTTTTAGGGTCGATACCGGAGTTCGGCGTACCGACGAGATTGGGGCGAATACCACCACCGTTGCGGTTGAAGAACGTGTAGTTGCGGCCGGTGGCGGGATCGACTCCGGTGGCGGCGAGTGTCACGTTGATGGGCAGGCCGGTGCGATCCGTGAGGATACCGGAGAGTTGCCAGCCGCCGAGGACGGCATCGGTGGCGCGGTTCCAGTTCTTGCCGAGGGTGCGACCGCGTCCGAGGGGAAGTTCCCAGACGTTGGTGAGGGTGAAGCGATGGCGGGCGGTCTGGCTTTGGCGTCCGCGTTCGGCGGCGAAGTTGTCGAGGTATTGGGGCTGGGTCCCGGCGTCATAGGAACCGGCGAGGTCGAGAGCGCTGGCCCACGTGTAGGAAGCGAGGGTATAGAGGCCATGGCCCATCTGCTTTTCGTACTTCACCTGAAGCGAATTGTACCAGGATTGGGAACGGGTAGCACCCATGGTGATCTGTGACCACTGGGGGTAGGGGCGGTTGGCGGGCACGGAGCCATCGACACCGAAGGGCGTCTGGTTGAGAGCGAAGGTTGCCTGGAGGTTCCTGCCGCGGTTGCCGACGTAGGCAACTTCGAGGGTGGAGTTGGCGGGCAGCAGATACTGCAGGGCCAGGTTGAACTGCTGGATTTTGGCCGCGCGGTAGTCCTTCTCGCGAGCGCGGAGGGAGACGATGTTGGTGTTCACGTTGGTGAACATGTTGTTGGGAACCGGGTCAGACAGCTTGAAGGGGGGCGGGCCGGTGCCCACCTGCGCGAAGGTGACAGGGATCAGCTGGGGCGGGTTGAGGGGGAGGTTGATGTCCGAGCCAAAAATATCTTCGCCGGAGAAGAACATGCCGTAGCCGGCGCGGAGGACGAGCTTCTGGGGCTTGATCTGCCAGGCGGCACCGATGCGGGGCCCGATGTTGCTGTGGTCAGCATTCACGAGGTAGTCGGTGGCACCTTTGGGGTAGACGAGCTGGGCAGCTTTGGGATCGAAGTTGATATTGCGGTTGGGGGCTGCGGCGTAGTACGGGGTGGTGTATTCGTAGCGGAGACCGAGGTTGAGGGTGAGATTGGGGAGAACTTTCCAATCGTCCTGAACGTAGCCGGCGTAGGCCTTCTGGAGCTGTTCCACGTTGGCCTGGGTATTGGCATCGAACTGCTGGAGATAGCCGACCATGAGGTCCGCCATGGCTTCGCCGGTGAAGCGGCCGCCGAAGGTGTAAGCGGGGACAGTGCGGGCGAGGTCCTGAAAGAGGTTGTTCTTCTGTCGGGTTTCGAAGCCCATGCGGACGGAATGAAGGCCGCGGGTGAAGGAAACGGAATCGAGGAACTGGAAGAGCTCTGGGGCCTGAAACTGGGGCCGGAAGTTGCGGGTGCCGAGTTGGTTGTAGTTGGTGACGCTGATGAGCGGGAGGCCACCGTTGCCTTTAGCGATGGCTTCTGCGGGGATGTTTTTGAACCCGAAGGCGGCGGCACCGGGACCGGTGATGCCTGCGTTGGTGAAGGCAGCGTAGGTGCGGTTGTAACCGAAGCGGAAGACGTTGATCAGGGACGGCGTGAGGGTATGGGTCCAGGTAGCGCCGTAGCTGTGGTTGTTGTTGAACTGACCGCCCTGATTATTGGCTCCGTCGGCAATGCCTTCGAAGATACCGTCGCGATAAATATCCTGGCGGAGGAAGCTCCAGCGGAAGGAGAAGACGTCTGCTTGGGAGAGGTTGTAGTCACCCTTGATGTCGGCTTTGTGGGCGTTTTCTTTACCGTCGCGGGAGACGCCGAAGTTATTGATGTTCTGGCCACTGCCCGCGATGGTGCCGGCGAGGTTGGAGGCGGGATAGAGGTCCATCAGCTTCTTGCCGAGGGGGTCGAAGCGGGAGGGGGGAATGGTATTGGCTGGCAGCGCGACTCTGGTGTCGGGGTCGGTGATGGCGCGATAGTAGACGCCGTTGCGCTGGGCTGCGGTGGGGACGGTGACGAGGAACGGGGTGGCGAAGCGCTGGCGGAAGCCTTCGTAGTCAGCAAAGTAGAAGAGCTTGTTGGCGCGGATGGGGCCGCCGAAGGTGCCACCGTACTGGTTCCACTTGAGCTCGGGCTTGGGAGAGCCGATGAGGTTGGAGGTCCAAGGGGTGGCGGCGAGGGATTTGTCGCGGTTGTAATACCAGGCGGAACCGTGCATCTGGTTGGCACCGCTCTTGAGGACTACGTTGACGACAGCTCCGGCGGAACGACCGAACTCGGCGGAGTAGCCGTTGGTCTGGACCTTGAATTCGGCGATGGCGTCGGGGGAGGGCTGGACGACTTGAGCGGAGAGGGCCTGGGCGTTGGTGGTGCCCTGGTTGTTATCGACACCGTCGACGATGAAGTTGTTCTGGGCCTGGTAGTTACCGTTCACGACGAACCAGCCGGGGCCGCGGGTGGTGGTGAGAACGGTGCTTTCGGTGGCGCCGGGAACGAGGAGGGCGAGATCGGTGTAGCGACGGGCGGCGAGGGGAAGTTCGACGGCGACGGAACCGCGAATCACCTGGCCGAGCGCACCCTGTTCCGACTGGACGATGTCGGAGGCGGCGGAGACTTCGATGGATTCGGTGGTGCTGGCGACCTGCAGGGTGACGCGCACGAGCTTGCGCTCGTCGACTTCCAGCTTGATACCGGTGATTTTGGTGGTTTGGAAGCCTGCCTTGCGAACTTCGGCGGTGTAGGCACCGCGGACGATGGGAGAGAAGATGGCATAGCCCTCTTCGCCGGTGTCGCGGGTGGTGATGACGCCGGTTGCAGTGTTGGTGAGGGCCACCTGAGCGGAGGCAACGGTGGCGGTGCTGCCGTCTTCAACGAGGATGCGGATGCTGCCCGAATCTGTTTGAGCAAGTGCTGTGGAGCAGAGCAGAGTAAGGAAAAGGACGAGTTTCTTCATATATGGTGGTTGGGCTCCGGTGAGGAGAAACTCCAGAGTAGCCACCGAACCTTTTCAACCCGATGACGAAATTGCGACAAAACGGACGGCGAAATCAGTCTTCGCTGCCGCCGAAGATGCCGCCGAGGGAGTCGAGGGCTCCGTGCTGGTCGCCGCCGCGGCGTCCGGGGGCTAGTTCGCGGCGGAGTTTTTGGAGGGTCATGCTCTGGAGAATGAGGCGTCCGGGGCCGGTGAGGGTGGCGAGGAAGAGGCCTTCCCCACCGAAAATGGCGGTTTTGATGCCGCCCACGAACTGGATGTCATAGTCCACGGTTTCATCGAAGGCGACGATGCAGCCGGTTTCGACTTGCAGGCTTTCGCCGGGCTGGAGGGTGAATTCGACGAAGTCGCCACCGGCGTGGATGAAGACGAGGCCGGGGCCGGTGAGTTTCTGGAGGATGAAGCCTTCGCCGCCGAAGAAGCCGGCTCCGAGTTTCTTGACGAAAGCGACGCTGAGCTGGACGCCGGGCTGGGCGAAGAGAAAGGCGTCGCGCTGGGTCATGACGGACTGGCCGGGGGCTAGTTCGAAGGCCTGGATGCGACCGGGGTAGCTGCCGGCAAAGCCGACTTCGCCGGGGCCGTCGGCGCGGAAGAACGTGACGAAGAGAGATTCGCCGGTGACTTTACGCTTGATTGCCCCGAGGAGTTTTTCTCCGAGGGTTTCGCCGGTCATGCGGGTATCCCAGGCGACGTTGGGGGTTTTATAGACCATTTTGCCGGCTTCGGCGTAGAGTTGCTGGCCGGCGCGGAGACGGACGCGGGCGATCTGGAGGTTGTCGCCGACGATGGCGTACTCGAGGGGGTCAGGAGTGTAGGTGGAGGGATTTGATGCAGAGTTACCCACCGGGGTACCGCAGCCACCGCAGAAGTTTGCCGCGTCGGGCATCTGAGAGCCGCACTTTGAGCAAAAAGCCATAGGGTTATTGTGGAGGTTTTTGTGAGCCAGGGGCAACTGAAAAGCGGAAGATTCCGGGGATTGCGAGGGAAAGTGCTGGTGCGGGGTGGGGGGTGATGGCCGCATGCTGACGCATGGCGGTTCGGTGGTTAGTTGGTTTCGGCGTTTTCGGTGGCGGGGGGGGCGATAGTGCCATCGACGCGGGTTACGGGGATGGCGACGGGATAGCTGCTGCGGCCATCCAGGTAGGTAATCAGTTGCTGCGCCTGGCCGGACTGCTCGGGGCCGTTGAGGACGATGGTGATCTGCCAGGAGGAGCCGGTGAGGGGCGTGAGGGAGATGGGGGTGTGCGAGACACCGCCGAGGGAGACCTGCACCTGGGAGAGGGCGAGGGGCGAGGAAGCGGGAGCGAAGTTAGAGAGGATGACGGTCAGAACATCACCGATGCGGGCCGGTCGGGTCTGATCCACAGCAGTGCCGCTGCCGGTGAAAATCTGGGTGATTTGAGACGGGGGCGTATCGACGTTGAGAACGACCGGGGCTGCGGAGAGGGCTCCGTTGCTGAATGCGAAAGTGGTCGGGCCAGCCGGGAGGGCAGCCGGAACCTGGAAGAGCAACTGGTTGGCAGAGGCCTGAGTCAGGGTGGCAGGGAGGCCCGCGACGGTGAGCGTTGGCACGGCCCCGGGGGCAGTGAGGTTGACGCCGTTGACCGTGACGGAAGCTCCGGCGTAGGTCCCGGTGAGGCCGGGCTGAGCGTTCGAGAAGACCGGGACCACGTTCGGGATGCCGGACTGGGCGGGGGTGATCTGGAAGCCCGCGACGGCGGTGGCCATGCGGAAGCCGGAGATGACACTGACGTTGGGATTGGAGAGTGCGGCTCCTGCGGCGACAGAGATGTTGACGAGAAGGCGGTTGGGGCCCATGACGAAGACGCGGCGGACCACGATATCGGAAGTCCCGAAGCCGACCACTATCTGACCCGGGGCGGTCTGACCGGGTGCGAAGGCAAACCCGGCGGCGTTGATTTCTACCTGGGCCTCGGTTCCGGCGGCCAGCGAGGAGGGGCTGATTGCGGTAATCAGAGAAGCCGCGGAAGCGCCGTAGGAGTAGGTGACAGGGGCAGCGGACTGGACGAACTGGGAGTTCTGGCCGTCAGTGTTGTACGCGGTGATGGTGGCGCGCTGGGAATTGGCACCGGAGGGTGGGGTGACGATGGCAACACCATTGGGGGCGTCGAGGGAGGTGATGGCCGAGGGTAAGCCGTCGAAGTAGAGGAGGGTATCGGGGTTCCAGTTCGTCCCGGTGACGGTGAGGGTGCCGTCCGGGTTGGCAGTGACTGCCGAGATGCGGGGGGGCGACTGGCGGGTGAGGATGACGCCTGCGGGCAGGACGTGGAGAAAATTTGGGGTTGAGAAGATCAGGTGCTGCTGGCCGAGTCCGGCAAAGAGGTTGAAGCCAAGATCGAGGGCGATGTAGGTGTAGCCGTTTGCCTGATAGGGCCGGATGCCGCCCTCATCGATGCGCGCGGAGTTCCCCAGAAACCGCACGTTGAGGCCAGGCGCCTGGCCATTGGCTCCGAGACCAACCCCGGCGGCAACCACGGTAGCGGTGCCGGCGAGCATATTCACGTAAGCGGGTTTTACTGCCACGGAATTGTTGTTGAAGTAGGCGTAGACGCCGGCGTCGTAGATGGACACTGAGGTGCGCGGGGAGAGGCCGATGTTAACGCCCTCCGCAGTTTTGCCGGACTGGATGGAAAGTGGGGTGGCGTCGGCAGGGTTGGTGGTGTCGGGATAGAAAAGTGCGTTGGTAGGTCCGGTACGGGTCGCGGGGCTGCCGTCCGAATTCCACGGCCCGTAGATGTCGGCGTCGGGCGGGAGGGGGTGAGCGTAGACGAAGTACTGGCCGGGAGGAATGCCCTCAATGCGGTAGGTGCCGTCGGGGTTGGTGAGGGCGGAGACGGCACCGCCACCGGAGCGGATGGCCACTACTGAGGAGAGGTGAGCGCCGATGCCATTGCTGGTGATACGCCCGGCGATGCTGCCGAGTTTTGCGAAGGCGGCGTTGGGGTACAGGATGGAGAGCGCGGCCATATCATCGGCTTCGACCGGGTTGCTGAGCGTGGTGGCTCGGGTGGTGGCGGTGGACATGGTGGCCGACGTGAAGGTGTGCTGGAGCCCGAGAGCGTGGCCCATCTCGTGGACCGCCGTCATGAAGAACGTCTCGTTGTAGCTGGGGCCAGGGGCGAGACGGAGGTTCCGGCTGAGGTGGAGCGTGTTGCCCTGGGC
>RGPS01000209.1 GCA_010084195.1 Terriglobia bacterium
CTGGATCACCAGATCCCCGTGGTCCAGCTGCATCTCGAGGCAAATCGACTGCCGGGCCGGGGGCCAGTCATAGATCGCTTCGAGGATCCGCATCGCCTCAACCACTGCCAGTGTCGGAACCCACGCGCCGTGAGCACCAAACGCCTCGGTATCTGCCACTTGGCCGCCATTGTCACGAGCCAGCAGTCGCACCAGAACCTTGGAAGTAACGGCGCGCATAGCGTCGTCGCATGCCCCGGGCGATCCCGGCCTTCATCTTTTCAGTGGACCTCGGTGGAAGTGGCCCTTCCGGGAACAGCGCTTTGTTAATGTCTTCCGAAGAGAACTTCCCGGCTCGCCTGACGTCCGCCGGAACGGATACTTGTCCCTGCGCGGTTAATCTCGATTCAGCGATCACCATGATGAGACATTACCACGGTAATGAGGCGGGGTGTTTGTCACTACGGCAGGTGTGCTTCCAGCCATTTCACCCGCGCCATCTGGCCCTCGAAATCCCCAATCGCGCACTCCAGATTGATATACCGGAATCCACGCCGCGCCGCCAGTCGCGACATCGATCCGTCGTCCGGTTCTGCCTTCGTCTGCAGCACCACGTTGTAAGGCGAACCCTTCAGAATTGCGAAGTCCCTCGGATCCGTACAGAGGAAAAAATGCCGTGGCTTGTCGGGCTCATTCATCGCCACCTGGTCACTCGCTTCCACCTCATCCTGAATCGAGTAGTTCCGGTTATTGTGCAGCGCAAACAACCGGCTGTCCCTGCCCGGCGTCAACATGCGCAGCAACTTCTCCCTGCGACCGTTCAGCCACCGAAGAGTACTCAAAATCCGACGTTCCTCTGCTTCCGGATTCAGCTTTCGCAAACTCGCCTCAGCCCCGGCGCGCGAATACATCCGGTTCGGATCCAGTTCCAGCCCGCGCACCATCACATGCCGCTTCTTGCCCGTGACCACCAGGCCTGCCCCGTCCGCTGATCCCAGATGCGCAAGCAGAACATCCCGGGCCGTATCCTCATCGCCGTGGATCACCAGATACCGTCGCGGCGACCTCCTGCCATGCCGCAACGCCCGAAACCGGACCCCGCAAATGTCCCGGTCCGCCGCACCATAAAGAGGTGCCGCCAGCACCCCGGCCAGAAAGCCCCGTCGGCTAATTCCGCTGATCATGGCAGAAGGTGCAGTCAATGCTGGCCTTCTTCTCCCGATGGCAGTTCATACACCCGCCCATCGTCAGATCCGTCTCCCGCGCAATCTCTGCCCGTGTCGCCACCGGACCATGGCACTCCTCGCAGGTATTCTTTGCGTCGATATGTTTCCGGTGACTGAAGTTCACAAAACTCGGAACCTCATAAACCCGAACCCACTTGATCTGCCGGTCATATTTCCCCGCATGGCAGGTGCCGCAAACCTGGTGCTTTGGCAGTGTCATCGTCTCACCCGGATCGGGATTCGAATGGCACATCGAACACTTCAGCTGCAAATCGCCCGCATGGATTTTGTGGCTGTAAGGCACGGGCTGTTGCGGCGCATCCTGGCCCACGGCGACAGCGCACAACAAGAGCAAAAGGACACCAACGAACTTTCTCATAAGTTGCCCTTTCGCATCTCCTCGGCCATGTAATCCGCCGCCCGCATTGCCAGTGCCGTAATTGTCAATGTCGGATTCTGCGACCCACCTGTCACGAACGCACTGCCATCCACCACAAACACGTTCTTCACATCGTGCGTCTGGTTCCACTTGTTCAGCACCGAAGTCTTCGGGTTATCGCCCATCCGGCATGTCCCCAACTCATGGATACTTTCACCTGGGGGCACCATCTGGTCATGCTGTGCCAGCATCTCAAAGCCCGCCGTATGGCACAGTTCCGAGAGCGTATTCATGGCATCGGTCGCCATTTTGAACTCGTTCGCGGTGTAGCGGGCCGAAATCCGCAGGGACGGAATTCCCCACGCATCCTTCACGACCGGGTCAATCGATACATGATTCTCGAACCTCGGCAGCACCGAGCCCATTGTGGTTGCATTGAAGCCAGTATTGGTGTGCGCAGCGAGCGCCTTCTGCAAATCCTCCCCGTAATAGGGGAAGTACTTCGGATCAGGAGTTCCGCCGCTCGAAAAATCGACCGCGTAGCCCCGCAGATAGTCCGTGTCTTTTTTGTCCAGATTCGTGAACCGGGGAATGTACCCCGTCCCGCCCATCAAACCACCCGGAGCCTTGCCATTCCGAGCCTCCGGTACAATTGCCTGCACCGTGTTCTTTACATAAAACTGATCAAACAGGTAATGCCCAAGTGCCCCGCTCGAACTCGCCAGCTTCGAATTCAACAGCAAACGCGTCGATTCCAGACACGACGCGCCCAGCACCACCACCCGCGCCTTCACATGGAACTCACGCTTCGACCGGCGATCCACAAAACTGATCCCGTTCGCCTTGCCCGTAGCCTTATCAACCGTCACTTCCCGAGCAATCGCATTCGGCAGAATCGTCAGCTTGCCCGTCGCCAGCGCATCCGGCAGCAGGAGATTGGCCGAACTGGCCAGAGTCCCCTGCGCCCGGCGCTGCTTTGTCGTCGGAATGCCCTTCTGTTTCGCCGCAGAAATGAACCGTGCTATCGACGCGCTGTCCCCGGACTTATCCTCCAGGAACACCCCGTCCGGCAGTTGCGGCAACTTCTCAATGCGTCCCGAGACGCGCAGCAACGGCTCGCACTGATCGTAATACGGTGCCAGATCCGCATACGAAACCGGCCAGTTATCGCCGAAACCGTCGTGGTCCTTTGCCTTGAATTCGTAATTGCTCAGGCGCCACGACGCGCGGCCCCAAACCAGCGTCTTGCCGCCCATCCGGCGGATTCGGACCCAGTAATAAGGGTCCTTCGGGTCGAACGTGTACGGGTTCTGCTTTTCGTCGGCCCACAAGGCAGCCGTAAACTCGTTCGCCTGCGTCACATGCGGGAAACGACCGGGCTTACCGAAACCTCTGTACGGAAGATCATAAACCGCACGAAGTTGTCGGTCTTTGCTGTAGTCGAAGTTCGGTCCGGCCTCCAGCAGCAGGCAATTGATACCTTTTTTCGTCAATTGGTAAGCGGTCATCGCACCGGATGCACCCGAACCGATGATCACAACATCATGCACTTGTGATGGCATCTTTATGCGATCTCCGTCCAGTAAAGCGAGGTTCCCGCCGCGTTGCGGTTCCTCTGCGACACTACCTGGATCCACTCCTTCGAGTTCACCGTAGCGGTCAGGATATCGGCCTTTGCGGTTCGAAGGAAAGCCGCCAGCGGTTCCGCCGGAGCCTTGTAGGTCCACGGTTTCCCCAGCGGAGCCAGCATGGCCGCAGCCCCGGCGGCATCCGCCTTCAGGAAGCCCTTTGCGTTCAGGGCATCCAATCCATTTCGATATAAACTCTGCCGGTCCGCCGGCGACTCAGAAAGGAGAAAATCGAGGAATTCAGCAGCCTGCGCATCTGCGGCCCCCGGAGTCTCACCGAGTTTTGGGACAATCAGGTCCGCCAAACGCCTGAGCGCGGCCAGTTGCAGCCCGGAGCAGAATTTCGGTTTCGAATCCGCCACGCCGTCCGGCGGAATCGCCTCCAACTTCGGTAATTCATCTGGTTTCCCCGAGGTCGCTGCCGCGTAAGGGTTTTGTGCCCGCAGCGCTACAGCAGCCGGAAGGCCAGCCGCAACCTGCAGAATCCGCCGTCGTCTCATGAATGTCGTCATTCTATCGCGCTGCCGCGACAGACTTCATCCGATATCATGAAGTGGGGCGTTTCGCTCCCTTTTCGCAATGTCACACCCAACATCTCAAGACCCAACCGGGCTCAATTCATGGCTGGAAGACGAACTCCGCCAACAATACAAGCTGGACCGTTCCTCGGTCGATCCTCAGTGGAAGTCCGTTTTCGAAAGCAACGGTACCCCCAATAGTGCACCCGCCTCGAATGGCCACGCGCTCACCACAACGGCACCCACCTCGGTAGCGAAACCGACAGCCACCGCTGCCGAACTGGCCGCCGGTGACCCCCAGATTCTTCGCGGCGTCTCCGCCAAGATTGCGGAGAACATGGCAGCCAGCGTCTCCATCCCGCTCGCCACCTCTCAGCGCATCATCTCGGTCAAGGTCGTCGATGAAAACCGGCGCCTCATCAACCACCACCGCAGCCTGCTCGGACGCAGCAAGGTCTCCTACACCCACCTCATCGGCTGGGCCATTATCCGCGCCGTGAAAGCGCACCCTGGCCTGAACAACGCCTTCGCCTGGAACGGAAACGGCGAGCCTCTGCGCGTGGTGAAGTCCGCCATCAACTTCGGCCTGGCCGTTGATGTGGAAGGGAAGGGCGGTACCCGCAGCCTCGTCGTCCCCAACATCAAAAACGCCGAAACTCTAACCTTCGCTCAGTACAAAACCTCCTTTGACGACCTCGTGGCCCGTGCCCGCGTCGCCAAACTCACCCCGCAGGATTTCGCCGCCACCAGCATCTCCCTCACCAACCCCGGCACCGTCGGCACCATGGCCTCCAGCCCCCGCCTCATGAACGGCCAGGGTGCCATCGTTGCCGTGGGTGCTATGGATTACCCCGCGCAGTATCGCGGCGTCTCCCAGGACGCCATCGTCGCCCTTGGCCTCGGTAAGGTGATGTCGGTCACCTGCACCTACGACCACCGCATCATCCAGGGCGCCGAAAGCGGCATGTTCCTCGGCAAATTCCAGGCTCTTCTCGATGGGGAAGATAACTTTTACGAGGAAGTCTTCGAAGCCCTGAAAGTTCCGTACGCCCCCGTCAAGTGGGCCGGTGACCAGACACCCGCTGCAGCTCTCGCGGAACCCTCGCCCGATGTGGTTCGTGAAGCCGCTGTTATCCAGCTCATCGAAGCCTACCGTGTCCGTGGCCACCTGATGGCAGGTCTCGACCCCCTCGGCTCCGAACCTGAATACAACGCCGAACTCGACCCCCTCACCTACGGCCTCACCATCTGGGATCTCGACCGCCACTTCTACGCCGGTTCGCTCCAGCACGCCTTCGGGAGCCGCAAACAGGTCACGCTCCGCGAGATGCTCGAACTCCTCCGTGCTACTTACTGCGGCAAAATCGGCGCCGAGTACATGTACATCCAGAAGCCGGAAGAAAAGATCTGGCTCCAGCACCAGATGGAGACCAAAACCGGCATCTGGCCAAGCTCCGCTGCCGAAAAAATCCGCATTCTGGAAGACCTTCTCCGTGGTGAGGAGTTCGAACGTTTCCTCGACCGTCGCTTTATCGGCCAAAAACGCTTCTCCCTCGAGGGCGCGGAAACCGCCATCGCCATCCTGTCCGATCTGCTCTCCCGCGCCGCCGATACCGGCGTCGAAGAGGTGGTCATCGGCATGGCCCATCGCGGTCGCCTCAATATCCTCGCGAATATCATCGACAAGCCTCTCGAACAGATTTTCTCCGAGTTCGAATACAACATCGACCCCGATTCCATGCAGGGTTCCGGCGACGTGAAGTATCACCTGGGTGCCAGCGGTACGCAGAAGTCGCCGGCGGGTAACGAAATCACCGTCTCTCTCGCCTCCAACCCCAGCCACCTCGAAGCCGTTAACCCGGTGGTGGAAGGCATCGTGCGAGCCAAGCAGGAAGAACTGGGCGATACAGCCCAGGAACGGTTCATCCCCGTTCTGATCCATGGCGACGCTGCTTTTGCCGGGCAGGGTGTCGTAGCCGAGACGCTCAACCTCTCGCAGCTCGATGGCTACTCGACCGGTGGCACCATCCACTTCGTCATCAACAACCAAATCGGTTTCACCACGCTGCCCGAAAACTCCCGGTCCACGCTCTATGCCACCGACATCGCGCGCATGGTCCAGGCCCCCATCTTCCACGTCAACGGTGACGACCCCGAAGCCTCCATCCGCGTTCTCCTACCGCCGCCATGGTCACAATGAAACCGATGACCCGGCCTACACCCAGCCCATCATGTACCGGAAGATCGAAAAGCTGCCGTCGATTGCCGTCCAGTACAGCGCACGCCTGGTGAAGGAGAAGGTCCTCACTGCCGAAGCCGCCACGGCGCTCCGCCAGAAGACTTCCGACCACCTCAACGCAGCCTTCGACCGCAACAAAGCCCAGGGTAAGTGGGTTCTGCAGCCACCACTTAGGCACGAGCGTCCGAACTCCAAGACCTCCATCTCCCGCGAAACGCTGGAGCAGGTCGTCAACGGCATCACTACCTTCCCTGCCGACTTCCACCTCCATCCGAAGCTCGAAGGCTTCCTCAAGAAGCGTCGCGACAGCCTCACCGGTGCCCCCATCGACTGGGCCTTCGCCGAAACGCTCGCCTATGGCAGCCTCGCCTTCGAAGGCATCCCCGTCCGGCTCAGTGGGCAGGACTGTGGTCGCGGTACCTTCAGCCAGCGCCACCTCACCTACTACGACTATCAGGATGGCCACAAGTACGTGCCGACGGAACACCTCTCGCCCGACCAGGCCCAGTTCCGCGTTCTCGACAGTTCTCTCAGCGAATTCGGCGTCCTCGGTTTCGAATACGGCTATAGCATCGCCGACCCCAATACCCTCACCCTTTGGGAGGCCCAGTTCGGCGATTTCTCGAACGGTGCCCAGATCATCATTGACCAGTTCATCACCACCGGCGAACAGAAGTGGGGCCAGGCCAGCGGCCTCGTTTTGCTCCTGCCGCATGGTTATGAAGGGCAGGGGCCGGAGCACTCCTCCGGGCGCATGGAGCGCTTCTTAACCCTCTGCGCTGAGGACAACATGCGCGTAGCCAACTGCTCCACGCCCGCTCAGTACTTCCACATCCTGCGCCGACAGGCCGTCCTGCCGCTGAAGCCGCTGGTGGTCTTTACGCCGAAGTCCCTGCTGCGCTCCGCTAAAGCTGTTTCCACCATCGCAGACTTCACTGAGGGCAGCTTCCAGCAGGTCATCCCGGACAACCTCGAGCCCAAAGACGTCCGCCGCATTGTCTTCTGTACAGGCAAGGTTTATTACGACCTCCTCGCCGCCCGCGAAGCCTCCGGAGCGAACGACGTGGCCCTCGTCCGCATCGAAGAACTCTACCCGTTCCCGATGGACGTGGTGGCCAACGAACTCACGAGGTACCGCCCCGACGTAGACCTGGTCTGGTGTCAGGAAGAGCCCCGCAATATGGGAGCCTGGCGCCGCATGGACGCCCGTTTCCGCGATATGAAACACCCCATCCGCTACGCCGGGCGAGACCGCAACGCCAGCCCTGCGGCCGGTTCCTCCAAGCGCCACGCCGAAGAGCAAAAGCGCCTGGTGGACGAAGCTCTGAAGCAGGCTTGAGTTTCATGCCAACCGCCCTCGTCACTGGAGCCAGCCGAGGGGTTGGCAAGGGAATTGCCATCAGCCTCGCTGCTGCGGGCTACGTGGTGTACGCGACCGGTCGAAGTATCGAAGATGCCGCCTTGCCAGACGGCATCATTCGCTTGGTCTGTGACCACGCCGACGACAAACAAACCGAATCCGTCTTCGCGGAAATCCCTGCCCTCGACATTCTGGTGAACAATGCGTGGGGAGGCTATGAGCGCATGGTTGAGGACGGTAAGTTCACCTGGGGTCTGCCATTCTGGCAACAACCGCTCCATCGCTGGACCAGCATGCTCGACGTCGGCGTCCGAGCAGCCTTCGTGTGCGGGTCGAATGCCGCGAAGCTCATGGTCCCGCAACGCAGTGGCCTTATCGTCAACATAGGTTTCTGGGCAGCGCAGAAGTACGTCGGCAACACAATCTACGGAGTTGCCAAAGCCGCCACGGACAAGCTCGCTGCCGATATGGCACACGATCTCCGGCCTCACGGCGTAGCGGCCGTATCTCTCTATCCAGGGCTGGTCCGAACTGAAGCCATCCTGGAAGTAGCCGCCCAGGGCTGGCTGAGCCTCGAAAACAGCGAGAGCCGCCAGTATATAGGTCTCGTCATCGCCGCACTGGCCAAGGATCCTGACCTCATGTCCCGCTCGGGTCAGGTCTTGATAGCCGCCGCGTTAGGCGCGCAGTATGAGCTGGTCGACACAGACGGCAAAATCCCCAGACCCCTCAGCCTCGCCGAAATCCCATAAGAAGCACTCTATGGATTCTGGCTTTCTCCGGCCTTTCGAATTGCACTCACATCCGCCAGGTCCTGTGGTCGGCCCGCGGCAAGCTTGGAAGCAATCAGATCGTCCTTCGAAATGAAAAACGCGGTCAGGCCCGTTACCTCGTCGATTACACCTGCAATTCGCCGCTCCCACGCCATGTCGAAGTCGACGCCCGGAAGACTGGGCAATGCATCGAAACCTCGCGGATCTCGCCCAAAGCGGAAAAATGCCCCGGGCTCAGCGAATTCCTCGGGACTGATGCCCGCAAGCGGAGCCCCAAATGAGGCCAACGCGGCGAAGATGGCCAATGAGTTTTCAGCATCGGCTCTGATGAAAATCGATATCCTCCGTAAAGCGTGGCTGGGCGTGGAAGATAACGGCATACCCGCCAACTATCAGATAGCTAACGCCATGGGCATGGAATGCGGACAAAAGGTCTTTGTAATCCTGGAACATCCGGCTCGATCTCCCATCCCTTGATCGCATATGCGGCCTTGACCATTTCTTCGACCGCGTCCATGCGTTCCCAGACTGGCCGACTCTGCCAGTATCGGTACTCGTCGGCCTTCATTTCGTCGAGACTCTTATACTTGCGTGCCGTGAGGTCCATATCCTGCTCTCAGCTTACCGGGCGGCACCCAAAGATTGCATATCATGAATGGTCTGGATAATCGCCGGGACCAGCACAATCACAAACAGCGCAGGCAAAATAAACAGCACGATCGGGAACAGCATCTTAATGCCGGCCTTGCCCACCGCCTCTTCCGCCCGCAACCGCCGACGTTGCCGCAGATCCTCAGCATACGCGTTCAACGCTGAGGACAGGCTCGTTCCAAAACGTTCGCTCTGGATGATCAT
>RGPS01000210.1 GCA_010084195.1 Terriglobia bacterium
GGCGGTGGATCTCCCTATGGCGGCGGTCAACAATACGGAGGAGGCCAGCAGTATGGTGGCGGCCAACAGTACGGCGGTCAGCAATATGGCGGCGGTTACGGTGGTGGCAACAACTGTTATGGCGGCGGGGGTTACGGCGGCGGTGGCTATGGTGCCCAGGCCGGACCAGCTCCACTCGGCCCTTTCGCGCAGGGTGCAACACCCGCCGGCGGCGCCGCTACGGGTACGACAGCGGCAACAGACCAGACCGGATCCTACATGGGCGCCTCTGCCGGTATGGGCTTCGGGGCCATGATGCCCCGCATCATCCCCAACCCTTTTGACAACACGCTGCTGGTCCAGAGCACTCCCGAAACCTGGGAACAGATCAAGACCCTCCTCGACCAGCTCGATGTCTCGCCCCGGCAGGTCCTGATCGACGCGAAGATCTACGAAGTGGATCTCTCTGGTGGCTTTGAAGCCGGTGTCACCGCCTTCCTGCAACAGAAGGGTGCCGGCGTCCAGGGTATTCCCGGACGCCAGTTGCTGGGCGCTTTCAGCGCAGTTTCCACCTCACTTTCAGCTGGCCTGCTGGTGGGCCAGAGCCGTCAGCTCCTCGCCCTCCTGCAGGCCCAGGAAACCCGCACCAAGGCCAGAGTTCTTTCCGCGCCCAGCATCATTGCTACTGACAGCATCCCGGCCTCCATCACAGTCGGCGACTCGGTACCGACCCTGACTTCTCAGGCAGTCAACCCCGGCATTACGACGGGCGGAAACTCCCTCTTTACCCAAACCATCTCGAACACCAGCACCGGGATTGGCCTGAACATCCTGGCTCGGGTGAATGCCAGCGGCATCGTCACCATGGTCATCAACCAAAGTGTGACCGCCCCGGAACCAAACCCGACCGGCACCAATATCAATTCGCCTTCGTTTTCACAGCGCAATGTCAGCACACAGGTAACGGTTCAGGATGGCGACACCATCGCCATCGGCGGCATCATTAACGAGTCCAATACCGAAACCTCGGCCGGTGTGCCCCTTCTGGACCGTATCCCCTACCTGGGCGTCCTGTTTGGCACAAAGTCAAACACGAGAAAACGAACGGAACTGATCATCTTCCTCACGCCCCACGTAATCTACGACACCAACCACGTCGCAGAGGCCACGCAGGACCTGAAGGACAAAGTAAGAGGTCTGCGAAAACTCATCGATAAGTCGGACGCGGAGAAAGCCCCAACGCACCTGACGGCGCCACCACCGCCAGTCGAAAAGCAAACGGCGAAACCGTAACTTACTTCGCGGTCCGTGCCTTTACCAGGGCACTTGCCTGCGGGGAAGGTACATACTCCACCACAACGCCCTGGCTGCGAAGTTTCGCGGTCAGGGCTTTTGTGTCGATGGCCTGCACTGCACTATTCGCGTCAATCGCCATCTTTGCCGCCACCCCGGCAGCCTGTCCCAGAATCATGTACTGCGGTTCCATCCGCACTGAAGAATAGGCCACGTGTGTCGCTGAGAAAGTCACCGGGTTCAGAAGGTTGGTAGCTTCCGCTCTCTTCGGCGTCAGAATGCGGTACGGAATCTGGTACGGCGTCACCGCCACCTGCATGTCGCCCTCATTGCGAACCATGCCGTCCGAACCAGCAATGCGCTGCACATTGTGCGAATCACTGTTATAGGAGCCCATGCCGATGACATCCGGCTTCGTCAGTTCCGTCTGCATATCCTGCTGGCGCATCACATACTCCCCCACCATTCTGCGGTCTTCGCGAATATAGAGCTGGCGCGGAAAGTGATCATTGTCCGTGAACTCATTCCGGCACAGACCCCACTGCTTCATTTCATTCCGCAGCACTTCCGGCAACTCGGGATCGTTCGCGAGGAAATAGAAAAAGCCCAGTGTGTAGCGCTTGTGGTCTTCCCAAATCCGGTCCCGTTCCGCATACCCGGCATTCGGGTACGTCCAGCTGGCTCCGATGTAGTCGGTTGAAAATGCCCCGTTATTGTTGATGTCGGCAGTCTGGTTCGGCAGGCGGCCAATGGAGATTACTGTAGCCAGAGCCGGGACTTTCCCTTCAGCCTTCGTCCGCGCCACCACCAGTTTTGCGAAGAGCGCGTATCGCGACGCAGCGTACCCGGCAGGCTGCCTGGAGAAAGGTACGCGGTCCGTCGCCTCACTGAAGCACATACGGAAGTTGTACGCCTGCACCGCCTTGTCCGCCGACCCCGCTGCCGCTGGCTGATTGGTGGAAATTTCCGGCAACAATTTACCATCCGGCCCCTTGGCCGGTATATCTACGAGGAACTGGTGGAGTGGCGTGCGATCTCTTACCCCGGCCAGCGACTCGCCATATTCGGCACTTGCTTCCCGGCCATACACCCAGGTCACGCCAGCCTGGGCCATCAGGTCCCCTTCATAGGTGGCATCCATGAAGATCTTCGCGCTGAAAGTATCACCGCCCTCGGTGTCAATCGAGATCACACGTGTGCCTTCTTTCTTCACCCCGCCCTTCTCTTTCAACCGGGCTTTCTCAAACACCTTCACACCCGCGCCGGTCATCATTTCGCGGAAGATCTGCTCCGCCACATGCGGTTCGTGGTACCAGCTCACCTCCGCCGAATAACGATTCATCCCGTAGAACCGGCCCACACGATAGTAGAACTCGTAGGCGTACCCGCCAATGGCTTCCTTTTTGCCAAAGTCTGTGTAGCCAAGGCCGCTCGACACCATGCCGCCCACATGGTTTGTCGGCTCCAGAACTGCCGCGCTGAGGCCTTCCCGAGCTGCCGAAACGGCGGCAATAATTCCCCCGGCCGTGCCTCCATAAACCACTACATCGAACGTTTGCGTCGCCGCAACGGCAGGAACGCCAACCATCACCATCAGAACCGGAACAAGAAAATGCCGCATGGTTTCTACGTTACTACGCTCCACAGGCACTACCATCAACTTATGCGCGCCGCTTTTCCAGCCCTGCGGCTCACAGCAGTTACTGTCTTCGCCCAGAACCCTCAGTTTGACCTCATCATCACCAACGCCAAAATCATCGACGGCACCGGTGCACCGTGGTTCTTATCCGACATTGGCGTGCGTGGCGACACCATCACCGCTATCGGCTCGCTCAGCACCTCTTCCACCACCACCCGCATTGATGCCGCTGGGCTTACTGTCGCCCCAGGTTTCATTGACGTCCATTCCCACGGTGATCGGGGCATCTTCGCCACCCCTACCGCCGAAAACTATCTCCACGAAGGTGTCACAACGTTCATCGGGGGCCCCGACGGTTCCTCAGCAGTTCCCCTCGGTGCCTTCCTGCAGCGTGTTTCGAAAACCCCGACCTCCCTCAACTTTGGCTCCATGGTCGGCCAGGGCAGTATCCGCAATGCGGTTCTGGGCCTGGTTGACCGTAAGTCCACCCCGCAAGAGCTGACAAAACAGAAGGATTTCGCCGCCCAGGCCATGCGCGACGGAGCCTTCGGCCTCTCCACCGGCCTCTTCTACGTCCCCGGCAACTTCACGCCCACGGAAGAAGTTGTCGAAATCGCCAAGGTTGTCGGAGCCATGGGGGGATATCACACTTCGCACATGCGGGAAGAGGCGGCTCACAGCCTCGATTCAGTTCGGGAAACAATCCGTATCGGCGAAGAAGGGCACCTGCCCACCCAGATTACCCACCACAAACTCATCGGGAAGACGAATTGGGGTATGTCTGTGGAGACGCTCAAGCTTGTGGAAGCGGCCCGCGCGCGCGGCGTGGATGTCACTCTCGACCAATACCCGTATACCGCATCCTCCACCGGTCTAAACGCGCTTTTTCCCCGCTGGGCGCTCGAAGGTGGCCGCAAAGCCGTCCTTGAACGCCTTTCCGCCCCCCAACAGCGCGCCCGAATCAAGACGGGCATCGTGGATGCTCTGCTCAACGACCGCGGAGCCGGCGACGCAAAGAATGTCGTCATCGCAGTATGCCCCTTTGATGCGACTCTGGCCGGTAAGAATCTCGCCGAACTCACCCAGGCCAGAGGCGTCCCCGTCACACTCGAAAACGCGGCGGATACAGCAATGGAAATCGAACAAAAAGGTAGCTGCGGAGCCGTCTATCACGCCATCAGCGAGGAAGACGTTCTCCGCATCATGCGCTATCCGTTCACCATGATTGCCTCCGATGGCGAGATCCCGGTCTTCGGCGAAGCGGCCCCGCATTCGCGCACCTACGGAACCTTTCCACGCGTCCTTGGACCCTACGTCCGCGACCAGAAAGTTTTTTCGCTGGAAGAAGGAGTCCGCCGCATGACCAGCCTCCCCGCCCAACGCCTGAAGTTGTGGGACCGGGGTATCCTCCGTCCTGGCATGAAGGCCGACATCGTGATCTTCGATTCCGCCATCATCGCCGACAAGTCCACGTTTGTGAAGCCCCACCAATACGCGGAAGGAGTCCGCGATGTGATCGTCAACGGTAAGGTGTCATTGCGTGACGGCAAGGTGACTGCGGAGCGGCCAGGTCGGGTCCTTTATGGGCCAGCACACCGATAGAACTACCGCAGCGGGAGACGCCGTACGCGAACCCTGCGCCCGTCAGCGGTAACGGCGGCACCATCGCCGATCTCTGAGCCACAATTCTCCCAGACCCGGCGGATCAGGGCGGCTTGACCACGGGAGTCCAGGCCTTCAAGCCGTATGAAAACAACAGAAGGCCCACCAGCAGAGGTCAACGCCAGGTGCGAATGGAAATCATGATCAAGTGTTACGCAGGCCCAACCATCCTGTAAGGCAAACGCCAGAATAGAAGCATCCTCAGCGTGATCCAAACCCCACTCCGATACCTGGATCGCATCCCATCCAGCGTCACGCAACAACCTGGCAGCCATCGGAGCGAGGCCCTGATCAAGCAGAAGTTTCCCAAGCCTTTTCACGCAACCAGATTTAAGTACCGGACATCACCATCCACAGAGGCTGCTCCATACCGCAGTGCCTGAGTCAGATCCTCTTCATCGAGAAATGGGTACTCCCGAAACATCTCTGCCCGGTCCCTGTACGTTGCAAGAATCTCCAGTACTCTGCGGACCGTGATTCGCGTCCCTCGAATGCAGGGCTTTCCCCCGCACTTCCCAGGTTCTACAGTGATCCGGTCAAAAGCCACAGTCGCAGGCATATTCACAGTCTGTTAGATCGGAGGCCCATCCGGAGCCTCGGCCGGCTTGTTCACGCCAATCTGTTTTGGATCGTCCTGGAACCTCTTGATCTGCGCCGCTGCAAACTGCAGGTGCGCCCGCTGTGCCGTATCTTTCGGAGCCTGTGCCAACGCCCACTTCCGCAGGTCGTCCAAACGAAGCCACGCGAGGGCCTTCACCTGTTCCGAGGCCTGCGTACTCGCGGCCAGGGTCATCAGCCGATACAGCACCACATTGTTGATAGTCCGCGCCACTTCGGCCAGCGCAGGATCCGTAGGCGTCGTTTTCCAGGTCGCCGCAATCAATCGGTCCAGCACGTCCTCCAGCCCAGGATTCTGAGCATTCCGTGCGTGATACTGCACCAGCCTGGTCGCTCGTTCGGCATGCAACAGGAATGACACGGTCAAATCGGCAGCCGCCTCTACCGGCCCCATCGCATCAAACGTGATCTGGGTGCGCCCCCGGAAATCCTCCCGACCTGCATCATAGTCCGGCGGATGCGGCGGCAGCAGTTTCAAGATGCGCTCCGGCACTGCCAGAGCCAATGGCTCCAGAGTTTTCATCAACGCCTCCAGCGCCCTCTTCTGCTCCGCCGCCGGAACGATCTCGGCGACTGTCTGCCCATCGCCCCGTACCGCATAACTGTAATTCAGCCCACCCACCAGCTTCGCGACGGCCTCCGTCTGATAGCGATGGAACATGTAAACCGGAACAAGAATCTCTTCCAGAACACTCATCGGAACGCCGAACCGAATCTTCTCCTCGGAAAACGCCCCCAACGCTTTAGCCCGAACCTGGAGTACCCGATTCAACTCATCAACAGGGTTCGCCCCGGAATCCCACAAATGCCCCACGGGACTGGCCCCGCCGGCCGCCCGCGCATCCCGATCTGTGATGTACTCCAGACCCTTGTCGCGAGCTTCCTTCAGAATCGCGTTGAGAGCGGCCCCCTCATTCGTTCCCGGCGCAAACTGCGAGTACCCCCACCGAATCGCGATTTTGTCCCACTCCCCCAGCCCCGTCGCGTAGGCGTCGTTCAGGTCAATCTCACCCGCCGCATTCAGTTTCACGGTTGGCGGTGGATAATCCATCACGCTCGCCCGCTCCTTCAAACTGGCCGCGAAGTTATGCTGCAGGCCGAGTGTGTGACCAACCTCGTGCGCCGCCAGCTGTCGCAACCGCGCCAGCGCCATTTGTTCCATGCGAGGGTCAACCGGCTTGCCCTCCTCGTACTTCGCAATCAGCCCTTCTGCGATCAGAAAATCCTGGCGAACCCGCAAGGACCCCAGCGTCACCTGCCCCTTAATCAACTCACCCGTGCGCGGATCAATTACCCCGCCACCATATGACCATCCCCTCGTCGACCGGTGCACCCAGTTGATGATGTTGTAACGGATATCCATCGGGTCTGCGCCCGGAGGCAGCATCTCGACTTTCCACGCATTCCGAAATCCTGCGGCCTCGAAGGCCTGCGACCACCACCGGGCACCGTCCAGGAGCGCCGAGCGAATCGGCTCCGGAGTCCCAGGATCGAGGTAATAGATGATGGGGTGAACCACTTCGCTCACTGCTGCCGACGGGTCCGTTTTTTCCAGCCGATGCCGGGAAATCACGCGTTTCACCACAGGTTCCGAAATCGGCGTCGAATAGTCCATATACCGAATCCCAAAGAACCCGCTTCGGGGATCATACGCCCGCGTCTTGAAAGGAACCTCTGACAACCCCACAAAAGAGTGATGCTCCCGAACCGTGAGCGAATCCGCCGACGGCGTCACCGACCGCACCAACCGCCCGGGAGCCTTCCCTGCAAAGGTCAAAATCACCTCTACCTCTGTATTCCTCGGGAAATTCTTCGTGCGGTCCAGATACACGGCACTCCGGGTAACATCCAGCGAATAAGCCCCCTGTTTCTGGTCCGCGAGCGTATCAGCCACCCCATGAACGTCCCTGAGGAAAAAGCCCGTGGCATCCACCAGCGCCCGCGACCCTTCCTCCACCTCTACGGCAAAACCCCACAGAATCGACTGCGCAAACGACTGCTCCACCGCCCGACGTTCATACTCATCATTCGTCACGGCCCGGTAGTCCAGGTTCGGCTGAACCAGCATCGCTTTGGGACCGCGACGTTCAAAGCGAACAATTCGGTTCTCTCCAGGATGGCCACGATCCAGGCCAATATCGTTCGAGCCAATGCCTGCGGGCAGCGAATCAATGTATAGAAATTCGATATTCCAGCGCGAGATCTCCATCCAGACGCGACCGGCTTTCCCGTCGTAGTACAGCGGGAAATACCCCGGAATCGCCAGCATGCCCCGGGTTTTCTCGGCAATACTGCCTGCTGCGGGCGGAACCGGAGCTGGCACTGCCACCTGAGGATTCTGCGCGAAGCACCAGGAGGCAAAGAGGGGCACAACAGCCAACAAAGAGAAGCGCATGCTGCGATGGTAACGCGACACTTTCCGGCCCCAGGAGTGATAACGCAGAACCCAGATCCTACAGGTCCACTTCAACGGGAGTTACATATGCGTCAAACAGCACTTCTCGCCGGCATTCTATGGCTCGGCGCAGCGCTCGCCTTCCGGGCCTTCAATACGGGCATGACGAAGGGTAAAGTCCAACTGAAATCAGCCGGTCCCATCGCCTTTGGCCCCGACGGCACCAGGTTCGCACGGTACTTTTGGAACACTATGCCGTTGTCCTGCGAGCCCGGAACCGAAAGGATCAGGCCCAAGCCGTGCTCGTGCAGGCGAAGGGCCTGAAATCAGCTGAACCGAAGAGCTTTCGTCGCCAATAACTGTGGCGCGTATACGCCAGGTGGGGAGCTACTGGAGCTTTCCGCGGGCGTCCACGCGCCATACTTCTTCCACCATATCCCCGCGAACGCCATACACATACTCGTGCAGGTTCATCACAACGCAAACATGGTTGGGGATAATCGAAACCTTTTCTCCAACCTCAAACCCACGCCCGGCATTCGTCAAATCCACGAACCCATGTTCTTCGTTCATCTTGTGGAACAACGCGCCCGGAGCCTGCACCAGACGTCCATGCCCCGCCCCCCCAGACGACAATTTGTCCGATGAAAATGTCTTGGATCCGCCATCCACAATCATATGACCTGGCCGCGCGGTGGAAACCACGGTTACCAGTACCGAAGCCGCACAATCATCCAGCGTGCAGGCCCCGCTCGCCACTGTATTGAGGTCATTGAACACGTACGTCCCGGGCCGAATCTCGGTCACCCCAGGAATCTCGTGTGAATGGAACAGGGCTGGAGTGGACCCGCCACTGACAATCTCCGGCTTCAGCCCGGCAGCCGCAAAGCCCATCCGGATCTGATCCAGCAGCACCGCCAGCGCGGCCAGCTTTTCCGCATCCTGACTCTTGATGTGGCCCGGGTAGAAATTGATCCCGCGCCAGTCCAGATTGGGCAGTTTCGAGGCCTCGAGGACCAGTTCAACGGCGGCCTCGGGCGTCACACCAACGCGCCCCAACCCCACATCGATCTCCACCAGAAACCCAATCCGCGTCCCCGCCACTTCCGCCGCAGCCGACAACTGGGTAGCCCCGAAAAGGCTATCGACGGCCACTGTCAGGCGTGTCAGCGCCGCAATCGAAGCCAGACGTCTGGCTTTGGCTTCACCGATCACCGGATAAGCCACCAGCATGTCACGCGCTCCGGCTCCCAGCAACGCTTC
>RGPS01000022.1 GCA_010084195.1 Terriglobia bacterium
CTACTTCCGCTGCCTGAACTTCTTCAGTGTGCGACAGGCCACCGGGCTACGCCAGTTCCTCTCCCGTTGGTCCCGCCACCGGGCGCCTAGCTTTTGAGCAGCTCTCGCACGGGGAACCCACTTTTTTCGCCGGGAAACGGACCTTCGCCATGTATTCAAACAATCACCACAACGATGGCCACATCGCGGTGCTGATTCCGGCAGAGCCTGGAGTTCAGGAAGAACTGATAGCCTCCGACCCGGCACTGTACTATCGGCCTCCCTATGTAGGGCCGGCGGGATGGGTTGGAATCGACCTGGACCGGATTGACGATGAAGAGCTTGGCGTGCATCTGATTGAGGCGCACCGGCTGATCCTGCGAAAACAGGCCCCGAAGAAGAAAATTCGCCGCGAACTGTGAATTTCGCCCCCGGGAAGCGAATCATGAGGCGTATGGAGTTCGACGAGCTTCTGGTCTCCCATAAACGCATCCTGTACAAGATCTGCAACCTATACTGCCGGAATGAGGCAGACAGGGAAGACCTGGCTCAGGAGATTATCGTCCAGCTTTGGCAGGCCTATCCTCGCTTCGACGAGAGGTGCCGCTTTTCCACCTGGATGTATCGGGTGGCGCTGAATGTGGCGATATCGTTTGCCCGAAAAGAGGGTCGCAGGAGTGCGCATCAGGGCGTGTTCGATGAGGCTGTTCTGGACGTGGCAGCTCCCGTGGCGAGCGATCCGATGAGCTTATTGCATACATTCATCGGGAGGCTGGGCGACCTGGACAAAGCCTTGATCCTGCTTTACCTGGATGGCAACAGCTATGCGGAGATGGCCGAGGTCCTCGGGATTTCGGAGACGAATGCGTCGACTCGAATTTCGCGATTGAAGAGCGTGATGAAAAAGGAGATGGCGTGATGGAACTGGATACGATGCGGGAGAGTTGGGCGGCATATGACCGAAAGCTGGAGGCAAGTATTGCGTTGAACCGGCGGGTGCTGGCGGAGTTGCAGACCCGGCGGGTTGCCCGACCCCTGTTGCGGCTGCAGATTTTGACGTGGCTGCATGTGGGCGCCTGGGTACTGATGATGGGGGCGCTGGGGAATTTTCTTGCCAGCCATTGGGGAGAGTTGCGGTTCGTGGCGCCCTGCGTCTTGTTGCAGCTTTATGCCGTGGCTAATATGGTCGCACTGGGCCAGATGGCGATGACGGCCGCCGGGCTGGATGAGAACGGCGCTGTGGTGGCGATGCAGTTACGCGTCGAACGGCTGCGGGTGATGCGACCGCGATATCTGCGGTGGTCTGTTGGCTCGGGGGCGGCACTGGGCATGGCCTGGATGGTTGTCGCGGTCGAGGGTCTGGTTGGCCTGGATCTGTTTTCGGTAGTGAACTGGCGCTGGATGGCTGCGTACACAGCTGGATCGGCTTTGGTGGTACCGGTCACTTTGTGGGTCTGCGAGCGCTTCTTTAGCGGGTCCGCATTCGTCAGAATGATGGTAGAGGAGTTGGGAGGCCGGAATCTGCGGCAGGCGCAGGCAGCTCTGGCCGAGGTTGAGGAGTTCGCCGGAATAGAGTAAGTGTGTGAGCAATATCGCGGAAATTCTTGACGTCCTTGTGGACGCGGTAACGGTCGGCACACTGGAGGTCCTGGCGGTAAAACTGGACGGGTCGCTGGGGGCCACCATCAAACATGGCAGGGAACTGGTTACCGAGGCGGACAAGCGATCAGATGCTGCAATTCTGGGCGTATTTGAGCGGAGGTTTCCTGGGCTGGATCCGGAGATTCGGTTTCATCTGGAAGAGTCCGGAAACTCGGGGGGAATAGCGGGATCGCTGAAAATTGCCGGCGCGGATCCCCTGGACGGAACAAACATCTTCGCCTGCGGGAGCAATGTTTATGCGGTGCAGGCTCACTACGTAGAGGATGGCGTTCCGCTGGTGGGTGTGGTGTTTCAGCCGGAGGCCTATCTACCCCTGGAGGAAACCGAGAGGTGTGTGGGGCGACTCGTGACAGCGGTTCGCGGGGGTGGGGCATTTACGCGACGGAGCGAGTTCACGGGTTCAGGCTTCGAGTTCGGCATTGCGCGGAAACTGGGTCCCCGCCCGACACCGGATGGGAAAGCCTATGTGGCGTGCGTTCCGTTCGGTACCAAGATGGAGGCGGTCGGGAGGGAAGCAGTACGCCGCGTGCAGGAGAGCGGTGTGATCGCGTCCAACACCGGAGCGGGTGGGGCTGCGGCAAACGTGATGATGGTTCTGTTTGGGGCGCAACACGTGTACGGGAACTTTGGTGCCGGGGACGATCTGGATCTGATTCCGCCGCAGGTGATTGCGCTCGAAGCCGGGTTCACGGTTTGGAACGAACGGCGCGAAGAACCCCGCTGGCTGGTCAGGAAGCAGCCCTTTATTGTGGCTCCGAATGCGGCGGTAGCGGAGCTGTTCCTGGGAGCGGCCGGGTACTGATGTTGCCATTTGGTCAGGTGACCGTACGCGGTCGGGCCATGAGGCACTTATAACCCGGACCTTGGCATATTTAGAGGGGCATCAACGTGCAGGGTAAGCCTTTCCACAGAAAGGCAGACAAATGAAAACCAAGAGCGCCAAAGAAAACAAGCTCGACGAGAAGCCCATAGAGGCCAAGAAGAACGGCGGGCCACACCGCCCCTTCATTTCCGATGTGGAGGAGTTGCGGAAGCGAGCGCGAAAGCATATGGAGATGGGGGCCGTCACCCCAGGCTACAAGGCTGATCGGGAGACGGTGATCCGGATCCTGAACGAAGTGCTGGCTAAGGAAATCGTATGCACGCTGCGCTACAAGCGGCATTACTATATGGCTACCGGGATTCACGCAAACGCAGTAGCCGCAGAGTTTCTGGAACACGCACAGGAAGAGCAGGCCCATGCCGATATCGCAGCGGAGCGGATTACCCAGTTGGGCGGCGAACCGAACTTCGACCCGAAAGGTCTGGCGACGCGCAGCCATTCTGAGTACGTGGAAGGCAAGTCCCTGCTGGATATGGTTCGCGAGGATTGGATTGCGGAACGAATTGCCGTACAGAGCTAAAACGACATCATCCGGTATCTTGGTGATGACGACCCGACGACGCGGATCGCCATGGAGCATATTCTGGGCAAAGAAGAACAACATTCCGACGATATGAAGAATCTTCTGGAGAATCTGAGCAAGAGTGGACGCGACCTCTAATACGCGCTGGTATTCGGCGACGGGACTTTGGCGGCACAAAACCGCAGTGATTGCTGCGTTTTCGCTGACCGGCATTGTGGCGCATCTGGTTATGCGTTACGGCTTCGGCAATTCTGAAGAGGCCGCGCGGATGCCTCTGTTCGCAACGCTGGCGATGGGCGTCCTGCCTGTGTACGATCTGCTTCGAAAACTGCTGCGGCGGGAGTTCGGATCCGATCTGCTGGGTGGAATTTCAATCATCACGTCGGTGGTACTGGGCGAGTACCTGGCCGGATCGATTATTGTGCTGATGCTCTCCGGCGGTGAGGCGCTGGAGAGCTATGCCCTGGGAAGTGCGTCGTCTGTGCTGGCTGCGCTGGCGAAGCGCATGCCTTCGGTGGCACATCGAAAGTCGGGAAGCAAAACTGAGGATGTCGCGCTAGACCAGGTGGCAGTGGGGGACATGCTGGTGATCTATCCGCATGATGTGTGCCCGGTGGATGGCGTGGTGGTGGATGGGCGCGGGTCGATGGACGAATCGTACCTGACGGGCGAGCCGTTCCAGATGACGAAGACGCGGGGCTCGACGGTGATTTCGGGCGCGGTGAATGGCGAGGCCGTGCTGACTATTCAGGCCACGCAGAAGGCTGCGGATTCCAGATACGCCAAGATCATGGGCGTGATGCGCGATTCGGAAGCTTCGCGCCCACAGCTGCGCCGTCTGGGGGACAGGCTGGGGGCGATTTATACTCCGGTGGCGCTGGCAGTGGCAGTGGGGGCTTGGGCGTGGAGTGGGGATCCGGCCCGGTTTCTGGCGGTACTGGTGATCGCGACACCTTGTCCGCTGCTACTGGCGATTCCGATTGCGATTGTGGGGTCGATTTCGTTGTGCGCGAAGAGAGCGATTATCGTGAAGAGCCCTGTGGTTCTGGAGTGCATCGCCGAATGCCGCGTGGCCATTTTCGATAAGACCGGGACCCTGACTTACGGGACGCCGAAGCTGACGGAGACGCTGGTGGCGGAGGGGTTCGAGGCAAAAGAGTTGCTGACCCTGCTCGCAGGGCTGGAGCGGTATTCGAAACACCCTCTGGCGCGCGCGGTTTTGGATGCGGCTAAGGATGCGGGCGTGGCGGTTCCGGAGGCCGATGAAGTGAGCGAGGCTCCGGGACTGGGACTACAGGGGTTGATTGGCGGGCGGAAGATACAGATCACGAGCCGGAAACAGTTGGCTTTGCAGAACTCGCCGGGCACGGAGAAGCTGGGACCTTCGACAGGTGGCCTGGAGTGCGTGGCGGTGGTGGATGGCCGCTATGCCGGGGTGCTTCGATTCCGGGATGCGCCGCGTGCGGACAGCCGGACTTTTGTGACGCATCTGGGGCCGAAGCATCAGTTTTCAAGGGTGATGATCGTTTCGGGGGACAGGGAGTCTGAAGTCCGCTACCTGGCCGGGGAGGTGGGGATTACTGAGGTCCACGCACAGAAGAGTCCCGAGGAGAAACTGGAGATCGTGCGGGCGGAGACGGCGAAGGCCCCGACTTTGTACGTGGGGGATGGGATCAACGACGCGCCGGCGATGATGGCGGCGACGGTGGGGATGGCGATTGGGCAGAACAGCGACGTGACGGCTGAGGCGGCGGGCGTGGTCGTGATGGATAACTCACTGGAGAAGATCGACGAGTTTATGCACATCAGCCGACGGATGCGGGTGATTGCGCTGCAGAGTGCGGTGGGTGGAATGGCGCTGAGTCTGGTGGGGATGGGCTTGGCGTTTTTTGGGTTACTGACGCCGGTGAGCGGGGCGATTGCGCAGGAGGTAATTGACGTAATGGCAGTGCTGAATGCGCTGCGCGCGGTTCGGATACGTCCGCGTCGGGTGCGTTTTCAATGCCGCTGATGATCCCGGCTTCGAAGTACTGCCCTTCTTCGACCAGTTCGGCGACGCTTTCGGAGGTGGCTTCGGGAATATCAGACAGGCCTTGCGTGTCGCCGGATTGCCCGGCAGATCCGGGGCCGGGGCGAGTGGTTTCTTCGGGTTTCATACGGGGTAGGGGTGCACGTGGAGTGCCAGGGTGAAACGTAGTCTATTTGCGACTACAATAGGGCTATGAGACACGCGCTCCGTGAGACTCCTGCAGGCAAGACGACCGACACTTACGTTCGTGCGCGAATTGACAGCGCTACCAAAGAACTGGCTACAGATGCACTGGCTGCCATGGGATTATCTGTGTCAGATGCAATTCGCCTTTTGATGGTCCGCGTGGTGGATGAGCAGCGATTGCCGTTTGAGATTAAGACTCCCAACGCGACCACGAGGGCGGCCATTGCAGAGTTGGAAGCGGGCAGGGGAAAGCGCTTCGCGACCATTGAAGCCCTAATGGCAGACCTGAATGCGGACGATTGACCAGTCATCGGCCTTTAAACGCGACTGGAAGCGGGAGAAGGCGAATCCGCGACATCGGCGGGATCTGGATGAGCTGGTAACCGCAGTGCTGAAGTTACTCGTAGCGGACGAGTCTCTGCCGATCCGAAACCGCGACCACACCCTCAGCGGAGACTGGACCGGATGCCGAGAATGTCATATTAAACCCGACTTGTTGTTGATCTATTCGCTGCCAGATAAGACGACCTTGCGTCTGGCCCGACTGGGGTCTCACAGTGAGTTGTTTGGGTAGTTGCCCGCGAAGATCTGGCAAAAGGTAGTTGTCTTTACTTGCCAGTTCGCCCGGCACGTTTGGCCGCCAGGCTGTCGAGAGCCGGAATATCGGGTCCGGCTCGCGGCAGTAACCCGGGACGACTGCATTGGCTAGCCACCCATTCCTTGATGATTGGAGTCCGCCAGTTGCGGAGGTTGGCGTATACAATCAGCGACTGGCCAACCTTCGGTGCACCGGTGGTGAAACCAATACAGTCAGAGCCTCCAGCCAGCCCCATAACTTCGATAGTTCCTCCAGGCCCGCCCTTGTACACCTTCGCAACCTGAAACACAACGCGGCGATCAAAGGCCCCGACGCGGTCAGATTCAGAAATTACGCGGCCGCGGAAAACGAGTTCGGCCGCGTCGAATGACTGTTCGACGGTCGTACGGTCTCAACTACAGGCGGGCAAGAAGCCCGGGAATGCAATGAGGGCGACAATGGCCAGCAAACTCTTCATTGATCCACAATCAGGACTTTGCGGCGGCTTCGGCCCTCAGTCGCCGGGCTTCGGCGTGGACGACGACCAGTGACATCAGCGTCCCCAGAGGGTGCGCACCCACTTCAACCAGAGGGTGCGATTTCAGGGAACGGAGCATGTCGATGTTTTCGTCCTTAATCGTCTCGATGGCTGCGGCTTCGGTTGCGTCCAAATTGTATTCTGCGGCGACTCCCGGCGTATCCACATAGAGTCGGCGACGCAGCGCCTGCATGTGGCGGAGGTCGTAGAGGAGTTTGTTCAGGTTGTACGACTTCGGCTCGGGGTGCTTGTAGAACTCGTAGCCGGTATTGGTGAATGTGTATTCCGGTCGAACGGCGGGTTCTGGCTCAAGCCCGGCTTCCTCGCGTTTGTTCGGGATAAAGCGCATCACGGCATGCCCGTGGTGCCAGGTTGGCTGGTAGGTGAGGAGTTCCCCCCGTTGATTGCCGATGGCGCCAAACAACACCATCCACGGCAGCATTTCGGTGTTGCCCACTTCGTCCAGTTGCGCGTTCGTCAGGCTGAGCAGAGCCTCGTGATTCCCTCGCTCCATTTGCTCAATCGCCCAGTAGTCGAAATCGAAGGCTGGCTGCGGATACTTCCACGTACCGGGGTAGTGCGACATCCCTCCGCTGGCAATGATCGCCACACGCTCGTTCTCAGGGCGTCCCGCAATGATGGCGGCTATCGCTTTGCCTAGAGCCTCGCAACGGCGGGCGGATGGCAATGGCGGCAGGTAGGCGTTGATGAAGATCGGGATGACAGGGATGCTCCGACCTTCAATCACCCATTCATAAACCGCAGCGAAGGAGTGTCCGAGAACGGCGTCCTGCGAGTAGGCCATATCGAAGCCGGCGTCGACCAATTTATGCAGCAGGTCTTCGGCGAGGGGCAGGTGGATGGGCAGGTTGTAATCCCGCCCCGCGAAGGAAGCTTTGGAGGTTTCGCCGGCGACTACAGCGAACGTGGGAACGGAAGACAGGAAGAATGTTTCGAGATGGTCGCTGCCGAGGACTATGGCGACATCGGGTCTGGTCTCATCCAGTGATCTTCCAAGCTCGCGCATCGCGGCGATGTCGGCGTCGAGTTGCTCCGGAATTTCAGATGGCGGACGCGTGAACAACTGGGGCGCGTGCACGGTTGCCATGGCGGCGACGATTTTTCCCATACTTATTAAACCTCTCCGTCGACGTATTCAACGCCAAGTTCCGCTAGTTTGGCACGGAGACCGTAGAAATCCAGACCGAGTTCGCCGTTGCGCAGGCGCTGGCGGGTTATCTCTTCCTTTGCCACGCGTAGTTCGCCCAGACGGGCAACTTCGGCAGCCCACTCGCGGGGCACGACAACAACCCCGTCGGCGTCACCGATGACAACATCGCCAGGGTTTACGAGCGCCCCGGCACAGACGACCGGGATATTGACCGAGCCGCCGGTCGACTTGACCGTACCCTGGGCGGAGACCGCTTTGGCCCAGACGGGAAAGTTGAGTTCGGTAAGTTCCGCAGTATCACGAATGCCGGCATCAATGATGAGGCCGCGGACACCGTGGGCCTGGCAGGAGACGCCGAGGAGGTCCCCGAACATACCGTCGGTGGATTCGGAAGTGGTGGTAACAACGAGCACGTCGCCAGGCTTACAAACTTCCACCGCGGCGTGAAGCATCAGGTTATCGCCGGGCTGCGAGGAGATGGTAACGGCAGAACCCGCCACTCGCGCCGCTGGATAAATCGGGCGTATAAAGGGTGCCATGAGGCCGCGACGACTCTGCGCTTCATGGACTGTCGCAACACCGAGGCGTCCCAGCGTTTCGATCACATCTGCGTCGGCGCGGCGAATGTTGCGGACGATTTGGTGCTTCATGTCAGTTGATCCGTCACCTGGGGATAAACGCGCTGGAAGGCCTCAGCATACTTGATGGACTTGTGGCCACCATTGCGGACTGCCTGCGTTCCGCGGCGGGATCCGAGATCGGTGTAGTACTTCCACAGATGGCCCTGGGCCTCCATCGATTCCATCGCTTTCTGTTTCATGTCCCAGACCGGGGTGATGTCCAGCAGGACTTCCGGCTTGAATTCGCACTGCTCCGGCTGGTGCGGCTCAAACATGAAGACGGGAGGCGCTTCGAGCGGTTTGCCGGGCGCGGGATAACCGAGGGCCTGCGCGTAAACGCGGGTCTGCAATGTCACCTGATTCGCGGTCGGGTGGTCCGGGTTGTAGGGGTCGAGGTACGGGTGGGTGAGGACGAACTCAGGCTGGAGTTCTCGATATTCCTTCACCATTTCGTCGATGACCGCCTGCGTGATCACGATGGGGTAGTCACCGCAATCGAAGAAACTAACATCCGCCCCCAGAATACCTGCCGCCCGGGTGGACTCAGTCTGACGGATTTCTTTCACTCGGTCGATGGTCATGCCGGGCTGCTTCCAGGAACCCTGGCTTTCACCGCGTTCCCCGTAAGAGAGGCAGAGGATCCGGACGCGGTAGCCGCGTTGGGCATAGAGGGCGATGGCCCCCCCGGCTCGCCAGACGAAATCGGCGGCATGGGCACTGACGACGAGGATGTTCTTTTGGTCGGGCATGGCTATTCGATAGTCCCTACTCAATGATTCCCGCAGGATTTGTAACGGCCATCCGCGTGACTTCGGCCGGTGTAAAACCGCCGTCCAGCAGCGTCTGCGCGAACATGGCGAAGCCGTCGGAGACGGGAGGGTTAATAGTCTGCCCGAGATCGGTGGAGAGAATACAGCGCTCCGGGCCGACTCTCCGGATACTCTCCATGACTCCGGCCCACGAGGCCTTGCCTGTGTGCATGGTGGTGAAGCAGTGCTCGATGACGGCACCGAGGTCCGCCAGTTCCAGTTGTTCATCAGCCGAGAGATTCTGCGACGGAAACTCGGCGTGAGTGACCATGACCCGCTTCAGGCCAATTTCTTTAGCGATCTTGACCAGCGCCAGAATTTCCCTGCGTCCCAAATGGCCGGTCGCCAGAATCATGTCGTACTTGTGGATCAGTTCGAGACAGGAGCGGGCAATGGACGTCAGACTGCCGTCCTGACTAATGACGGTTATGGGCGCGGGTGCCAGACCGGTAGCAGCCAGTTCCAGCTGGATCTTAGCCCAGAAAGGCAGGTGCTTTTTGGTGCCATCCGGACGGCCTGCAGTTTCGTTGGCCGCGTCCACGGTAGGCATCCAGACGATGCGGTTCTTCGACCGACCCGCCAGTTCGACGGCAACCGGATTCAAGCCACCTACTGAGTGGTTCAGCGCGATAGCTCCATAGGCCCGAATCCCAGGAACCGCTTTCGTGACAACCTGGGCGCGCTCGGCAGTGGGGAAGTAGTGTGACTTCAGAACGAAGCCCTTCAGACCCCGGGAAAGGAACTCTTTGGCGAGATCGAGGTCATCAATACGCCTTTCTATGACGTCTGGCCCGACATGGACCTGCAGGTCCCAGGCACCCTGGATAGCTTCCCAGGCGCTGGAGGAGGGGATTTCACTGGTGCCGTTTGCGCTGATGCTCAAGTTGTCTCCGAAGTCCTGATTGTATTCCTATCGTTGCTGACAGGCAAGGCAGGGAATGTTACTGATATAGCAGTTTACATACGCAACCTATTGCATTTGTGCTACTTGGACACAACCGAAGGAGAATTGAGATATCTTAAAGGTGCATGGCCAGGAAGGCACCAGAAACGGCAGAGTACGAGAGTCTCGCGGCTGAAGCGTACACGATTGTCCGGTTGCGCATTCTTCGTGGCGACCTCGCGATGGGCCAAATCATCTCCCGCCGCAAGCTGGCGTTGGAACTGGGGATGAGCTTCCTGCCTGTTTCCGAAGCCCTGATGAAGCTGGAGTTCGAAGGGTTGCTGGAAAGCCGCCCCCGGGCTGGAACAAGAGTGCGCATTCCCACCGTACAGGATGTACAAGGCCACTACATCGTGCGCGAGGCGCTGGAAGTTCAGGCGGCACGCCTTTTTGCCGAAGCTGCCACGGCCGAGGAGCAACAGGAACTCTTGCGCCTGGCTTTTCGTGTGGATCTGTTAGCCAGCCAGCCGGACGCCGACAGGTATCACTACCTGAGCCTCCACGAGAAGTTGCACAGAAAGATTGCTGAATGTACCCGCTGTGGAGCACTTTCGGAAGCCATCGAGAAAACCCACGCGCTGGCCTCCACCTGGATGTGCGTGGGTCGGCACGCGGAAGGGCAGGGGCCTCGTCGCACCCATCAGGATCTGATGGAGAAGCTGTGCGCCGGGGATCCGGAAGCGGCCGCTGAAGGTATGCGGCGACACATCGGTTCCAGTAAAGACCGGGCCGTTGAGCGACTGCAGCCGTATTTTCGGATGGGAGCCACCCGGGGAGCCACGTACGCTCGCAGCGCCCGCCGACAGGCAGAAGCCATCCCGGTCCAGGCGAGCTGACCCGAATCCTGTGGCAACTGCAGCAGAGCTATATGGAGATTACCTTGTGGCGGCGGATGAGACCGACGCGAACAGAGCCCTCGGGCAATTGTTCTCCGGCTGGTTGATGGTCTGGTGCAAAGAGACCGTAGGGCGAAATCTGGGCTGCTATGGCTTGCGGGATGCGGATCGAACAGACCTGGCGGCGGAGATCGTCGCGGAGATTCTGCTCGCCATCATGATGCGGCTCCGGATGTCCAGGCTTGGCACCGCTGAACCCGTCAACAACATCCGCGCGTATCTGGCTGCAACCGCGCAGAATGCCTGCTTCGGGAGAATCCGCACCCGATGTCCTCACCATGTGCAGTTGCAGAACAGAATTCGGTATCTGCTCCGGAATGACCCGCGCTTTGCTGCGTGGACAAACTCAGCAGGAGAGCCTTTGGCAGGGCGGGGCGCCTGGACCAGCCAGGAGCAGCATGTGCCCTGCCCCGATTTGCAGAGGACGAACGACCCCATGGACCTGATGCTGGACGGCCTGATCACCCTGGCTGATGGCCCGCTCCGGGTAACCGATGTTGTCCGAACGATAGCCGCCGCGCTGGGAATTTCCGATTCCGCAGGCCCTGCAATCGATCCCGATTCGTTGCCCTCGCGTGAACGTAGTAGCGACCAGCGCCTGGTGGAAAGAGAACGGCTCACGGGCCTCTGGCGAGAGGTTCGGGAGTTGCCACAAAGTCAGAGAGTCGCACTCTTACTGAATCTTCGGGACCCGGAAGGTGGTGGTGTGATTGAACTGTTACCGGTCACCGGGGTGGCCTCACCTGCGGAGATCGCGCAACTGCTGGGGATGACCGAAACCGCGCTGGCAGAGCTGTGGCACGATCTGCCTCTCGAAGATTCCAGAATTGCTGACCTGCTGCGGCTCTCGCGCCAACAAGTAATTAATCTGCGGAAATCAGCCCGCGACCGCCTGGGCAGGCGGATACAAAAAATGGAAGGTAATACAAGGGCACCCTTGACACCTACAGGAAACAGAGGGCTTAGAGCCAGCGTGGATCGGTTGACAGAAACGGTATTTGGAAGAAAGGGAATGAAGTGAGCGCCGATCAAACCAGCGCGGGCCACCTGCCCCCGGAGCTTATCGCGAAATACAGGACAAAAACTCTGTCCGCCGCGGAATTAGTGCTGGCTTCACGACATCTTGCTGTCTGTGAGCAATGCCGGAGGACCGCAGTTCGCGGGTCCGAAGTAAGCCGTTTAATAAGTGCTCTTGGGCCCGAACACCTTTCGTTTGAGCAACTGGAAAGTCTGGTCCGTAACCCGGCGCACGCCGCGAACGGGGAGTGCCTGGAACACGTTACTTTTTGCCGCACCTGCGCCGCCGAACTGGCGGATTTGAAGGCCTTCCGAACGACGCTTGGCCTCACCGGGCGACGCAAGCCCCGTGAGTCTGTTCTGCGCTGGCTCGTGCCGGCGGTCGCGCTTGCAATCGTCTTGATTACTTTTGCAGGCCTGGAGTTTATACGACAACCCGCAGGTATTCCGGCTATGGAAAAACCCGCCCTCGTGACCTCCGTGAGGGATTTGGGCGGCGTGGTGGGAGTTGATGCAACGGGGCAGGTGCGTGGAGTGCTCGGCCTCGAAACAACTGATGCGCAGGCAGTGCTTGAAGCCCTGCGCGACGGTAAGGTCCCGGCTCAACCAGACATGCGGGATCTGTCCCGAACCAGAGAAACGCTGCTCTCCGGGGAAACAAACCGCCCTGTGCTGACAGCCGTGGGGCCAACGGGCACCGTGGTGAGTTCAGACCGTCCGCTGTTCCGATGGAAGGCTCCCGCAGGTTCTGGTTCCTTCCGTATAGCGGTATTTGATTCCGACTTTAACCCGGTTGCCGCAAGTGGCCCGTTCGCCGGAACGGAATGGCAGCCGGAAAAGCCGATGGCAAGGGGCAAGACCTACATCTGGACGATCAGTGGCACTGTCGGCGGGGTCAGCGTAACCGCTCCGCAATCTCCGGAACCCGAAGCTCGCTTCCGCGTGGCCGACCAGGCGCAGGCCGAAGCAGTGCTCCAGCGGGCGGCAAAGTCCGACCTGGCTTACTCACTCGCCGCGTGGAAGGCAGGCATGAAAGAGGAAGCCCGAACCGCCCTCGCCAGGCTCATGGAAAAGAATCCGGGGACGAAAGAACTGGCACGCCTCGCCACCGCCATGGCCGCAGAACACTAGCCTTCAAGAAAGCCTGAAAAACCTGTTACAATGGGGTATACATGGAAGATCGCAAGGTCATTAACGACGCCTTCTACGCCTGCCGCCACCGCACGGAAGGGCCCGTCGCTGTCATGAGTACAACGCAGTACGTCATGGCCGAATACGATGATAAAACCGGAGATATTCGTTGGCAACGCGTTGTAAATGCAAGCCAGCGTGAATCCGTTTACAACTGGTTGCGCCAGCATTTCCCGGTGAAAAACCAGCCTGCCCCGGCGCCGCGCCGCAAAGCTGCAGTCGCCTAGGCAGCTGGTTTCTTGCATTTTTACTTACCGTAGACTTTCCCGGTTGCAGCGTTCACATACGTGGCGAACCCGTTGCTTTTCGTACCCCACTGGATGTACCACATGGGGGACGGAAACTTTGAGGCGTTGCCCAGCGCAAACTCGGTGAGAGGTTTATCGTTCTTCTTCAACCAGTCTGCGGCCTTTTCCGCAGCAGCTTTGAAAGCTGCGTCAGAGTCAACCGAGAAATCCTGATTGGTGAAGGTCGTGGCCGCCTGAGAAGCTCCGCCCCAGCGTTGCGTTCCCTGATTATTGATACCTTTCAGCGTATTTCCCTGCTCCACGGTTGAGTAGAGAAACTGGTACGCGGTCTGCTTGCTGGCGGACACGAACACGATCGCCCACTGCAGGTACTTACCTTCGCCGCTTTTTGCCCCCTCCACCTCCTTGCCGACGATACTGGCTGTCTGCAGATCCGGCGCAAGGGTTCGCGCCACCTTGTAGACCTCGTAATAAGCCGTCAGGGCCGCTATGGGACCCTCGGGAACCGCAGGTTTTTTTACTTCTGCCTTAACGGCTTCATGCTTTGGCTCTTCGCCGCAGCCGATGAGAAACGTCAGGCTGACTGCCAGGGTTACTGCGCAGGGGATTCTAATCAGGGAGCTTCGTGTCATGGTCTGGATATTGTGGCTCAGCGCAAAGCAAAACCAGGCGCCGAGCGATATTCCTTTCGGCCATCATCCTACTCCTATTTGAAGCCGGTGGCCATGGGGGCCTGCAGCTGCGGGCTACAACTGCGGCAGGAGGCCGATCTCACGAATGCCGTTCAGCACGAATTGAACAGCGATCGCGGTGAGCAACAGACCCATCATCCGGGTAAAGATGGCAATGCCGGTGCGGTGAAGGTGAGAACTAACCCAATCCGCTGCTGCCAGCACCAGTAACGCGATTAGCGCTGTCAGACCCACCGCGCCAATGATCAGGCTGCGATGCAGCCAGTCGGCGTTCTGCGCCATTAGGACCATCACAGAAGAAATAGCCCCTGGTCCGGCGAGCATGGGAACGCCCAGCGGCACGATGCCGACATCTTCTTTTTCGGCCCCTTCGCTGGTTTCACCGGGCGTCTCCTGCGTAGGCGACCGACGCGCCTGCAGCATGTCCAGACCAATCAGACCCAGGATGATCCCGCCGGCAATTTTGAAGGCAGGCATGGTGATCCCGAAAAGCTTGAAGATAGCCGGGCCCGCGAGGGCGAACAGGGTGAGGACAGCGAAGCATGTCAGCGACGCCCGAATGGCCATGTGGCGGCGACGGGCGCGGTCGCAGTGGCCGGTCATCGCGAGAAACGCGGGAACAGACGCAATGGGATCGACCAGCACGAAGACGGACGTAAATGCGATCAGAAAAAACTGCGCCAGAATGGCCTCCCCCGGCCAATGTAGCAGCTATTCATAGCGAAGGCAGGCGATCGGATCCAGATTAGCCGCTCGGTTGGCGGGGTAGAAGCCGAAAAACAGGCCAACACCAACCGAGATGGAAACGCCAAGGAACACCCAGAGAAGCGAGACCTGAGCCGGAACAGCCGGGATGACCGTGCGCACGGCAAACGCGATGAGCCCTCCAGCCACGATACCGAGGATCCCCCCGATGCCGGAAAGCGTCACGGCCTCAATGAGGAACTGAAGCCGAATGTCAGCCTTCCGGGCGCCCATCGCTTTGCGGAGGCCGATTTCGCTGGTGCGCTCGGTGACGGAGATCAGCATGATGTTCATGACGCCGATGCCTCCGACGAGAAGGCCGATGGAACTGATAATTCCGGTGAGGAGTACCAGAGCTCCGGTGAGTTGATCCCAAAGTGAACTGAGGAAGTCCGGGCTGGTGATCTCAAAATCATTCTCCGCGTTATGGCGGACGTGGCGTTTTCGGCGCAGCGCTTCTTCCACCTGACCCTGCACGTAGCTCATAGGAACTTCGTCTTTGCCGGCGACCGCAATGAAGCGCTCTTTGATCTCGGGAAAGGTCTTGCGAAAGTTATTCATCGGGATACAAACAAACTGGTCCACCCCAAAGGCAGAAAAGAGACCCTGATCCGGCTCAAAGACCCCGATCACTTCGTACCAGCGGCCATCGAGGCGGACCTGCTTACCGAGAGGGTCCGTTGTTGGAAAAAGAGAGTCCGCAATGGAGCGTCCGATGACAGCCACGGCGCGGGCGTGTTCTTCATCGTAGTCAGAAATAAAACGGCCTTCCCCCAGAGCAAACAGAGGGAGCGCTTTGGCATATTCGGGTTGCACACCACGAAGGAAGAAGCGTTCCACGTGGGCATCCCCGTAACGAATTTCGTCTGCCTGTTCGCCGAAGTTGATGCGGTTCGAGAAAACCGTCGCGTAGGACACTCCATCGCAGCTTTCTTCAAGGTATTTCGCGTCGCCATCTTCCAGATACTTGCGGATTCTGATTCTCTCGGGCAGCCTGCCCGGACCCTGGCCCGTCGGCATGCGGGTGACAAACAGAGTATTCGACCCGAGGCGGGAGACACGATCTTTCACCACACCGTTGAGACCGTCGATGATGGCGGCCACCGTAATGACGCTGGTGACGCCAATGACGATTCCCAGAATCGTGAGTGCAGAACGGGCTTTTCGGGCCCGGAGGGTGTCGAGCGCGACACGCAGATTTTCGACGACAGCTCCGGGACGGACATTCACGGAAGGCATCTTAGCCACCCTCCGAACGAAGCGCGTTTACAGGATCGAGCCTGGCGGCTTTGCGTGCCGGATAGATTCCGAAGAAGAGCCCGATGATGGTGCTGAGCAGCACACCCAGAACGGCCACCCACAGTTTCACGGAAGCGGGAAAGCCCGTGAGATTGCGCAGGGCTTCGGCGCACCCGAAGCCAATGGCGATCCCGATGGCTCCGCCAATCAGGCACTGAATAATGCTTTCTGTGAGGAACTGGCTGAGGACGTCAGCCTGCGTTGCCCCCAGGGCCCGGCGGACGCCGATCTCGCGCGTGCGTTCCGTGACGCTCACAAGCATCACGTTCATGATCACGATGCCGCCGACGATGGCCGCAATGGAACTGACCATCACGAAGACGGCGAAAAACGAGCCGCTAATGCTCTTCCAGAGCGCAATATAGCTATCCGCAGTACCGATGAAGAAAGTATCTTCCTTACCCGGAGCATCGTGACGTCGAGTCCGGAGAATGGAGCGAACCTCGTCCTGAGCAGCGGCGAAATTCTTCTCGCCGCCGGAAGCCTTGATTTCGAGTGTGAGCGAGGAGCGTGTTCCACGAACTTTTAGCCAGGTTGTGAGCGGCACGATGACGAAGTTATCCTGGTCCTGCCCCAGTACGGAACCAAGCTTTTCAAAGGTCCCGACGACGGTGAATTCCAGGCTTCCGCTGCGTACTTTCCTGCCAATTGGATTCACTGAGGGGAATAGCTTATCGGCAAGCGAAGAGCCGATCAGGCAGACATAGGCGGCATGGGTGTCGTCCATTTCCGTAAAGTAACGGCCCAGATCGAGAGTCCGTGTATCGATATCGATCATGTTGGGCGTGTAACCGATAATGCTGACGTCGTCAGCCTGCTTATTGCCGGCCAGCAGTGAGAGCGTGGCGCTGGCAGAACCGCCCACCTGACCACAGGCAGCGCAAAGCTCCCGGACCGCCGTCAGGTCTTCATAGCGCAGGGTCTTGTTCTTCAGGGCCTTAACCACGATGCTGAAATCAACCACCGCGAAGGGCGTACGTGCGACCCGAAAAACATTCGTCCCCAGGTTGGCGATCTTCTGCTCCACATAAACATTGGCCCCCTGAACCAGAGTCATCACGGTCATCAGGGTGGCCACACCCATCGTGAGGCCCAGGATAGTGAGCGAAGCGCGGAGTTTGTGGGCGCGAATGGCATCCACAGCAAGCCGGAAATTGTCGGAAAGGCCAACCACTACTACTCCCATTGTTGCGCGATGAGATTTTTGCCGATTGGCCTGTCACCCTGGCCCCCCAGTTGCATCCTGGCTTACAGAAAGACTAGTCGAAATCAATTTCATGCGAAAGCTATGGCTGTATTTGGTGACGTTGCCCGTAATGGGGCAGCAACCGTTGTCGCTCCACGATGCTGTCGCCCTGGCGCTCCGCGAAAATCGGGCGGTAGTGGCAGCAGAGGCGGGGGTTCGGGCTGCTGACGAGAGGCTAAACCAGGCGAAAAGCGGGATGCTGCCCAGGGTGAACATATCGGAATCAGCGATGCGGGGAAACAACCCGGTCTACGTGTTCAGCTCCCTGCTGACCCAACATCAGTTCGGTGCGGGGAATTTCAACCTTGGCCCCCTGAACCGCCCGGATGCGCTGACGAACTTCCAGACACAACTCACCGTTGACCAGCCGATCTACGATGCGCGCCAGACCCGCAACGCGACCAGCACTGCTCAACTGAGCGGCAGGATGGCGGCGGAAGACCAGCGCCGGACTGGCATGGAGACGATTGCGCGGGTGGCCCAAACCTACTACGGAGCGATGCTGGCCGTGGAGAATCTAAAGGCGGCAGGGCAGGCGGTACGCTCGGCAGAAGCGGATCTACGAAGGGCAGAGGACGTTCGTGCGGCAGGTATGTCAACAGATGTGGACGTGTTGTCGATTAAAGTTCACCTGGCCTCAGTGAACGAACAGAGGATAACCCGACAGGCTCAACTGGATGTGGCCCGGGCTGCGTTGAATGACGCTATGGGACTCCCGCTGGAAGCGGAACATGTTCTCGCCGGCATCCTGAGCCCGACGGGCCCGGCAGAAATGGTTCTGGGCTCCCTTGAGAAGGAAGCGGCGGAGGGGCGTGCCGAGACCCGGCAGAGTCGGTTGGCCACGAGTCTCGCGGAAGTGCAGAATCGCGCCGCCCATGATTCCTGGTTGCCGCAGATTGGAGTGCGCGCGGCATTCGAGACCGACGCCCAGCGCTTCGTTACACGAGGCGGCGCGAATTGGATGGCTGGGGTGACCGTGCGCTGGAATGTTTTCAATGGCTTTGCGGACCGGGCCAAAATGGCTGAAACCAGCAGCTTACTGGAGAAAGCCAGAGCGGATGAGCAAAGGGCGGGATCAGCCGTGAAGCTACAGGTGCGGCAGGCCTACGCAGGCCTGCAGGCCGCCTCGCAGCGGATTCAGGTGGCCGCAACTGCGGTTGCTGCCGCAGAGGAGAGCCTGCGCATTACGCAGAATCGCTATGAAGCCGGCCTTGCGACCGTGACGGACCTGCTCCGCACCGAAACCGCCCTGCTGGATACAAAAACACGTTACCTGGCCTCGCTGCATGATGAGCGCCTGGCCGCAACGATGGTTGAATTTGCCGCTGGTCGCCTGACTGCGGATTCGGGAGTTCTGAATCAATGAAACGTATTACAGCAGTGAGTATCGGCCTGGCCTTGCTGGCGTCGTGCGGAAAAGACGAAGCCCGGCGCGCGGCCCCGGCGCCGGTGGCACCCGTGACTGTGCAAACGGTAACAGCTGCCGACCTCGAATGGCCTTCCGGCTTTGAAGCGACCGGCACCATCCGGGCTCGTACCTCCGCGTCCCTTTCCAGCAAAGTGATGGGCTACGTGCAGCAGATCTCCGTGCGGGTGGGAGACCATGTCCGTGCCGGGCAGACGCTGGTGACGCTGGAGGTTCAGGACCTCGATTCCGCAGTACGTACCGCCGAGGTGAGCAGGGCAGAAGTGCAGTCGGCAGTTCCGGAGGCAGAAAGTGGGATTGCAGCTGCGCAGGCAAGTCTGAACCTCGCTCGTGCCACCTTCCGTCGCATGGAAGATCTCTTCGCAAAAAAGTCGATCTCGAACCAGGAATTTGATGAGGCAACCGCGCGGCTGAAAGCAGCGGAGGCCGGGCTGGAGATGTCCCGGGCGCGGCGGGCGCAAATCGACTCGCGGATGGCGCAGGCCGAGCAGGGAATTCGCTCCGCCTCAGTGATGCGGGACTACTCGAAACTAACGGCACCCTTCGCCGGCGTCATCACTTCGCGCAGCGCGGAACCAGGCACACTTGCAACGCCAGGTGTGCCTTTGCTGACACTGGAGCAGGAAGGCTCGCTGCGCCTGGAGGCGACTCTGGACGAATCGCGACTGGGTCTCGTCAAGGTGGGTCAACCGGTAGAGGTTGCAATCGAGGCGCTGGACCGCAAACTGGCGGCCAGGGTATCAGAGATTGAACCCCTGGTGGATGCTGCCTCACGCTCCTATGTGGCGAAGATCGATCTCCCTGCCCTGCATCAACTGCGGTCCGGCCTGTTCGGACGGGTAGTGTTTGGCATCGGCAGTCGAAAAGTGTTGACCATCCCCGCCGGTGCCCTGCAGGACCGGGGCCACTTGCAGACCGTGTTTGTTATCGAAGACGGAGCGGCACACACTCGCCTGGTAACCACTCGCCTGGTAACCACTCGCCTGGTAACTACGGGTGAACGCGGTTCAGCCGGCGTCGAGATCCTCTCCGGGTTGAGTGCGGGCGAGAAGGTCGCCAGTCCCGCGTCACCAGCTTTGCGGGACGGTGCCAGGGTTGAGGTGCGGCCGTGAGCGCGCCGCACAAATTGGGCCCCGCAGGGCGGTTTGCCAAGGTCTGGATCGCTTCCAAATTAACGCCCCTGCTAATCACCGGCTCGCTGCTGATTGGTGGTTTCGCTGTTTGGAAACTACCCCGCGAAGAAGAGCCGCAGATCATTGTCCCGATGGTGGACGTCATGGTTCAGTTGCCAGGGGCTTCCGCGCGTGAAGTGGAAGAGCGCGTCACGAAGCCCATGGAAAAGCTGCTGTCGGAGATTCCCGGTGTGGAGTATGTCTACTCCACTTCCAGTCCCGGCATGGCGCTCGCCATTGTTCGCTTTATGGTGGGGCAGGACGAGGAACGCAGTATCGTCCGCCTGAATCAAAAGCTCAGCGCAAACTACGACCTGATTCCGGCCGGTGCGTCGCAACCTCTGGTGAAACCCCGGTCCATTGACGACGTGCCCGTGCTCGCCCTGACGCTGTCCAGCAGTCGCTACGACGACTTTCAACTGCGTCGCATCGCAGCGCAACTGCATGACGCAGTGAAGCAGGTCCCTGACGTTTCCGCCGTTACAATCCTCGGCGGCCAGCGCCGTGAACTCCGCATCACTCTGGATAAAGCGAAGCTGGCGGGCTATGGCCTTACGCCTCTGCAGGTAGCCGCTGCCGTAGGTGCTTCCAATCGCCAGATACCGGCGGGACAGTTTTCGAGCGGCCAGAAAGAATACATCCTTCAGGCCGGTGAGTTCCTCCGCACGGCGGAAGACGTTCGCCGCGTGGTGGTTGGCGTTTCGCACGAAAAAGCGGTGCTGCTGAGCAGCGTCGCTACCGTGACAGACGGCGGCGAAGAGCCGACGAGTTATGTCCGGATGGCTTCCTCAGGAAGCCGCGAGTTTCGCCCCGCTGTCACCCTTGCCATCTCCAAACGCAAGGGCACCAATGCGGTGTTAGTCGCTGAAAATGTGCTCCGTCGTATAGAGCCCCTGAAGGGCGATGTGATCTCCTCTGACGTTCACCTCGACCTGACCCGTAACTACGGCGAGACTGCTGCCGAAAAGTCGAACGAACTCCTTTTCCATATGCTCATCGCCGTGTTGTCTGTCAGCATCCTGATCGCCATCACGCTGGGTTTGCGGGAGTCGCTGATCGTCTTCATTGCGATTCCCGTCACCCTCGCGCTCACGTTGGCCGTGTTTTATCTCTACGGCTACACGCTGAACCGGATCACCCTGTTCGCCCTCATCTTCTCCATCGGCATTCTGGTTGATGACGCAATTGTGGTAGTTGAGAATATCGTTCGGCATTGGCGAATGCCGGCGAATCGGGAACGTCCATCCTACGAAGTCGCCATCGAGGCCGTTGACGAAGTAGGGAACCCAACCATCCTCGCCACCCTGACAGTGGTAGCTGCAATTCTGCCCATGGCTTTTGTGGGTGGCCTGATGGGGCCATACATGCGACCGATTCCCATTGGCGCGTCTGCTGCCATGGTGTTCTCACTGCTGGTGGCTCTGATTGTGACCCCGTGGGCTGCCGTCCGCATCTTGAAGTCCTCTCACGCTGGAGACCACACGGAAAAGGAAGATATCGTTACGCGGTGGTACCGACGTTTCATGGGGGCCATTCTCCACAAAACGCCCCTCCGCCTGGGGTTCCTCGGCCTGGTGGCGGTCCTGCTGCTCGGCTCCGTTTCGCTCTTCTATTTCCAGATGGTGAAGGTAAAGATGTTGCCCTTCGACAACAAGAGCGAGTTCCAGGTGATTGTCGATATGCCCAACGGCACCACTCTGGAAGACACTGCACGCGCGACAAATGCCCTGGGACGCGCGGCGCTGGAGCAACCTGAAGTTGTCGATCTCCAGACGTACACGGGCACTGCGTCGCCCTTCAACTTCAACGGCCTCGTGCGGCACTACTATCTGCGGCGAGGCTCGAACGTGGCAGACATTCAGGTCAATCTGCTGCCGAAGGATGCAAGGAAACTACAGAGCCACGAGATCGCCAAACAGATGCGGACCCGCCTCGTCCCCGTTGCTGCGAAGTATGGTGCCCGGATTAAGGTTGCGGAAGTACCTCCCGGGCCACCCGTCCTGCAAACCCTGGTGGCAGAAGTCTACGGCCCTTCCATGGAGGAACGCACCGCGATCGCACACCGCATTCGTGACTTGTGGAAGCGTACCGATGGCGTGGTGGACGTGGACTGGTATGTGGAAGACGATCAAGCGAAATACCGTGTCGTGGTCGACCAGGAAAAGGCTGCTCTCAACGGCATATCCGGGGAAGAAATTTCGCGGACCCTTGCGGTGGCCTCGGGCGGTTTTGATGCCGGATTTCTGCACGTGGACAGCGAGAAGGAAGACATCACCCTGAAGGTTCGGCTGGACCGGGCCAGCCGCTCGGACCTGGAGCAGTTGAAAAACCTGAAGGTTGCTGGCCGCAACGGACAACTGGTGGCGATCTCTGAGCTGGTTCACACCGTCAGCACCACGGAAGACAAGAGCATCTACCACAAGAATCTGATGCCGGTAACCTACGTGACCGGCGATGTGGCCGGTGCCATGGAGAGCCCTGTTTATGCGGTTCTGAAACTTGGTCCGGAGATGGACAAATTCAAAGCGCCGGGTGGGTACGCGATTGAACAACACATGGCCGCACTGCCTGCAGACGCGGAACATTACTCCATGAAATGGGACGGCGAATGGCACATCACATACGAAGTGTTCCGCGACCTCGGCATGGCGTTTGCCGCAGTCCTGATCCTGATCTACGCCCTCGTCGTCGGCTGGTTCCAGAACTTCATTACGCCTCTGGTGATCATGGCAGCGATCCCATTCTCCCTGGTTGGCATTGTGCCGGCGCACGGCCTGATGGGTGCCTTCTTTACGGCAACATCGATGATCGGCTTCATTGCAGGTGCCGGCATCGTCGTCCGCAATTCCATCATCCTGGTCGATTTTGTCGAACTCCGCCTCGCCGAAGGCATGCCTCTCGATGAGGCTGTCATCGACGCCGGAGCCGTGCGTTTCCGTCCCATGATGCTCACCGCCGCGGCCGTCGTCGCCGGAGCTGCCATCATCCTCTTCGACCCCATCTTTCAGGGCCTCGCCATCGCCCTTATGGCCGGCGAACTGGCCTCTCTCGCGCTCTCGCGCATGACCGTCCCCATCGTCTACTTCATGGTGAATCACAGGAGAAAAACCGTATGACCGTCGAACGTTACCTCCGCCTCTTGTCGGGCTTATTTGTCATGCTGAGCCTCGCTCTCGGCACCTGGGTCAACCCCAACTGGTTCTGGTTCACCGGCTTCGTCGGCCTGAACCTCTTCCAGTCCGGCATCACCAACTGGTGCCCCGCCATAACCATCCTGAAGAAGCTGGACCCGCGACTTCAGTCGCGGTAGTTCATTCAGTCGCGGTAGTTCAAAGGAGGCTTAGCGCCCTCAGGAATCACAGACTTATAGGCCTTACCCAGCATCTGTTTCGCGAAGTCCGCTTTGGCATCGGCCACCAGCTGAGGCTTCCTGAACAGTTCCTGCGCCATCGCTGCCATCGCCTTCGCCGCCACCACCATACCCTTCTGCCCGATCGTCATCCCGGCGCAAGCCGCCGCCTGCCACGTATGAGGCCCAACGCCCGGCACAAACGTCGCCCCGCTGAACCCGATCGTCGGCACATTCCAGCTCACATCCCCCACATCGGTGGAAGCTGCCGGAGCATTCGGGTCCGGCAGCCGAAAGGGCGCTACCGTTGCAGTGGAATCCAGCCCCCTCGGGGCTTCCGGCGGCAGACTCTTCTGCAGTTCCTCCGCAAAGTGCCGCTCGTCCGCGGTATACCGAAAGCCCCCCACTTCTTCCAGGATCTTCTGTGCCACCGGAGCCAGCGCATCGTTCGGCACAATGTTCGCGACCCCGCTCACACCGCGAATTTCCAGCGTCGTGTCCGTCATCATCGCCGCCCCGTTCGCGACTTTCAAAATCCGCTCCCACACCCCGTTCAGCGCACTCAGCGACGGGTTCCGCGCATACAAATACAGCTCAGCCGAATCCGGCACAATGTTTGGAGCCGCCCCGCCATTCGTGATCGTGTAGTGCAACCGCGAGTTCGACGGAATATGCTCCCGCAGGAACTCCAACCCATTCCCCATCAGCATCACCGCATCCAGCGCCGACCGCCCCCGCTCCGGTGCCAGCGCCGCGTGCGACGCTGTCCCCCGAAAAAAGAACTTCGCCGTATTATTCGCCAAAGCCCCGCCACTGCTCACCGAATTCTCTGACGAAGGATGCCACTGCATCATCACGTCCACATCGCGAAAAAGCCCCGCGCGGATCATGTAAACCTTCCCCGCCCCGCTCTCTTCCGCCGGAGTCCCGTAATACCGCAGAGTGCCTGCCACATGGTTCTTCTCCATGTACTCTTTGATCGCCACCGCCGCCAAAGCCGAACCCGACCCCAGCAGATTATGCCCGCAGGCATGCCCCGCACCACCCTGCACCACCGGACTCCGGTCCGGCCGAGCGGCCTGCGACAAACCCGGCAGAGCATCAAACTCACCCATCAAGCCAATCACCGGCTGCCCTGATCCAAACGACGCCACAAACGCCGTCGGCTCCTCCGCCACACCAGCCTGCACGCGGAACCCAGCCGCCGCCAATTCCTTCTGCAACAACGCCGAGCTCTTCTCTTCGCGATACCCCGTCTCGGCGTATTCCCAGATCGTCCGGGACACCCCCGCGAAGTGCGCCGCATGCTGCGCAACGCCCTGAATCACCGACTGGTGCTGAGCAAACACCACAACCGGAAGTACCAACAGCGCAAACGCGAGTTTCATTAGCCCAGCTTACTGCACAATAAAGGGGATGCGCTGGCTCCACCGCACCGCTACAGCTCTCGGCTTCCTGGTGATCCTCATCACCGTGACGCCCGTACTCCGCTGGTGGACCGCCGCCCTCTCCAGCCCCTGGGGCCCCAACACCGCCGAATACCTCGTCATCCCCGGCGGCGAAATGTTCGCGCCCGATACCCTCGGCATCAGCTCTTACTGGCGCAGCTTCTACGGAGCCCTCGAATGGCGCACTGGTCACTATGGCCACATCGTCGTCTCCGGCCACTACGCCGCCACGCTTATGGCCGATTTCCTCTTCGGGCACGGAGTCCCCCGCGAAGCCATCCTCATCGAAAACGAAGCCAACTCCACCCGCGAAAACGCCGCCAACGTCGCGAAACTCCTCGGCCCCAACCCCGGCCGCATCGTCCTCCTCACCAGCGACTACCACTCCGCCCGAGCCCTCCGCACCTTCCGCCAGGCAGGCCTAAACACAACGGCCCTCCCCTACCCCGATGCCAACAAGCGCATCAACGTCTGGAAGGACCGCTGGACTGTGTTTTTGATCCTGAGCGACGAGACTGTAAAGACAGTCTGGTATCGGGTTTACAGGTAGAAGTTGCGATCCCAGGCGTGGGAGTGCAGAACCGCCAGGTCTTCAGTGCTCAGCACGCCGGCATCAGAAGCGGCCAGGTTTGCCTGCACACTCGACAGGGAGCGCATCCCGGGAATCACGGTGGAAACTGCCGGGTGCGAGAGGCAGAACAGCAACGCGGCAGAGGCCATTTCCGAACGCCCGGAGCGCCCGAGATCCTTCAGAATCGAGTCCACCTTGTCGGCAATTTGCTTCTTTCGGTCACCACGGAAATAGAACGCCCGGAAGTCGCCATCGGGGAACTCGGTGGTTTCGTCAATGCGCCCCGTGAGCCCGCCTTCGTCAAACGGAACGCGCGCCAACACGCCAATGTTGTGTTCAATACACGCGGGGAACAGGCGAGCCTCTGGTGCCTGATCAAACACGTTGTAGATCACCTGGACCGTGTCGATCAGGCCGGTCTCAATGATGCCCAACGCTGAATCCGGCTGGTGATCGTTGATCGAGATACCGACAAAGCGGGCGTACCCTTTGGCCTTTATGGTTTCGAAAGCGCGCTGCCATTCGTCCTGCCCCAGCCAGTCCGGATTCCAGACATGCAATTGCTGCAGGTCTACCTGTTCCATCCCCAGATTCCGGAGACTGGTTTCCGTGGCTTCAATCACGTAGTCGTGCGGGAACACTTCTTCGATGCCGATGCCGGGCTGCGCGGGCCAGCGGCGGTTCTTTGGCGGAACTTTCGTCGCAACATAGACCTTGCGGCTCGAAGCCTTCACGGCCTGCCCCACCAGTTCCTCGCTCTTGCCATCCCCATAGGCGAGGGCAGTGTCAATAAAGTTCAGGCCGCCGTCAATGGCGGCGTGGAGAGCCTTCAGCGACTCGTCGTCCTTCGCGCCAATCCATTGCGCTCCGCTGATACCCCAGGCACCATAGCCAACATCGCTGACTTCGAGGCCCGTACGCCCCAGTTTTCGGTAGGTCATGTGAACTCCATTATAGAAACCGCCTAAACTGTAGGCAGATCCTTTCATGCGTCGCGCAATCGTAATCTTCCTGCTCCTGACTGCCACGTTGGCGGCGGCGAATCTCAAGCTGTATATGGCGGACGGCGGCTTCCAGCTCGTGCGGGAATACACGATCCAGGAGGACCGCGTCCGTTACTACAGCGTGGAGCGCAGCGATTGGGAGGAAATACCCGTGGCGCTGGTCGACCTTAAGAAGACCGAGACTGAGGCGCAGGCACGCAAAGAAGTTCTCGAAAAGCAGACGAAAGAAGTTCTGGAAGAAGAAACTGCCGTGAAGCAAGAGCGCCAGGAGATCCGGAAGATCCCGATGGACCCTGGTGTCTACATGCTGGAGCCAGACGAAAAGGGAAATGACAAGCTGCGCATCTTCAAGCTTGGCGATTGGGCGATGCGCAATCCAAAAACTCGCACGCTGCTGAAGCTCGTGACCCCTGTTCCAACGTCCGCAATTTCCTACATGGAATTGCCGGGCGAGCACTCCCTCAATGTCATGCCGGATGACCACCCGGAAATCTACATCCAGCTTTCACTCGAAGACAGCTTCGGCATCGTCAAACTCACGCCGGGCAAGGGCATTCGTCAGGTGGAGAGAGTCACGGTAGAGGCGGTCTCGAAGGAAGTCAGCGAGGAGCGCGAGATCGTGAAGGTCTTCTCCAAGCAACTGACTGAGAGCGGGCTGTTCAAGATCTGGCCGCAACAGCCCCTGGCGAAGGGTGAGTATGCGGTGATTGAGTACACCGAGGGCAAGCTCGATACCCGGCTCTGGGATTTCCGCATCGAGTAAGCGGTCCTGTCGGGTGTACGGCAGGGTGCGAAACTCGTAGTAAATGAGTCAACACAACCGCAAACCGGTGCGCGTCCGCCGGGTCGACCAGGTCAACTCCGTCCACGAGATTTTTGAGCATTGCCTGCCTGCCTTTGGCGGCGCCATTCTGCGTCGTGTTTATACGATTCTGGACCGCGCGATAGAGCAGGGTTGCCCCATTACGCTGTCCATCGCAGGGCCCGTTACCGTCTCCGGGCAGCACCAGGCCTGGCTGATACCTCTGCTCGAAACCGGCTGGGTTGCGTACGTGAGCACTACGGACGCTGTTTGCTATCACGATGGCCACCGCAGTCTCAATGCCCACACGAAGGACCCGATCTATGAAGTACCGATCTTTGGCGATGACGGGGCGTTGCGCGACGAGAAGGTCATCCGCGTCACCGACATGGGCTTCGATGAGGAAGTTCTGCTGGATCAGGACAAGTTCCTCTCCGCCATGCTGCGACGTCCGGAATTCCAGAAGCGAATGACGGGCACCGAACTCCGCAACCGTTTGGGCGCATTCTATGGCGAGCAGGAAGTCCGCAATGGTGTGGAACCGGGCCTGCTCGCCACTTGCCACAAGCTGGGAATTCCCATCTTTGTCGGCGCGCCTTCCGATGGCAGCGTCTTCCTGAATTCCATGAAGCTCTGGGCGATGAAGCAGGCCGGCCTCATCCCCGAGTATGAGTTTGATCTCGACCTGCATGCTGAAGTCTTCGAAGCCTGCGCCTATCATTACTGGGGCCTGTTTGAGAACGAGGCGAAGGCCATCGCCACCCTGATTCTGGGCGGCGGTGTACCCAAGAACTTCAACCTGCAGCCGGAACCCGCCCTGGGTCAGGTGCTGGGCCTGCCGGACGTTCGCGGCTTTGAGTTCGATGTCCAGATTACGACCGCGCCGGTGACCGACGGTTCGCTGTCCTCGTGTCTGCCCGCTGAGGCCGTCACCTGGGGCAAGGTCGATAAAGATACCTATCTCCAGTCCACCGAGAGTCTGCCCGGCGATTATTCGATGATGATGCCCTTCATCGTGAAGGCTCTTCTTGAAAAACACGGTGGACGAGCCGCACCAAGGCTCTATGAACAGCGTGAACGCCTGGTGGAGAATCTGCGCCAGGCCGTGAAGGAAAACGGGGAGTGGCTGATGGAGTCTCTGGCTTATCCGATGGCCAAGAAGTGAGCAGAACCGCCCTCATCGCCCTGCTTGCCTTCTGCGCACTTCTGGAAGCCGGGGGCGACGCACTGATTCGCAAGGGGATTCTGGCGGGCACAGGAACGCGGATCGCGTTCTACGGGGCCGGAGCGGCAGTTCTGTTTTTCTACGGCTGGCTGGTGAATCGCACACCCTGGAACTTCGGTGAACTGCTGGGGCTGTATGTGGCCGTGTTCTTCGTCGTCGCGCAGATCCTGGCCGTCCTGGTATTCCGCGAAAAGGTCACTCCACCCATCCTGGCGGGTGGAGCTCTGATCGTCACCGGAGGCCTGGTGATTACGTTCTGGCGCTGAATTAGTTCAGGAAGTACGTTCTGTACAACGTGTCGCGCTGCTTCGGAACAAAGCCCGCGTCGCGAATCAGGCGTCGCAGCTCTTCTTCCGTGGCACGATGGTGGGCACCCGCTGCCGAGACCACGTTTTCCTCGATCATGATGCTGCCCACGTCATTACCCCCAAAACGGAGGCCCACCTGGCAGGTCTTCAGGCCCGGTGTCACCCAGGAACTCTGGATGTTCAGGATGTTCTCCAGATAGATCCGGGAGATCGCCAGCGTCTTCAGGTATTCGACAGCGGTCGCTTCTTCCTTCACAAAGCGCCCCAGCGAGGTATTTTCGCGCTGGAATGACCACGGGATGAACGCAGTAAAGCCGCCCGTCTCTTCCTGAATCTGACGCACGATATCGAAGTGGTTCATGCGCTGTTCCAGGGTTTCCCCACAACCGAACATCATGGTCGCGGTGGTCCTCATCCCGAGTTGATGAGCCGTCCGATGAACGTCGATCCAGTCCTGCGTGCCGCACTTCAGCCGGCTGATGCGATAGCGGACCGCGTCATCCAGAATCTCAGCGCCGCCCCCTGGAATGGAGTCTAGCCCCGCGTCCCGCAGTCGGGCGATAGTGTCCCGCAGAGAGATCCCGCTCACTTCTGCAATATTCGTGATCTCGGGGGCCGAGAAGCAATGGCACCAAATATCGAACTTCGCCTTAATGGCGCGCAGCAGATCTTCGTACCAGTCAATCTTCAGATCAGGGTGTAATCCGCCCTGGAACAGAAGCCCGGTCCCCCCGAGATCCAGCGTCTCCTGAATCTTGCCGAAGATGACTTCCCGGGGCAGGACGTACCCGTCTTTATGCCCCATGGGGCGGTAGAACGCACAGAAACTGCAATACTCCGTACAAAAATTCGTGTAGTTGATATTGCGGTCGATGATGTAGCTGACAATGCCGTCAGGGTGAAGACGGCGGCGGATGGAGTCGGCTTCCATACCGAGCCCGACAAGATCGTCGGACTGGAACATATCAATGGCTTCTGCTCGGGAGATCATGGCAACTCTTATTTTAGCGTGAGGCTCGGGCATAAGCCCTGTAGCGTGGAAAATGGGAATAGAGGTGGAGGCCTGTGACATATATCGGCATGAGACGGGTCGTCACAGTATTCCTGACGCTGACTGGCATTGCGCTGGCCGCAACTTACGAAGTCCGACCGGAAAAGGACACCAGTTTTGCTCTCACGGTGGCCAAGACCGGACTTATGCGCGGCAAGAAGCATCTGTTTCTGTTCGAACGTTTCCAGGGCACGCTCCAGTACGATTCGCAGCATCCCGAAACTGCCGGAATCCAGCTAACCATCGACTCGCGGAGCGCCCTGTGCAAGGATGCCTGGGTCAGCGCCAAAGACCTCAGGAAGATCAGCCAGGTGGCCCTCGAAGACATGTTGGCGGCAACCCGGTACCCCACCATGACGTTCACCAGTTCAGAAATCAAAGCTCTGGGAGGTGATCGTTATGTCGCCCAGGGGATGCTGGTGATTCGTGGTATTTCGAAGCCTGTCGAAGTGAACGTTCAGCTCCGTTCGGCGAACCCGACGATGCTTTGGGTAGAGGGCAGCGCCACGATCAGGCTTTCCGACTATGGGCTGAAGCCACCTTCAGCGATTCTGGGTGCCATCGGCACAGAAGACGCTATGGCTCTCGATTTCCGCCTTGCTGCCTCACCCGTCAAGTGACTTCCGTAGACCTATGAAACTTACCCTCATTGCAATCGCCCTTTTGGCGTCAGTCCGCTCTTCCGCGCAGAATCACGAACTCGCCTTCACGCTTGGCGGCACCGCCAATGACTTGAAGTCCGCGCTGAAGGTGGGAACCACCAGCGGCGGGTGACGGGCGCGCCTCTTCTGACGCGCGATTTCGCCAGCCTGTATCTAACGCCGGGGATCCGCCTCAAACTCAACCCCAAAGGCCGGATCCAGCCCTTTGCCACACTCGGAGCCGGCTACGCCCTGTACGAGCAGAGCACGACAACCCTGAGCGGTGCGCTGAATTCCGCACCCCGGCATCTCAGTCGGGGAGCGTTCCAGTATGGCGGCGGACTGGACATTCCGATCTTCAAATGGGTGAGCCTGCGGGGAGAGATTCGCGACTTCTATACCGGCCTGCCGGCACTCAACGTGAACACGATACGCGGAGGGACACACAACGTGATCGTCAGCGGCGGCTTTGTCCTGAAGTTCGGGAAGTAGTTCAGGGAGCTAACAGGAATAAAATGGCGGTGAGGGTGAGATTCGAACTCACGGAACCCGTGAAGGTTCAACGGTTTTCGAGACCGCCGCATTCGACCACTCTGCCACCTCACCGCGCGGGTTAGATTTCATTTTCCCACACACCCTGCAGTCTTGTCACTGCGTCCCTTATCCTTGTATTTCATGCCACTAACCCCTTCCGCCCCTGGCGCTTCCGGCAGGCTTGCCGAACTTCGCCGCCGTCATCAGGCCGCTGAAGACGGCGGTGGTCCCGACCGCCGCGAGCGCCAACACAAAGAAGGCACGCTCTCCGCCCGCGAACGCATCGACCTCCTCCTCGACGAAGACACCTTCGAGGAACTCGACAAACTCGTCCAGCACCGTTGCCGCGACTTCGGCATGGAATCACAAGTCACCCCAGGCGACGGCTTTATCACCGGCTATGGCCGCATCCATGGTCGTCTCATCTACGTCTTCGCCCAGGATTTCACCGTCTTCGGCGGCTCGCTTTCAGAAACCAACGCCCGCAAGATCTGCAAGGTAATGGACCTCGCCGTCAAGACCGGCGCGCCCATCATCGGGCTGAATGACTCAGGCGGAGCGCGCATCCAGGAGGGCGTGGTGTCACTCGGCGGCTATGCCGATATCTTTCTGCGGAACACTCTCGCCAGCGGCGTGGTGCCGCAAATCTCGGCCATCATGGGGCCTTGTGCGGGCGGCGCGGTCTATTCACCCGCCATTACCGACTTCACATTTATGGTGGCGAAAACCAGCTACATGTTTGTCACCGGACCCGATGTCATCAAGACCGTAACCCATGAAGATGTCACCAAAGAGGAATTGGGCGGCTCCATGACTCACAATTCGGTCAGCGGTGTGGGCCACTTCATCGCCACGGACGATGGCGATTGTGTCCGCATGATCCGCGAACTGCTCACCTACCTGCCCCAGAACAACCGCGATGACGTACCGCGGAAAGCGACCGCGGATCCAATCGACCGAGCGGATATTGAGCTTGACACCATCGTCCCCGCAGAATCAAATCAACCATACGACATCAAGGACGTCATCCACCGCATCGTGGATGACGCAGAATTCTTTGAAGTCCACGAGCATTACGCCCGGAACATCGTTGTCGGCTTTGCGCGGCTCGATGGCAGGTCGGTTGGAATCGTCGCCAACCAGCCAGCCTTCCTTGCCGGCTGCCTCGACATCAACTCATCCGTGAAAGCGGCGCGCTTCGTGCGTTTTTGTGATGCCTTCAATATCCCGATTATCACGTTCGAAGATGTTCCCGGCTTCCTGCCCGGTACCGAACAGGAATTCGGCGGAATCATCCGCCACGGTGCCAAACTCCTCTACGCCTATGCCGAAGCCACCGTCCCCAAGATCACCGTCATCACGCGGAAAGCCTACGGCGGTGCCTACTGCGTAATGGGCTCCAAGCACATCCGAACCGACATTAACCTGGCCTGGCCCAGCGCCGAAATTGCCGTCATGGGCGCCGAAGGTGCTGTGAATATCATCTTCCGCCGCGAACTGTCGGGCGCAGGCCCCGAAGCTCGGGCAGCGAAGATCGCCGAATTTAACGAGCGTTTCGCCAGCCCCTTCATCGCCGCAGAACATGGCTACATCGACGATGTGATCGAGCCCCGCGACACGCGGAAGCATCTCATCCGCGCCCTGCGCATGCTCGAAAACAAGGTAGACACCATGCCGCGCCGGAAGCACGGTAACATCCCGCTGTAAGGGCTACTGTTTCTCGGGCAAAGCCCACGAGTAAAGAACGCCGCCAATGCCGGTCACCACATGCTGACGGCCATCCAGCATAAACGTGACGGGCTGACTCTGCATGGTGGCACCCGCCCCGGCATGCCACAAGGTCTTCCCATCGCTGGTACGCAGCGCCAGAACGTTACCCTGCGCGTCTCCTGTGAAGATGACTCCGCCTTCCGTCGTCAGCACACCCGCTCCCGCTCCGGTGGGGCCCAAATCATGGGTCCACCCAGCTTTGCCGGTCTGGTAGTCAATCGCCTGAAGCACGCCCGTGCCCCAAACACTGTAGTCCGCACCAGCCCAGCCAAAAGCACCGTCGGCCGGTTTGTTGAAGTAGATGGCGTAACTCGGGTGAGTGCTCACAATGAACAGTCCCGTCTTCGGGTCAAAACTAGGAGAGCGATAATTCGTCAGGCCCGCTTCGTCCGGTGCAATGATCCGACCATCCGGGGCCGGTTCCTTCTTCGGATTGGGGATCGGTTGCCCTTTCTTATCCACACCGAGAGACCAGTTCACAGGGCCGAAGGTGCTGGTGAGCAGGTTTTCTCCGGTCAGACGGTCCAGTACAAAGAAGTAACCATTGCGGGACGCCTGCATCAGCATCTTGCGGGGCTTGCCCTTAAAATCAGCATCCACAAGCACCGGAATTTCAACGGCATCCCAGTCATGCGTATCGTGCGGAGACGGCTGGAAGGCCCACTTCATTTTGCCGGTCTCGGGATCGAGGGCCACGATGCTGCCCGTGTGGAGGTTATCGCCGGGGCGCGCCGGACCATTCAGCACCGGCGTCGGATTCCCGGTACCCCAGTAGAGCAGTTTGGCTTCCGGGTCATAAGTGCCGGTCATCCACGTCATGCCCCCGGTGGTTGCCCCAGGAGTCCCGGCGGGAGGCGTACTGTCCCAACGCCACTGCGTCTTGCCGGTTTCCGGATCAATCGACTTCAGGAAGCCCGTGAGGTTGTCGAAGTCGCCCGAAACACCGACCAGGACATGATTGCCCACAATCAGCGGCGAAAGTGTGCTCCAGTAACCGCGGTTCGCATCCGCGATGGCTACGTTCCAGCGCACTGTGCCGTCTTTGGAGTTCAGGCAAACCAGGTGCGCATCCGGGGAGACAAAAAACAACCAGTCCTTGTACATGGACACGCCACGCGAGCCGATGTGAAAGCCCTTGTTGGCCGGGTACTGATACTTCCAGATCTGCCGACCCGAGCGGGCATCCACGGCATAAACCACATCCGGAACACTGAAATAGATCACGCCATCAACTACGAGCGGGGAAGCTTTGATCTGCGTAGCCGCGCCCGTCTGGAAGGCCCAGGCCAGCGACAGGCCACCGACATTGGTGGCGTTAATCTGAGTGAGCGGGCTGTGACGGCGGCCCGAATAATCGCCATGGTACGCTGGCCAGGAATCGGCTGGAGGCTTCAGCAGCATCTCCGGGGTGATGCCCTGCCCGAACAGGGCTCCGGCGAGCACAGCGGCCACTGCAAACGGTCTGGTTACGGAATTAAGGAAGCTCATGGATGTGGTCTCGTGTCTCGTTTACTGCAGTGACAGCAGGTAGGTCATCAGGTCGTGCAGGTCGTCGTCGCTGTATTTGGGTAACAGTTCCACGTGAGCTTCAGCAGGAGCGTCCACTTTGATTTTCACTTTCGATGTCGAAAAGGACCGGAAGCGTCCGGTCGGGTCTTTCAGCGCCACCGTGAACTCATCCTGGAATACCCGGTCGCCGGTGATGGCTTCCCCTGTCGCCGGCGTCACGGTTAATTTCACCTTCGCACCGCGCGGATACAAGGTCCGCTGCATCAACTGGAGTCCCGCGTATTTCTTCGCGATTCCTGCCAGATCCCCGGTCACCGAATGGCACTTCGAGCAGGTACCAGCCCCGTTAAAGTAGGCCTTGCCCTTTGCCACATCGCCGGTCTTCAGATCGGCCGTTTCCACACCCTTACGACCACCCGTCTGCGACTCCGCAATCCTCTTCTGGTCGTGGATGAAGGCCACCAGGGCTGCCAACTCCGACTCAGCCACCGCAAACTTCGGCATAATGCCCTGGCCATTGCGAATCACGGGCCCTATCTTCGAGCCGTCCACATCGTCTGCGACCAGTTTCGACCGAGTCAGGTCAGGCCCGGACTCGCCGCCACCCGTATCTTTGCCGTGGCAAAAGGCGCAATTCTGAAGAAACGCCGACTGCCCGGCACTCAGCACGGCGGCGGAGTACTGCTTCGCCGGCGCAACAGACTTCGGCACCGGAATATCAGCCTGAGCAGCGACGAAGGGAGCCGCAGGCACCAGTGCCAGGGCGAGACACCCGAGGCGGAGGAAAACGCTGGAATATGACATGGGATCGCTCCCAGATTATCACCGTCGCCCTACTTAACTATTTCGGAGGGAAATCCAGAGCGGCCGCACCGTCGAATACAGTGTACGTTGCCACCTGTTCGGGCGATTCGTTGATCGGTGACCGCTGGTACTCAAGCCAGGCATGCCCTTCGGGAAGCTCACCTTGCTTGCGGATTCCGATTCTAAGGTCGGTTGGGATTCCTTGCCTCTGCAATATGGCTTGAAGGACAAGGGAACGGATCAGGCATGTCCCCCCCACGCCAAGGGATGCTTTAACCACTTGCTGCACCCTGACGGCCTGCCTGAGCACACCCGATGGCTCGCCCTCCTGCGACTTGTATACCCGACCTGATGACCAGGCACTCAACAGTGCGCTTGTTCTGGCCACGCCCAGCAAAGCCACCCCCCAGCGCACCCCTGGTGGAAGTATGATGGCTTGCAATGCCATCCTGCGCTTGCAGGGGTCCATTCGCCAAAAGGTCCGTATTTTTCGGAAGTTCATGATCACGGAGTGCTTCTGTCCTGATTGTAGCGATGCCGGTCGGACCACCTTTGGTAAACTCGCCTCAGGTGACAGGCCTCCCCTCTCCACGAATCCTGGTCCCTCTTTTGAGAGAGGACCCGGATTTCTCTGGCCTTGATGACCCGGGACACTGGGCGGAAATTCAGGAGACTGCGGTGGCGCGCCGCATCGCTGCTGTGGTCGCCTATGCAGTCAGGCCCAGAGTTTCACCCGTGCAGCGTGAATGGTGCGATCAGATCCTGACCGACAGCTGGAAGCGCCACGACGAATGTATTCGTCAGCTCGATTTTGTCCTCGGGCTATTCTCGCAGGGTGGAATCGAGGTATTGTCCCTGAAGGGCCCAATTTTAGGCCGGAGGCACTTTCCCGTGCCCTTTCTTCGAAGGCCTTCCGTAGATATCGATCTGGCTATTCGAGAGTCGGATTTGGAACGGGCAGCCAACCATCTGGTCGCAAACGGTTACAGGCAGCAGGGCAGCATCAGCGAGGCAAAGCTCACCAATCACCATTTGGTGATGTATTCGTCGAACCGCCCCAGAGTGGAGCTTCACACCCGCCTCAGCCATGGGCCGCGTGGCATTCGGGTTGACGAATTCTTCGGGCGGGCCGCAGTCCACCAATTGCCCACCGGTCGTGCGGCAGCTATCCCGTCCGCAGGCGATGAGTTGCTGGGCTTACTTCTCCACTTCGCAAATGACCGTTTTTCCTCATTTTTTCACATGTACGAACTCCGCAGAGTTTGGCGGTCTGCCCACCCGGACCTGCAAGCCGAGGTTATCTCCCGTGCGACCGCACACCGCTTCGCGGCAGTACTGTGGCTGACCGACCTGGCATTCCAGCTGGTTTGGTCCGAGACTTTTCTCCCAGAGGGTGTCTCAGTGCCAAACACATGGCTTCAACATAGATTGAACAGTCACCTGCTGGCTGAGATGGAGAAGAATGTAGCCACCATAGGACCCCGGACTTTGGCAAGAAGGCTCAAGGGGCGGTGGCTCGATCTGCAAACAACAGATAGTGGTAGTGATGCCCTGGTGATGATTGTGCTGATTCTAAGAGTCGCTCGACGCGAACTCTTTCGCATATGAGCGTGGTTGCGATGAGGCACGGTGGTAAGACCCACTGGCTGCGCCCCCAAAAACAATCCGGGCACATCTCTCATTTATTTGAGAGATGCGCCCGGAGAGGAAGTTTAAAGATGTTGACCTAGTTCTTGCGGCGGCGGAAGTAGCAAACCGAGCCTAAGCCGGCAAAGGCCAGGAACACGGTAGAGGGCTCTGGAACCTGCGATGGATCAATTTGGTTGAGCGTAACCGCTGAGAGAGCAGCTCTGGTATTCTCGAACCCCACTGACTGACCTGCCGACAGTTGATTCCTGATCGTGATAGAGACGAGAAAATCGGTTGCGTAAAATGACCCGAAGTCAAAAGTCTGATAATCCAGAACCACGTTTCCCGTCGTTGATGCATATCGATTCGTGGCACCGGTCGTATACCCGCTGGTGTAGGCATTTGCTGCCGTAACCGTACCATTGCCAGCGTTGGCATTGTACGTTCCCGAAAGAGTCGTGGCAATGTTGACCCCCGCAACAGTTGTGGGCGTGCTGGATGTCGCATTTACAGACGAGCGAATCGTCTGTCCATTCACGAGGTCAAACCGGGCGATCTTAACAGGGTTGACGCCTCCGCCACCATTCGATGAATCGTCGAAGCGGAACTCGACGGTGGTGTTCTGCTGGTTAATTCCACCCCAATAATCGTTTAACAGAGTGTAAACCTTATCTACGCCGTAGATACCGACAGCAACGACAAAGGAAGACGGCGTCGTCGTTGTGGCGGCTGTAATCCAGGTGCTCCGTGTCGTGAAGGACGGATCATTTTCACGCTCAAAAGTCACCCCACCCGCAACGATCGTGTCCGTCGTGGGCGCAGCTGCCGGAGCAGCGGTCGAAAACAAGCTGGGTGAGTAGGTGCTGGCCTGAATGTTGAACCCGGTCCCCGTCGAAGGAACCACACAGTTGTTCCAACCGGTAGCGCTGGTGCTGGGTGTATTCGAAGCGCCCGAGCAGGACGTTGTGCTCGCCGGATTGGGATTGGTCGTGACGTTGAGCACAGGATTCATGTACTCCTTCGTCAAGCCATTTGTACCAGCCGTGCCGGTTCCAATTGCGATCTGCCCTGCATTCAGGGTCCACGCACTGGCTATTGCCGCCACGCAGGCAGCTATGTAGCGAGTAGTCATAAAAATTTCCTCCGGAACGGGAAGATCCCGACCTATGTAATGAGGATACAACGAGAAATCGCATTTTCAATCATCAAAATTGTGGGGCAGGGAGCCAGCAGGTCCAGTACCATAACATTTCTTTTGTTTTTTATAACTTACAAAGGACAGGCATCGGCAGTTCTGGCCTAAGGCAACTCCGCTGGAACATTTTTGCGATCAAATGTATCGTGCTGCCATGTTTCGTGAATTTCTTCGCCCCTGACGAGGCTCAGCTTGGGCATTCACAAGATCTCGTTCAACTGCCTCGACCATCTTGCCGATTCCACCAAGATCCCTGGGCCGTGAAAGGTGCCGCACCGGAGTCGCACCGAGAACCGCCGCACAGTCCCGCAGATGAGACGCAAGCAAATCTGCGCCTGCATGGCGCAGACGGATGAAACACTCTCTGGCCATAGTTGCCCATGCATCAATTGCAGTCGCGGGCAGGCATTGGGTCGACTCGCCCGCCCCGAGTAGATATATTCTGGCGACGGGCAGCGTAGGCGGGATGCCACCGCGGTGCAAGTTCAGGCTGTGTTTGTCATATACCTGGCGGGCACTGGGGTCCAATTCAAGAAATGTTTCCGCTGCGTCCGAACACAGTCGCAGTTGCGGAGGGCCAGAACATAATTCGGTGACACCATCCCTGACCCGGACCGGAGCCACATCATCTGCCACCACCGGGTAACCGTGCCGGTGAAATGCAGCGGCCGTGGTTGACTTGCCCTCCCCCACACGCCCCAGGAACAAAATAGCGTGGTCGGCGATCCATACGGAGCTCGCGTGCAGTGGAAGCCAACCGCGTTGCCGCAGCAGATAGGCGAGCATTCGAGCCGACAACAGAACTCGGATGATATCGGGGGGCGCACCGGGGAGCAGCTTTACCGTAATCTCCCGACCCTCAACAATGTAGAACTCCCCAATGTCGCGGATCTTGACAAGCTCCTCATTCAAGGTGGTCTTAGCCACTGTTTTCGGGATCTCGCCGTAGCGGATGACCACGTCCGCGCCACCGACTTCGGGAGCAGATGGGAAATCAACGAGATCAATTTCTGAATTGATGGTAAGACCGTAGGCTGAATACCGACGCATGGGATCTTAACTGCTGAACGCAGGAAACTGACGCAGGAAATTGATCAGGTAGATAGTGCGGGGAACTGGCCCCAGCGCCGCGCTGTAGCTTACCGAGGCCTCGCTTCCTACAGGTTTTGCAAGGCTACGCAATCTGTCCACGTCAACGAGATCATGCACCGGATCAGACTTTCGGATCCCATTGATGAATTCAATCGCTTTGGGTAGTTGCTCATTGTACCGAAGATGGTAGTCTGGCGAATACGGCAACTTGGTCGCTCGCCAGGCCAGAGACCGGGGTAGCATGTGCTCGAATGATCTCTTGGCCAGGTATCGGCGGATTCCGTTCCGGGATTTGAAGTGGGCCGGTACGGCAAGGCAAAACTCGAGGAGCTCCGGATCTCGAAATGGGCTGGCATGAAAAAAAACGGATTCTCGTGGCCGGGTGGACATGAGACCATCCAACGCCAGTGCACGTTGCACATCCTGGAGTTGTTTTTTTTGAGTGGCCGGCCAAAATGGGTAGCGAGGAAACAAGCGTCCCGGAAAAGTACGAATGAAGGAAGGGGAAAAGAAATGGGTCTCGGTACGAGGGCGGGGCCGCCACCAATAATGTTTAGCCTCACTTGCCAGGAGCCGCGCTTCGGAAATTCCACTCAATTGCCGCTTACTGCGCAGCGTACTCAGCAGCGATGGGAAGCGAAGTTGCAGCGCACTTTGAAGAAGGTAAGGGCTTGGCGACTCGCTAATGGTGTGTTCACCCCAATCACCGCTTAGTAGCATATCGGCACCATTCCCTTGAGCCACGGAAGTCACTTCATCAAGCAGAAACCTTCGTGAATACCGAATGCAGGAAGTATGAAATAGAGAAGGATCGTCAATACCGTCAAACGGCCCACGCCCGACTGCCGGGACGTAGCGCAGTTCCATATTGTCAAGGCCGCTTAGTTCGGCCATAAATGTTCTTTCATCCGGCAGATCAGAGTTGTCGACCTGATTAACGGCACCGAGAGCCAGAAAAGTTCTGTTGGACTTCCTGAGGCATTTCGAAAGAACCACGGCCACCACCGATGAGTCCAGGCCACCGCTGAATGCGAGAGATGGCGACTTGCTCGACGCCACCCAGCGAGACACAGCGTTTTCAACCAACTCTGCCGTCTGCGCGAAAACGTCTTCCTCTCGCACAGGCACTAAGTCGGCGTGAATTTCGGGCTGCCAATACGCGGCTACCTCCAAATGGTCCCTGCGCGCCACAAGCCAATGCCCAGGAGGCAAAGAACATATCCCCGCGAATAGAGTTGCCCCCGTCTCAACTTGGCACGCACCTACAAACCTGGTAGCAGCGAGGGTTTCTAAATTGAGAACTCTGTGGATGCGAAACCCTTCCAGCATGCTCTGCATGTCGCCCGCAAAGGCGAAACAGGAAGGGGTCCGATGGTACACAAAAGGGAGTGACCCCAAGTGGTCACGACAGGCAAAGAGTTCGCGACGTTGCGCATCCCAGATGGAGAATGAGTAACGTCCAGCCAGGACTTTAGGCATCTCCGTGCCCCACCGAGCATAAGCATGAAGGATCAGGCTAAAGTTGGAACCTCCGCCTGAGGATTCGCAGCCCAACGCTCTGCCGAGCGCGTTACCGTTTGAAAGGTCGCAGTGACCTAAAAAAAAAAGGTGTGGGAGGGCCTCCGTCCAGCCGAAACCGGATTCCATCCCCGCGAAATGTTCGCAAAATCGATAGTGAGGGAAGCGACAAAACTCCGCAGCTTGATTGAGCCCCGGATCCTCGAAATTAACTAATCCCAAAAACGACTTGGCTGGCCAAAACCCCAACACATTGATTTACCTAAGTTCCCGAGGAACTATTGTCAGTATCTGGGTTCCCGTCGCCGCCTAACGTTGCGGCCCCCAGAACAAACGCTTGAATGGAGCCCAAATTCACCAGACGCGGCGTTGAATAGCCAGCTGCCTGAGTCTTGTCCTGAATTTTTGATGAATACATAACGCCCCTTGACTGTTTGTAAAACGGGGAAACATCTTTCCCCGATGCGTAATGATTGCAGAACGACCCCGGCGAGATCAATACCCCGGGACCGTTTGCAGTACCAGTACCAGTGTTAACTTGCTCTGGGCAGCCCGGGCGGCAACCATCGCCTGGACTCTTTTCACTTTGTTGTTAATACTGCTGCGTCAGTGCAAAATCGAATCGCCGGTGCCACCGCAGTTTGCCTGAAGCCAACAGGCCGTGGAAATGACTTGGTGGTGGAAACCGAGGAAAACCCCAGACCGGTTTCCCGACTTTTCCACTCGCCGCCAGAGACGACCGTTCCGGCTGGCTCTTCATACACCAAAACTAAGGAAGGGACATCGGTCGCTACGCTTCCTCCTGCCCCCAGTTTCATGCTCATTCTTCGATTGGAAAATGCTGGGGAAAGAAGGGCTAAAGGAGGAACGGCTGATGTTTTTTTCACGCGAACCGTGATTTGGTTTCCGTCATCGAATCTGAAAGCCCGAGAACTGTCGGAGAAAATGAACCAGATTCACCGTTGTCGGCACCCCAGCCGCAGATTTAGACTGGATCGTCGGTCGCCCCGGAGGGCGCCCGAGATCACTGTTCGGCTGGAGGTGCCGCGCCAGTTCGTCTACATCGACCACTTCCCGGACAGGATCGGACTTCCGGAGGCCCCGCACAAATTCGCGGACTCCGCCGAGTTGCCGGTTGTACCTCAAGGCGTAGTCGGGTGAACCTTGCATTTGGTGTCGACGCCAGGACAACTCCGGAGGCAGGATCGACTCGAACGCCTTCCGAACAAGATATCGCCCATATCCTTCCCGCGACTTGAAAACGGCAGGAACGGCGAGGCAGTATTCGATCAGATCTTTGTCATTGAGTGGGCAGGAATACCCCGTCACATACTCGGGTTTAGGGAAATTCAGATGCCCAGCGCTGCAATAGCGGCACCAAAGGGATAGTGGCCATTCCCTGAACCGCAGACAGGTTGGCCAAAATCCAGTCGCCGCAGGTGTTGCCTTCGAGAATGATTGGACCGCGAGGCGTTAGCATCAGATCCCAGTTCACAACGGGCAGCCCCGGTACCAGAGCCATTGCCTGAAGCACCATTTCTGCAGCACGCCTAAAGTCTTGTACAGGGGAGCCTGTCAGCGGAGCCTGATTCCATGGCAGCACCGCATACCTGACCCCAGGGTAGAGAAACCAGATCCCGGCACCCATGAGCCCCGTGCGCGTATCGACAGGAACACGAATCTGCCCTCTGATGAAGTTTTGGGGCCTCTCGCCCGGTACGTCGAACGCGAGCAGGGCACTGTGGAGAAATGGAAGCTCGCCCGGATTCCGCGCCGTAGTCAGGCGGAGCAGGGGCCCCGTCAGACAGGCCTGTACCAGAGTGTCATCCCGAACGTCCCCGTCTAGCGAGGCCGCATCCTTTATTACCCTTGCCCCTCTTCCGCCTGAACCATATCGGGGCTTGATGAACAAGGTCCCGGGATGGGTCCACGCCGGGGCGTCCGCAGGGAGGCCCCCACCGGGGCGGACCAACCCCAACAAAGGAGGTACCTCCAGACCGACCCGTTCCAGTAGCTGGCCGGTGGCAAACTTATCACTCAACAGAGCATGCTCGGCGGGGGCCCCCAGCGTTGAGAGCAACCGTCCCGCTGCCCGACCGGGCAGGGGGTGCAAACCGGGCGGCGGGAAAAACTCACGCCAAACCCATGCTTCATTGGGGCGTGCGCCGCTTCGCAGACAATCGAGGAACAGGCGCATCGTGCGGCCCGTGGGGTAGCTCCAGACGTTACGTGTACAGGCTGCTACCCACGCGAGCCGCGCCAAAGGAATCAACAGGGGGCGGCTCCACCACGGCACCCGACGCCAAAACGCGGCCGCCCCCCTTCGGCGGAGCTCGTCCAGACTTCCTTGCGCCGGAGAGAACAGACCCTGGCCATCGTACGGCAGACTTCGCCAAAGCCTGAGTGCCCGCATATGTCAGTCCTGGCGCGCCACGACCTCGGCGAACTCAAGGGCCCTCGACGCCGCGAGGACATTCCCGAGCCTTGCCTCAATCGCCTTCAGATTGAACAATTCAACAACCGCGGGTGAGCGCCGGACCCGTTCCAGCCGCGCGCGCAATCCCTGTTCCTCAGAGGCCAGGTTCAAAAGGATGTCCGGGAACGGCCAAAACTTCGTGGTGCGCCAGCGGATGGACTCCGGCAGAATTCCCACCATCGCATTGCGATACGGCTGACGAGCGAAGCCTCCGTCCACAAACCGGTTAAGGGGCAGCGACAGAGTGAAATCCAGAATGCGTCTGTCGGCCAGTGGATAGCTGAAGGCTACTCCGTGGCGCGCACCGAGAATCGACCAGTTATCAGCACGGGCGACCAGGTAGCTGTGTGTCAGCATGTGAACACGATCCATTGGCCTGTTTCTCCAGTCCGATGGTGCTGGCAGGGATTGCCGTACCCGCTGGGCGAAGGCCGGGCTCAGGAAGGACAAGGCGGAGTCCCGGGGGGATTGCGCGGGCGCATGCCCAAAACGCGACGGAAGCAGGCATGCCGTCCAGTCAGGAAGAAACGGAAACAGCAGCCGCGCGACGGCAACCCGAAGCAGCGATTTGCCTTCCCTCTGAGCGATGGCCCGCAATTCCCGAGGCAGCTGACGCAAATAGCCTGCGCGCAAAACCGCGGCATACAGGCCTGTGCCGTGATACGTAGCGCCTTCATCCCCCCCCGCTCCCGACAGCAAAACCTCGCAGCCGGCGGCGGACGCGGCAGCGCAAATCAGTGCGCCGGACCAGCTTGGCGCTCCGCCCAGGAGCAGGTCGGGATCGTTTGGGCCGATTGCATCATGAGTCGGCAGATATGCGGGGGACCACTCGATATCCGGTTCCTGCGCAAGAACGGCCTCCACGTACTCCCTCTCGTCCAGAACCTTACTCTCGGGTCGGGCCAGTTGGGAGAAGGTATGCAGTTTTCGTCCGGCCTCGCGAAGGCGTCGGGCCGCCAAAACCGCCACGGCGGATGAATCCAGACCTCCGCTCAGGTGCGACGCAACGGGCCCGGCTGCGGGTAACCGGCAAGATACCGCCGCCTCCAATGCAATTTGCGTCTTAGCTGGCTTAGCCTGTTGGGGTCTTCTTATTGCCGCCCCTCTACAAATGGCTGGCGTTATCTAGAAATCTGATATTTCTCTTCCTTGTGTTTCCTTTTAAAGCCGTCAGTTCCTCCCAGCTGGCGGCTTTTTCTTTTGGTGAGATGATTTTGGCAGGAAATAGCCGCGGCTTGGCCGAAACTGACTGACTGACGCGCCATTCTCATGGGTTTACTCACTAGATGCGACCCCCGTTAACACGCGTAACTAATGCAGCTGAACATGAATGACCTTATCGTATTTGCTGGCGTCGGCCTGCTCTTGATTGGTGTTCCAGTAGTAATTGCTCGTTGGACTACACACCACGAAACAAAATAAATTAGTTACCCTCCCGAGCCTTGGGCGTCAGCTCCCCTCGGGTGATAGGGGGTAGGGCCATCGGCAGAGTTGGTAGCTGATGGCCCCCTTCCTCTTCAGTTTCCTTCCCTAGTGTTTAACTTCGCCGTCAGCTAATAGCTGTCGGCTTTTTTCTGTTTTTTAAGTAGTGGTCAATAAGTCACACTCGGTCGAATAATTCGTATCCTCTGTTTTATTGCCTTGATGAAACTCAGTTCTATTAAGTAATCTTTATTATAACTACACGCCAATTGAGCAGACGGATGAAGACGATAAAAGCTGGCATATCAATTCTTCTATTAAGCAGCCTTTCGGCAACTGCGGCTGACCTTCCATCTATTAAGGCAGCGCCTCTAGCTGCTCCCAAGCCAATATGGACTGGGTTCCACGTCGGTCTGAATGCAGGTGAAAAATTTGGAAGTAACAACGCCTGGAATAGTCAGACTTGGAATTTGTGGAACAACCCAAATTTTCCAGCCGATAGCGTTGATTACACATCACAGGCGCTGCTTTCTGG
>RGPS01000211.1 GCA_010084195.1 Terriglobia bacterium
CGCGGGTGAAGCAGTACGGCCGAAAATCGAAATCCTCCGCCCGGGTGTGTTCCATGGCAGCCAAGTGACGGCGAAGGACGGGGACCGCTGGCTGGCACTGGTGAAGTCCGGTCCGCAGTTCCGATGGCGCGAAACGACAATGCGGGTGCGGAGGGCTCACGACGGGATCGTGGACACCGAAGACGCGAAGACGGGACAGGAAGTAAGCGTGGCGGGGCCGCCACCGCGCTTTCTGGTGCGCGGACTCGGGAGACTGGCGGGGCACAAGGTCACAGCGGTGTTTTAAAGCCAGGAACCAAAGTCCTTTCCTGAAAACGATGAGTAGCAGCTCCCGTTCGGGGAGGGGACCGCAATTCTCCGGATTATCAACCGTCCACCAGACGGACGATACAACGAAACGCGGACATCTTTTCTAGCCTGCAGTTGGGGGGCAAATCCAGACCCTGTACAAGTGGGAACAGGGTCTGGTCGACCAGCACTGCAACCTCCAGTGGGCGGGAGATCTGGATGGCGACGGGAAGCTGGACCTGGTGATGGACCTCAGCGATTATTACAACTTATCGGAGTTGACTTTGTTCCTGTCTTCCGGTGCAGGCACCTCCATCGTGAAGAAGGTGCCGTCATTTTGCACTTCCGGCTGCTAGCAACGTCCGCAAACCCTGTAGGATGGAGATAGAGGTCCGGCAGCACCTGTGAGTTTTCCTTCCCTCGAACCCCAGCACGAACTCCCCCCTCCGGACAAGACTCGTCTCCGTGACGACCCCAGCTTCGCGTCCACGAAGATGCATGCTTTCCAATACATTGCCATCGGGATTTTTCTGGTACTGGTGTCGGGTTTCTGGGAACTGCAGATCCGCAGCCCGGAAGTTTACAACGAACGGGCTGAGCGGAACCGGATCAAAGCCTTCCCCCTGGTGGCCCCGCGCGGCAAAATTCTGGACCGCGATGGCCGGGTTATTGTGGACAACCACTCCACCTGGAGCCTGATCCTCTCGCGCGAAACCCTCAAGGAAGAACACCTTCATGAGATCGCAGAGGGCCTGCATCTGGACTACGACGACCTGCTCAAGCGCGTCCGTCGCTTTCGCAAGCGTCCGAAATACGAGCCGATCATTATTAAGGAAGAGCTGAGTTCCGCAGAGCTGGCTTTTGTGGAAGCGCACAAAGACCCGGGGACGTTCCCCGAGATGGAACTCATCGAGACCCAGAAGCGCCTCTACCCCCAGAACGGTATCCTGGCCCACCTCATCGGCTACACGGGCGAAATCAGCGAGTCGGAACTCGATATTCCCGACTTCGCGAAGTACAACCAGGGCCAGATCATCGGCAAGACCGGTATCGAAAAGGGGTACAACGACTGGCTGATGGGCGTTGATGGCGAGCGTCGGTCGATTGTCGATTATCTGGGACGTGAACATGAGGTGCTGCATAAGAAAGATGCGCTGCCTGGGAAAAACCTGCAACTGACCATCGATATGGATCTGCAGGCCGTGGCTGAACTGGCGCTGGGAGATAAGCGGGGTGCGGTGGTGGCCCTCAACCCCGCGAACGGTGAGGTTCTCGCCATGGCCTCGCGCCCGAGCTTCGACCCGAACAAGTTCGCGGTGCGAATCAAGTCGAAGGACTGGAAGGAAATCACCAGTGATCCGGGCAACCCTCTGCTGAATCGCGCGATCCAGGCCCAGCTGGCACCGGGTTCCACGTTCAAGCCACTGGTAGCAATTGCCGGCCTGGAGAGCGGGGCGATTGATGAGAACACTACCTTTGTTTGCCACGGGGGGGCGGAGTTTTACGGCCACTTCAGCAAATGCCTGGGAGTCCATGGGGCGATCTCATTGCACAGAGGCATGAATGTATCGTGCGACGCCTACTTCTACAGTGTTGGTAACAAAACAGGTATCGACACCCTGGCGTTCTACTCGAAGCAGGCGGGACTTGGGCAAAAGTCGGGGATTGACCTTCCTGCGGAAGCTGCGGGAACGGTCCCGTCACCCGAGTGGAAACTTCGGACGCAGCGCCAAAAGTGGTATGCCGGCGAAACTATTTCGGTTTCGATCGGGCAGGGTGCGCTCACGGTAACTCCTTTGCAACTAGCCAGAGCGATCGGAGGCCTGGCTATGGGAGGGGTCTGGCATCGCCCACATTTGGTGAAGGCAGATACCAAAGACGAGAAGCCGCAGGAGTGGGCGTTGAATCCCGAGAACGTTCGGAGAGTAACTTCCGCGCTGTACGGGGTTATAAACGAAGGCGGCACCGGGGTGCGGGCAAAGTTGCCCGGAATCGATGTGTGCGGAAAGACGGGATCTGCCCAAACCACGTCGGCTGAATACGCGAGGGAGCACAAAGAAGCCCGGGACAACGCCTGGTTTGTAGCTTATGCTCCCTGTTACAAGCCGGAGATCGTGATTTCTGTGTTGTGGGAGAACTCCGGGTTGCACGGCCAGTTTGCGGCACCCATCGCACGCGACGTGATGAAATCGTATTTCGACAAGAAAATCCGTCAGCAGGAAGCGGAGTTGTTTAGGCGGAACCCGGCGTCGGCTTTGGCTGCTGCCCTGAGTATGCCTTCCCGCCCGGAGCAACCGAACTAGACCATGTTCCGAAGCGCTAATCTGAAAGACTTTGACTGGGCGATGTTGTTCATCGTCCTGGTTGTGTGTGGGCTGGGGGTTCTTCAGATTTTCAGCGCCACACAGAACACGATTTGGCAAGGTGCGTGGTGGAAGCAGTTGGCATATGTGATTTTGGGGGTCGGCCTGATGTGGGCGGTGGCGAGCTTCGATTACCATCTCCTGCTACAGAAGTCGTACACTTTTTACATCGCGTCTGTGGTCCTTCTCCTTGTTGTTCTTCTGTTCGGCAAGACAACTTTTGGCTCCACGCGCTGGATCCAGATGCCCGGCGGCTTGCGATTTCAGGTCTCGGAATTCACTAAGCTGGTGATCATTCTGTTGGTGGCACGATTTCTCACAGATCTTCGGGCTGAGGTTCTGGAGTTCCGGGAGATGTTGCAGCTGGGGGGGCTCATCCTGGTCCCAATGGCCCTGGTTGCCAAGGAACCTGACCTGGGGACTGCCCTAACCTATCTGCCGATCTTTGCAGTGGGGGCATTTCTCTCTGGCCTGCGATGGAAGTATTGGGTGACAACGGCGTTGGTAGCGCTGGTCCTGATACCGGTTGGCTACGGCTACCTGAAGCCCTATCAAAAAAGCCGCATCGTGAGTTTTCTGGATCCGGAGCGCGATCCTCACGGTGACGGCTATCAGCTGATCCAATCGAAAATCGCGGTGGGGGCTGGCGGAACGTGGGGCAAAGGGGTCACCAAAGGTACACAAACCCAGTTGCGCTTCCTCCCGGTGCCCCATACGGACTTTATTTTTTCGGCCTACGCGGAGGAACACGGCTTCGTTGGGGTCATCTTTGTGCTGGTTTTGTACTTCATTTTGCTCATGCAGGTGGTGCAGTCCGCCCAGACCGCTCCGGACCGGGCCGGAATGTATATCTGTATGGGTGTTGGAAGTTTGCTTTTATTTCATATACTGGTAAACGTAGGTATGGTAGTGGGACGAATGCCCGTCACTGGGATCCCGCTGCCACTGATGAGCTATGGTGGATCCAGCATCTGGTCGACGTTTCTGATGCTGGGCCTGGTCAATAGTGTCCGGGTAAGAAGATTTGTCAACTGAGCAGTTTGGATTGGGCGGAATGGAGGGAGCGGCGACAAGTGCGGCTTCCGGAGTTTCGTTCACGGCAATAACAGTTTTAAGATTTGCGTTGGGAACCAGAGCTGAGTTTTGAAACGGTGCGCATCGTCTAAGTAGATTGAGCGCGCTGGACCGGGAGCGGACGGCCGATCCCCGAACGAAAAGTTTTCCCGACTGGCCCCGCTGAGCGGACGAAGTGAGTTGAGCGCTGGATGTTAATAGCGTTGGATGTTGATTTTGATGCGGGTTGCAGAAGAGGTGACGCGAAAGCGGCGCTAAACAACGATCCGCTCCATCCTGCGGCCAGCGTGCGTCCGGTCAGTGTGAAGTTGTACAGGGCAGTGAAAATCGGTTCGGGCAAAGTCTGTCTTGCCTCCCCGGAGCTCTCCATTAGGGCCCGACCGGGAGAAGGCAATGTCAAAAGAATTAGTCGTCTCGTCTACAAAACACGAGACGAGGGTCGCGATCCTGGAAGACGACCAGCTGGTGGAAATTTTCCACGAGCGCGAAAAAGAGTATTCCCTTGCGGGCAGCATTCATAAGGGACGTGTGACCCGTGTTTTGCCGGGCATGCAGTCCGCCTTTGTGGATATCGGATTGGAGCGCGACGCGTTCCTTTATGTCTCCGACTTCTTCGAAGATAACGATGAATACGATTCCGTCGTCAGCACAGTAGAAGAGAAGATTCTCCGCATGGAAAAGAGCGGCAGCGCTGCTTTGCCGCCCGGTGATGCTCTGCTGGCAGAAGGAGAAACCTCGACTGCTGTCGCATCCGCTGCGGTGGATACGCCGCCGGTTGCACCTGGTGGCGAGGTTCGTCGAGGCCGGGAAGCCGGTCGGGATCAAAATCGCGGCAATCGTGATCGCGACAATCGTGGGGGAAGGCCTGGAGATCGGCCTCCCAGCGTGGATCGCGCAGCTGACCCTGCCGGTGACCGCGATCGCCGCGGCCGCCGCGGCCGTCGCCGGGGTGGACGCAGCGGAGGGCTGCCGGATTCGAAGTACGCCGCACGCCCCGCAGGCTCGGGAGAAGCACCGCAAGCCGCACCCGTTGTTGAGGATGAGCGGGAACTGCTGATCGCTCCGCCGGAGCCGCCGTTTGATGCCTCAGCCATTGGGGACGATCTGATTGTGCTGCCGGGTGAGACGATCCGCAAGTACTCCCGGATGGATCCTCCGGTGTGGGCCGAACCGATCGCTGCCGAAGTGTCAGCCCAGAAAACTACCCTGGAAGAAGACGCTGCGGTGGAAACCCAGGAAGACGCTATTGAGGAGTTTGCCCAGGCCGTTGCCGAGGCGGCAGATCGCCCGGTAGAATACGCCGTTTCTCTCGATCACCCTCTGGCAGGTCTGAGCATGACTTATGTTGCTGCCAGTCCCGAACCTGAGCTGGTTCCCGAACCTGCCCCCGTGGTGGAAGAGGTTGTCGCTCCAGCCGCAGTTGTTGTGGAAGTTGTTGCAGAAGTTGCAGCAGAACCCACCGTGGAGATGGCAGCAGAAGCAGTTGTAGCTCCTGCAGAACCAGTTGGTGAAGCTGACTCCGTCGTGGAGATTAGCGTGGAGGCACCCTCTGCTGAAGAGCTTGTTGACCCGGAAGCCAGTTCCAACGAAGCCGGGGAAGAGGAGGGCGACGACGCTCCCTCTGCTGAGGGTGAAATTGTTGAGGGCGAGACTGTTGAGGGCGAGACTGTTGAGGGCGAGACTGTTGAGGGCGAGACTGTTGAGGGCGAGACTGTTGAGGGCGAAGAAGGCCCTGAGCCGGCTCGCATCCCCACCAGCCTCACCGCGACTCTTCGCGAACAGGGACAGCGTTATCCACATCGCGTTTCCCGCCGTACGCGCCGCCGCAATCGCGGGGGTGAACGGGGCAGTGATCGCCCAGATGGGGATCGCAATGCCAACGGTGAAGCGAAGCCCGACGAGGCTGTTACTGAAGTAGCCCTGACGAGTGAAGAGCCCGGTGCCGTTGAAGTCCGCGAAGAAGTTCGCCCGGAACGTTCGGAACGCCCGGAGCGCGGGGAACGTGGTGGTCGCGAACGCGGTGAACGCAACCCTGATCGCAATGCGGACCGCAGCGCTGATCGCAATGGCGACCGCAACGCCGAACGCGGTGGTGCACGTAATGCCGACCGCGGGGGTGATCGTAATGCCGACCGCGGGGGTGATCGTAATGCTGACCGCGGGGGTGATCGTAATGCTGAACAGAGTGCTGACCGCGGCGGGGAGCGTAAAGAACGTGAACGTCCGCCGCTGCCATCTATCGCTGACCTGCTAAAGGAAGGCCAGGAAATTATCGTCCAGATCGCCAAGGAACCTATTGGCCAAAAGGGCGCCCGCATCACGTCGCACATCGCGCTCCCAGGGCGCTTTGTTGTCTATATGCCAACGGTGGATCACGCCGGTGTTTCCCGCAAGATTCCGTCAGACGAAGAACGGCAGCGCCTGAAGCGCATTATCCAGACACACCGCCAGGGCATCCCCGGGGGGTACATCTGCCGGACTGCTGCAGAAGGCAAGACGGAAGAAGAACTACAGAAGGACATGCATTTCCTCTACAACCTTTGGCTCGATATGCGCCAGAAGGCGGAAAAGCGTCCGGCTCCGGTACTACTCCATCACGACCTGGATCTGGTGCAGAGGATTCTCCGCGACCAGCTCACCACTTCGTTCAAAACCATCTGGGTAGACAGTGAGGAGCTCTACGAAAGTGTGCTGCGATTTGCGGAACGGTTCCAGCCCGCGCTGGTGTCACGCGTAAAGCTCTACACACGCCCTGCCCCCATCTTTGACGAATTCGGTGTGACGGCTGAAATTGAGAAGGCTCTGCGGCCGAAAGTCTGGCTCAAGTCGGGTGGCTATATCGTCATCAACCAGACCGAAGCTCTGGTGGCGATCGATATCAATACCGGCAAGTACGTCGGCAAGTCGAACCGGCTTGAAGACACCATCGTGAAGATCAACACGGACGCCATCAAGGAGATCGTGCGGCAGATTCGCATTCGCGATCTGGGTGGCATCATCGTGGTCGACTTCATCGATATGGATGAGCGCAAGAACAAGCAGAAGGTGATGCAGGCGCTGGAAGAGGCGATGCGGGTTGATCGTGCTCCTTATAAGATTCTGCAGTTCAACGACTTCGGCCTGGTGGCAATCACGCGGAAGCGCGTGAAACAGTCCCTGGAGCGTACGCTGTGCTCACCCTGTCCCTATTGCGAAGGCGCCGGGCATGTGAAGAGCACCAGTACGGTGGTGGCAGAAATTCTCACTGAAGCCACCAAGATGCGGAAGGTCTTCGACGATAAGGACGGCAATGTCGTCCTGCGCGTGAATCCTGAAGTCGGCAAGTTGCTGAAGAACAACCGGAACCAGTTCCTGCAGGAGATTGAAGAAACTCTGGGCCGGGCGGTTCTGGTGAAGAGCGACCCCCAGTTGCACCAATCGAAGTTCGATCTCGCATAATAGCGAGATGGCCCTTCGGAGCATCACTTTACTTTTTTGCAGCACCCTCGGGCTTGCCGGCCAAACCGGCAAGCCCGATGTGCTTGTCCAGAAGCTTGTTTCGGAGATTTCCCTGGACCGAATCGGCACGACCATGAAGCACCTCGGTGACTTTGGAACCCGTAGTGTTTTCTCGGATACGGACGAGCCCGGCAATGGCATCAAAGCCGCCCGCACCTGGATCTACAACGAACTGAAGAGCTACAGCCCCCGCCTCGAGGTCAGCTACGACCCGTGGAAGGTGAAAAAACAGACCCGTATCTTCCGCGACGTGGAGCTTGTGAACGTGGTGGCAATCCTGCCCGGCACCTCGCAACCGGAGAAGCGCATCCTCATCACTGGCCACTACGACTCTCTGGCCATTGTGACGCGTGAAGGTGCCGGGGACTTTCGTGCCAGCGGGGACGGCGCAACCGACGCGATGGACGCCGAAAAGTCTGCCCTGTCGCCCGCTCCTGGCGTCAGCGACGATGCCAGTGGCACCGCTGTTGTTATGGAACTGGCTCGTGTGATGAGCCAGTACAAGTTTGAAAAGACTTTGGTATTCGTCGCGTTTGCGGGGGAAGAAGTTGGCCTGGTCGGCAGCACCCTCTACGCGGATCGCGCGAAAGCGGAAGGCCAGAAAATTGAGGCCGTCCTGAATAATGACATCGTCGGGAATGACGTGTCGGGAGACGGGCGGGCTCAGAGCGGTCTGGTTCGGGTCTTCTCCGAAGAGCCTGCTGATTCCAGCTCGCGGGAACTGGCCCGCTATGTCCGGGAGACAGCACAGAAGTACGTTCCCGCATTCCGTGCCGATCCGGTGTTTCGGAACGACCGTTTCAGTCGCGGTGGCGACCATACTCCTTTCGTCGCGAACGGTTTCGCCGGGGTGCGTTTTACCACGCCCGCTGAGAACCTGGGTGTGCAGCATACCCCGAACGACACCTTTGACAGAGCTTCACCCGCCTACACAGCAAACGTAGCGAAGGTGAATGCGGCAGTCGCGGCGAGCCTGGCTCTGGCCCCTTCAGCTCCGGAAGTGAACCGCGAAGTCACAACCGGGGCCAACAAAGGGCGCCAGTTACCCAATCTGGCGCGCGGCAAGTCGCTCTATGACGCGGTGTTGCGCTGGAAGGATGCAGCAGCAGACGATCTGGCCGGATATGCAGTCGTCATGCGCCCGACAACCTCACCCTTCTGGGAGCGCGAGATCTTCGTTGGCAAGGCCACGGAGTACACTTTCGAAGGCCTCAGTATCGACGACATCATCATCGGCGTCAAGGCCATCGACAAAGACGGCAATGAAAGCCTGGTCTCACCCTACATCGCTCCGCCCTATCCCCGGCGGGCGATTGAGCTGGTGCAGTAAACCGTCAAGCGCAGATGCCGCCGGGGCGGCCCCACCGGGAGGAATACCTGCCAAAGCGCCTCGCCGGGCGTGCTGTTGTGAGCGTGTTCTTCAAGCGCAAGGGCCGCAAGGCGCGGCGTCAAACAGGGCAGAAACAACCCGCAATTCGACGTGTCTTTGGCGGCACCAACTCACCAACACGGGTGCACCACCGCCAAAGCGCCGCCCCGGGCGTGCTGCGATGAGCGTGTTCCTCAAAAGCTAGGCGCCCGGTGGC
>RGPS01000212.1 GCA_010084195.1 Terriglobia bacterium
TTTTCAGTGCGAATGTAATCGAATGCGCGCAACACTAAGAAACCCATTGCGCGCGTCAGGCTCCCCGACGTTTCCCCCACCGTGGGGAACCGCAGGTTCAAAATAATGTCGCAGGCCGCAATGTACTCCACAAACTTTTCCAGGGGGACAAAGCCGAGAATTCGAACATGCTCCCGAAGGCCCAGCGTCCGGATTAACTGCTCCACGGGAAACTCCGGGTGGGGCTCTCCCACCAGGATCATCCTCGCATTGGGCTCCACCCGGACCAGCCGACGGAATGCGCGCAAGGATTCCGCGATGCGCTTATACGGCTTGATGAACCCGAAGGCCCCCACCAGCGTATGGTGATCCTCCAGCCCCAACAGATGCCGGGTTGCATGCCGGTCCGCCGTCGGTATCCATGCGCCGTGTGGAATAACCGCCGTCGGCCCTTCGTAACCCTGGTCCTGAGATTCCCGCGCTACAAAATAGCTATGCGCGACCACCCCTCGTGAATGCCGAAGAAGCCGCTTTGTCATCGGTAAACCGTCGTAATCCGGACCCACTTCGAGGTTTCGCACCCGAAGTGCGAAGTCCCGTGCCTCGGTGCCTCCGTTGAAGGCACATTCCTCAACGTATGCGTCCCAGTCTCCGCGGCGGATGGTCAGGTCGGTGATCAGATGGTGAAGATTCGACTCGTGCATCACCACCACCCCAGGGTGGCGCAGGGCACCTTCGTACACAAAGCTGTGATACGGGTTGTTGCCCAGTTGATACAGCGAAATGTCGAAGCGGGAGGGGTCGAAGTTCTTCGGCTCGCTGCCGAAGACAGTCAGGTCTGTCCGCTTGCTCAACTCTTCTGCCAGGGCGGCAGAATAGTCGGCGATGCCGCTCTTCGAGGGGGGCATCGGGGACCAAAGGGCGACACGTAATCGGCTCAGCGGACTAACTCCAGGGAAAAGCTGCCAATGGCCAGCGGTAATCTCATCACCAACGGGGTTCGGGCCGCATCCCGGGCGAACAGGATCTCAATCTGGACATTCGATTTCGGCCCCTTCAGCGTGCAAACTACCTTGTCGGTAACTTCCGTCTTGCCGCCGTTCTGTACGTTTTCCGTGCCCGTGTAGACCAGTTGAGCGTCGTACATACTTCCAAACAGGACCCGTTGCGTCTTCGGAACGCGCCCCTGCCCCATCTCCCGGCGTGTATACATCAGCAGCGTCAGAGCATCCCGTGTGCACTCCGGGATACTGAACTCACTCTTCCCGCCGCCATTCAGGGTTGTTCTGGTGACTGTTCCATGGGCACGGTCCACTTCTTCCCGTTCTCCACCCTTGCGCTTGCCGTGCTGGAATTTTTTGGTGAACTCGGCGGAGCAAAAATCCGCATTCGCTTTGGCAGTGTAGAGGTCATGGACTTCGAACAGGGGGACGGGCGCGTCCATTCCCAGCTCAAAACTCCAGCCGTTGTCGGATTTGCGCGACGTCAGATGGGCATCCCCCAGACGAGGGCCCCCCGGCATGTTCAGGGAAAACTTCAAAGCTTCGTCGGTAAACGGGAACCCGGCAGGTGCAGGAGCGGCAAAGCTCTGTGCCCCCGCCAGGGTTATCAATAGCAAACGCGATGTAAACACTGGAAGGTCCCTCATCTCTTATTGCTTGGGACGCTCGCCAGCGTCGTCGGTTTCAGGCTAACCCCACGCTGTTCTTCCATCACATCGCGATAAATGTCCAGGGTCGCTCTGGCGCTGCTCTGCCAACTAAACAAGGCTGCACGTTGAGTGCCTAACCGCTCCAGGCGTCCCCGCAGGCTGCTGTCCAGCAGGATATCGGACATGGCACGGCTAATCTCGTCGGGTTTCCGCGGATTAAACAGCACGCCGGCACCATCCGCTACCTCCGGCATAGCCGAAGTATCGGAGCAGGCTACAGCCCTTCCGCAAGCCATAGCTTCCAGAATCGGCAGGCCAAAACCTTCATAAAATGAAGGAAAAACAAAGCAGTCACAGGCGTTGTAGAAATGCAACAACCGCCGCTCGGTGACGAAACCGGTGAAATGAATACGCTCACTAAAACCCGAGGCAGCCGCTGCTTCCCGAACTTTCGGGGCAAACCATGTATCTTTGCCAGTCAGTACCAGATGGTGCCGTAGTTGAGGATGCGCAATCAACATACGCGCAAACGCTTCTATCAGGCCGATCTGGTTCTTCCTTGGCTGCAGGTCGCCAACCGAGAACACAAACGGAGCGTCGAAACCAAGCTTCTCCCGCGCACTGGCCAGAGCCTTTTCCCGGCTGATAATTCGGAATGCCTGGTTGGCAGCGTTCGGTACCGCCTTCACTAAGCCAGGCGACAAATCGTAGGCGTTCAGGATCGAGGTGCGGGAAAATTCGCTCACCGTAATGATCCGCGCCGCCCGTTTCACTGTCCGGGCCACCGTGTACTTCAATTGTGTCCGGCGCGCCCACTTAAAGTACTCGGGACACTCCAGAAAACTTACATCGTGAACCGTAACCACCAAAGGCACGCTGCAAAAAAGGGGGGCTGTGTACTGCACATGCAGAAGGTCTGCCTGATCAGCTTTCGCTTCGGCTGCCAGATCCCAGCCGAGCCGCTGAAAGGGATTGCTGGAGACGTGCTTCACTGTAAAACTTTCTGGCAGCCACTCGGCAGCGGAAGGTTCCGACACATAGGCTACAAATTCGGATTCGCAATCGACTTCGGAAAAGCCGCGCAGGAGACTACGAATATAGGTCTCGTTGCCGGTCAGATTCCGGCCGATCGCGTGAGCGTCTACGGCAAAGCGCATCGGATTAACCAGTATAGCTGCTAAGTTCCCGGAACCGTGTAACTTGCGGCAGAGTATCCAACGTCACCCAGGCCGCTTCCCATGTGTATTTGTCGCGCAGTGTCTGCAGCCCGTTGTCAGCGAGGGCCTGCCGCTGCGGAGCGTTTGCCAGCAACCGGCAAACGGCTTCTGCGAAATTTGCAGGCTCATCCACCAACAGCGCATTCTGCCCGGACACGACGTCCAACCCCTCGGCGGCTAAGGGTGTCGCCACCACCGCGCGACGGGCCGCCCACGCCTCCAGAATTTTAAGCCTGGTGCCACTGCCTGTTCTCAAGGGTGCAATCACCACCGCACCCCTGGCAATCTGCCCCACTGCGTCTTCCACCGGTCCAGTCATCTCCACCCCCGCTGTTCCATCCACGTACGCACGCACGAACTCTGCGCCCTTACCCACCAACAGCAGTCTCACACCGGGAATTCTGGCGGCAATCAGCGGCCAAATGTCCCGCATCAGGTACCGCACCCCGTCAATGTTTGGATGATATTCGAAGTTGCCCGAAAAAACCACCGTTGCCGGGTCAAATGGGACATCGGTCCGTTCCGTATAGGGGTAAGCATTCGGGTAGACCGCACTGGTGGCCTCCGGCGCGATGCGCCTCACCTGCTCCCGATCCACCGCGGAAGTGGCCAGCACCAGCGAATATTGCGGAAGCACACAGGCCTCCAGCGCCCGGCACCGTCGTCCAAAATAGCGATGCCCGGCTGCCACCAGACCACCGGCGGTTACTGCGCACCTCTCGTGTAACGTCGATTCCACGTTGTGGAGATCCAGAAACATCTGATCACAGTGGGGCTTTAGCTGTTCCACGTAATTCGCAGGCCAAAAATGTTCCACCAGGCCCAGATCGTAGTGCTCACCCTCCAGAGCCCGGGTCACCTGAGCTTCCAGGCCAGCCATCCTGTCCACCAGAGGGGGCACCCCTTTCCAGGCGCGCCGCGCATTGCGCCAATATCTGGCCGCCTGCTTCCGGCTGTGTGCGGGTAACGGAACCACGATTTGCCGCCTTACCAGACCTGCGGGGATTTCGGCAGCCTTCCCGCTGTCTGAGAGGAAAATCAGATCCACATCGGCAAACCGCGCGAAATAGTGCAGTAGTGACGCAATGCGAAACGCCCCCCCACCCCGTAGCGGGTAGGGCGGTTCCGGCGACAGCATCAAAACGGAGGGCCTCACCTTCGTGCACCCGCTTCCGCATAAACCCCATGCGTTTTTATCGCCGTTTGTTCCCACGAAAAAGCTTGTGCCCGTCGAAGCCCCGCAGCCCGGAGCCTGGCCCTGAGTTCTTCTCCAGCCGCTACCTCCATCAGGGCTTCTGCCAATTCAGGCACGTTGCCGGCGTGTATTGCCGCGCCGCCGGAAACTTCCTTCACCGCAGCATCGTTCGACGTGATCACCGGGCAGCCACACTGCATCGCTTCCAGCACCGGCAGCCCGAAACCCTCGTAGTGGGTCGGGTAGACGAAGGCAAGGGCTCTCGAATACAGTCCGGGCAACTCGGAATCGTGGACTTCACCGACTCTCCTTAGACCCGGAATATCGGGCAGGGGAACAAAATCAGCGCGCTCCCGGCCCACCACCCAAAGTTCTGCACCGGTTCGGAGCCGAGTTATCTGCCACGCCTCCACCAGGGCTTCCAGGTTTTTTCTGGGCTCCAGCGTCCCCACGAACAGGAAATATGGGTGGGGCGTGGAACCGACTTCCGGCGCGGGACGGAATATGTCAGACGCCGCCAACGGGGCAACCCGAATCTTTGCCTCCGGCACACTGAAATGGGTACCAATCTCGCGGCCCATTGCCGCACTGACTGTGAGAATCAGCTTCGCTCTCCCCAGCCGCACCAGCCACGGCGTCCTTTGCCGCACGCGGGCCGCATCTCCATGCCAGGCCCGGTTTTTCCAGGGAGAAAGGTCGTGGATCGTCAACACGGCCGGGGTTCGCCCCAGGTACGGAACCTCGAAATTGGTGCCGTGGAAAACGTCGGCCTGCAGTTCCCGGAGCGCCGAACAAATCCCCCAACTCCAATACCTGGGTCCGGGCTTTGTGACGGACTGCAGGTTTGCAGGACTTCCGAAGGGAGGCGAAAAGGCCTGATCGGAAAGAAAAGTGAACGTGTCGTCCGGAAAATTCAGGGCCAGCGCCAGCGAAAGTTCTTCCGTGTAGCGCCGCAGCCCACCTGAAGTAAGCGTCAGGGGCGTCGCGTCAAGGGCGATTCGCACAATGGGTCACCTGTGGGGCTGCTGCCGATAGCCGAACTTGAAGAGGCAAACTGATAGGATACTGGCACGGTATGGATCACTACAACTGGAACGAAATCCCCGAAGAAGTTTTGACCCCGCTGCTGCGGCGCAAGGTCATCCACACGCCGCAAATGACCATCGCCCGATTGTGGCTGCAAAAGGGTGCGCTGGTCCCCACGCATCACCACGTGAACGAACAGGTCACCAACGTGGAATCGGGCAGCCTGCGCTTTAACTTTGCAGAAAAATCGATCCTGGTGCATGCCGGAGAATCTCTCCGCATCGCCCCGAACCATCCACACTCCGTGGAAACGCTGGAAGACTCGGTAGCGCTCGACCTGTTTACTCCCGCCCGGGCCGACTGGCTCAGCGGCGATGATGCTTATCTCCGTAACAAGTAGCGGCTACCACGCTTCGCGGTTGGCGACCTTCACCCGAAACGGTGGCTTCGTTTTTTCAGTTTCTTCCTGCGTGAAATCTGCGGAAGTCTTTGCCGGGTCATAATCCCGCCACAGCCACGTCAGGGATTCCGGCAGATCCATCGCGCCCTGGGCAATGGCGTGCATCCCTTCCCCAAAACGGAAGTGGAAGTCGTAGCCCTTTAATTTCAAGGCATTGGCCAGCATGATGTTGTTCAGGGGCCAGCTGCCGGACATGCCCTCCTGATCGTCGGTTCCATCAGAGAGCCAAACCCGGAGATTCTTCTTCATGTCCCGCCGGACCTTCTGCGAAACGATGTAGCCTCCATCCAGACCCTGCTCCGGTTTCCACTGCAACGGCACATAGCTGCCAATGTGCGACAGCACGCGGCTGTAGTCATTTGGGGCGTACCAGGCCACGTTGAAGGCGCAGATCGCGCCGGAAGAAGCTCCCGCAATCGCCCTGGAGTAGCCATCTTTACGGACCTTCCAGGTTTTCTCCACGTCGGGCAAAATTTCCTCTGCCAGATACTTTCCATACCTGTCAGAGACCGTGTCATAGAGAATACTGCGCATGCGAGTCCCCGCCGCTTCACCGCCCGTGCCCGGCTGGATCAGCACATGCACCATCGGGGGGATCAGTTTCTTTGCCACCAGGTTATCGGAAACGATTTGCAGCCGAAGCCGTAAGAAGTCCAAATTGCCAACGATCGCCTCTCCATCCTGCCAGACCATGAGGGGCGCGCCGTTCGTCAGATCTGCGCCCGGGTTCACATAGACCCAATAGTTCGCCGACATCCCTGGATAGACCTTACTCTGCAGTGTCTTCATGGCCGAGAGTGTCCCGCGAGGCACTCCGGGCAGAGGGTACGAATCCGGGTTATAGCCGGCGACGTCGTAGGTTCCCAAAGACTTGCCCGCCGCGAAATAATTGTAGTTGTGCGTGGTTCCCAGGCGAAGCGTCACCAGCCGGTACCAGTATTTGGTGCCTGGAATATTGGTCATCGTTACGGGAGGCTGGTGATCAATGGAAACGGTGGCTGCTGTGTCGGCCTGAACGGCAAACAAAAAGTCCTGGCCCCAAACCGCAGCGCCATCCCTTCCTGCCAGACCCGGAAGGCCGGCGGCAAGAAGATCTTTCAGGCGGGGAGAATTGGTGCGGGCGGCATCAATGAGGTCTTTCAGAGGGTGAACTTGCGCCCCCAGAGAAGCGCAAACAAGAAGAAGGGCGGGGAAGCAGCGACGCATGCTCCAGATTCTTTCACACTGCCCCTCTATCCCCAACTAACGATTAGTTCCTGAGCAGGCTTGCCACCACCGGAATTGCCAACTTCGCAGCGATCATGACCTACGACGAACGGTGTATAGATCAGGCCCAATTTCCTTGAGCTGTACACTGCACGTGTACAGCAGGGCGGGTTTTCTACTTCTTATCTTTGTCGCCGGATTCGTGCTCAGAGTACTGCCTCTGCGGACGATTCACTTTGATGGTGATGTTCTGTTCGGGTTCCGTCAACTGGTAGATACCACCGTGCGTCTGGAAGCCTTTGGCGATGATCTGGATCGAAACTTCACCCATTGGCATGGAGGGGAGGAGAACCACACCCGCCTCGGAGGTCTTGGTCTCCCAGTTGGTCTGGACCTTTTTTAGGTTCACGCCAACTCCATGCCGAAAGCGGATGATAACGCTGGCGCGATCCACGGGCTTTCCCCCATCAGCGGACAGGACTTCCACGGTCAGGCGGGAATCCTTCGCGGCGGCGGGTGTCAGCGTGACCGCAAGGAGGATGGCAGCAGCGAGGAGGGTTTGGACGCGTTTCTGAAACATTAACTCCATTATGCGATATCCGCGATGAGAAAGGGTCGGGGCCTGTCTGTTGCCCTGGTAACAGCTTCAGCCGCCAAATAGCCGCTTCGGACCGCACCTTCCATGGTGGCGGGCCAGCCGGAACGGGTCCAGTCGCCTGCCAGAAAAAAGTTGGGAATACCGGTGTCAGCTAAAGGCCTCTTCAACTCCAGTCCCGGAGTGGCCGCGAAAGTAGCCCGAACCTCTTTCACTACATGGGCCTTCTCCAGTTTCGCCAGCGCCACGGCAGGGAAGAACTCCGTCAACTCTCTCAAAACCAAATCAATCACGGCCTGGCGCGGCATGGTGGTCAGACTTCGAGACGCACTCACCACCAGATGGACATGCCGTCCCTCGCTCTTGTTGAAAAACCATTGGATCGTCCTGTCCAGCAGAGTTGCGTGCGGAAGTTCGGTGATCGGCCTGTCGAACCAAAGGTGGATGCCGGTTATCGGCGAATGTTCAAACGCGCCCCATTCCACAGGCAACGTGGGCAACAGAGCCTGCAGACGTTCAAATGGCAGCGCCGAGACATAGTGATCTGCCTGAACCCAGGTGCCACCTGTTTCGAGGCCTGTAATCCGGTCCTTCTCCATTCGGAGGGCAGTTACAGCTGCCCTTTCGTGAATCCGGACGCGTTTGCCCAGGGCCGCTCCCGAATACAGATCTCTGAGCGGCACCGATGGCACCCCCATTTCATAAGCATCCGCCCTGGCAATCATCCCCAGCCAAAACACCTGAAGCCCGTGTGAAGCCGCCATCCGGTCCAGTTCCTCATTCACGGCGCTGACCAGAATCTGCCGCCAGTACCTCTCGATTGCCTGCGGCGGCTGGTGCTTCTCCCGCAGCCAATCAGCCATGCTGATGGCCTCCAGATCCCCGCGATGCCGCTCCTTCGGTATGGCACGAATCGCCCTCGCAATCGCGACCTTGTCGCGGAGAGAAAGAAATTTCAAACCCAAAAAGGACAAGGCGAAGTGATTGGGAGCGGGCAGGAAACCCCGCCGCAGATGGGATGTCCGCCCCCCCGGCTCAATGAAACAGAACTCTTTATAAAAATGGATCCGGTCCGAAACTCCCAGCCGACTGTAGAGATCCAGAAGGTTCGAACAGCAGCGCAGCAGGACATGCTGGCAGTTGTCCACCAGTTCGGCGTCGTCCCCTCCGGCGGGCCACGACGTGGCACGGCCCCCCAGAAAGGCCCGGGCTTCGTACAGATCAACGTCAAAGCCCGCATCCCCCAGCGCTACCGCCGCTGCAAGACCGGCCAACCCACCCCCCATGACGGCTACGCTCGACATCCCAATTCCCAGTGTCTAACACGCCAGCGCGTACTGAACATTCCGTGCCGGTATAACGTACTGTTTACTGTAGATTAGGAGGCAGACACCATGGCATTTTGCACGCAGTGTGGGAATCAGGCATCGGACGCAGATCAGTTCTGCTCCAATTGCGGTG
>RGPS01000213.1 GCA_010084195.1 Terriglobia bacterium
ACGCGGTCGGGAGTGGTTCCGGCGGCTTTGGCGAGGGCGTTCTTCCAGCGTTCCTGGGAGTGGTTGCCAACCGAGATCCAGTCAAGCGCGCAGAGCACGATGGGCTTCTCGCGTTCGGGCAGCAGAAGCACGCCGCGGGCCGAAAGACGGTCTTCAAGGCGGTCCGCTTTAGGGGTCAACGCGATGCAGAGGGGAGTGCCAAGGGGAGGCGTGATATCGGCCTCAAACGTAGCCGCGCGAAGCGCAGGTTGGGCGCCAAAAGCAGGTGCGGCGAGGCCGGCCAAAATCAGACTACGTCGCGAGATAAAATTAGAACTCACTATGTCTCTCCGAATCAATTCAACAGCTCCTGATTTTACAGCTGAAACAACGCAGGGCACCATTCACTTCCACGAGTGGATTGGCGATGGCTGGGCCATCCTCTTTTCGCACCCCAAGGACTTCACACCAGTTTGCACTACGGAGCTGGGCTATGTGGCCAAACTTGCTCCCGAGTTTGCGAAGCGAAACACCAAAGTCATCGGGCTCAGCGTCGACCCCGTCACGAACCACGGGAAGTGGGCTGCCGACATTGAAGAAACCCAGGGCTACGCCGTGGAGTTCCCGATGATTGGCGACCCGGAGCTTGCTGTTGCCAAGCTCTATGACATGCTGCCGGAAGACGCCGGCACCACATCGGAAGGGCGCACCGCAGCCAATAATGCCACGGTGCGCACGGTGTTTGTTATCGGCCCGGACAAGAAGATCAAGCTGATGCTGATCTACCCGATGACGACCGGCCGGAACTTCGACGAAGTGCTGCGCGTTGTCGATTCCATGCAGTTGACGGCAAAACACGCTGTTGCGACTCCGGTGAACTGGAAAGACGGCGACGACGTGATTATTGTGCCGTCTGTCTCGAACGAAGAAGCCACCGCGAAGTACCCGGACGGCTTCAAGATCATCAAGCCTTATCTCAGGACTGTAGCGCAGCCGAAATAGCTGCCAGTTCGGTTAAATCTAGGCGGCCGGTGTAGATGGCCATTCCGACGGCACAGTGGATCCCGAGTTCGGTGAGGGTCCGGATGTCTTCGAGGGTGGTGATCCCGCCGGCCGCTGTTATTTCGTGGGTAGTGGCGGCGCGGAGGCGGCGGAACCAGTCGAGATCGGTACCCTGCATCATGCCTTCTTTGTCCACATAGGTGCAGAGGAAGCCGCCGCAGTAGGGTTCGAGCTTGCCGATGACTTCTTCGGCTGTCAGGTTGATAGCTTCCCTCCAGCCTTTGATTACGATTTGGCCGCCTTTGGAATCGAGGGCGAGCAGGATGCGCTCGGGGCCGATGGCGTCCTTCAGGGCTTGTAGAAACTCGTAGTCGGGCCCATCGCCTTTGAAGGCTGAGGAGCCGACGATAATGCGGTGGGCTCCCTGCTTCAGGAGGGTCTGAGCGCGTTCCACGGTGCGGACTCCGCCACCGACTCGGGTGACAGCTCGGGAGGCAAGCATCTCGACGAGATCGTCATTGGCCCCATTGCCAATGGCTGCGTCGAGATCGATGACCTGAATCTCGGGGAACGCTGAAAAGCGTTCCAGCATCCGTTCGGGCGTATCGCCTTCGAGGGCTTTTTCGCGCCCCTGAACGAGCTGGACCACTTTGCGGTCCATCAGATCTATGCACGGGAGAATCAAGTGGTTTTCCTGACGGGGATTCCGTGGCGATCCAGGTGTTCCTTGAGATCGGCAACGGTGTAAGTACCGTAGTGGAAGATGGACGCGGCGAGGGCGGCGTCGGCTTCCCCTTCGGTTAAGACTTCGACAAAGTGGTCGGGGGTTCCGGCTCCGCCCGAGGCGATAACGGGGATGCGGGTGGCGCGGGAGACGGCTCGGGTGAGGGCGCAGTTGAAGCCGGTGAGGACGCCATCGGTGTCCATGGACGTGAGGAGGATTTCGCCGGCTCCGAGTTCTTCGCCTCGGGCGGCCCAGGCGACGGCGTCCATGCCTTCATCCACACGCCCGCCTTTGGTGAAGACGTGCCAGCCGCCACCCGAGTGCTTGCGGGCGTCGATGGCGAGGACCACGGCCTGGGAGCCGAATTCTTCGCTGAGCTCGGTGATGAGTTCGGGACGGCGGACGGCGGAGGTGTTGACGGAGACCTTTTCGGCTCCGGAGAGCAGGATTTTGCGGGCATCGGCGATGGAGCGGATGCCGCCACCGACAGCGAGGGGGATGAAGACCTTGCGGGCGGTGCGGAGGACGACATCGGCCATGGTGTCACGGGCGTCAGAGGAGGCGGTGATGTCGAGGAAGACAACTTCATCGGCACCCTGATCGTTGTAGCGTTGGGCGAGCTCGACGGGGTCGCCGGCATCGCGGAGGTTGACGAAATTGATGCCTTTGACGACGCGGCCTCCGGTGACATCGAGGCAGGGGATGATGCGTTTCGCTAGCATGACCACCTCGTGCAGACGCGACTAAAGTCGCGTGTCCGGTTCAACGTGAACGGTTCCGCTAGCATTGGGCGAAGTTCCTCATGATGGCCAGGCCGAGGGGGCCGGATTTTTCCGGGTGGCACTGGACTCCGAAGACGTTGCCGGATTCGAGGACCGCCGTGAAGGGTACGGAGTAGTTGCAGATGGCTGCGGTTTGCGGGACTACCGGGACGTAGTAACTGTTTGCGAAGTAAACGTGCGGGCTTTCGGGAAGACCGGCAAGGAGGCGCGTCGGCCTGACGGTTTCGAGTTGGTTCCAGCCCATGTGCGGGACTCTTGCGGTGTTGTCGAAACGCTGGACGGCACCGGGAAAGATCGACAGGCCTCGCTCTTCGGGCGCTTCTTCACTGGAGTCGAAAAGGGCCTGGAGGCCGAGGCAGATGCCCAGGAACGGGACGTCGGCTTTGATTCGCGCGATGAGGGTTTCGCGGACATTCATCGCGTCGAGCGAGCGCAGGAGCTGGCCGTAATGGCCGACCCCGGGGAGGATGATTTTGGTCGCGGTTTCGAGGGAACGTGCGTCGTCGACGACCTGGTACGGAGCTCCGATTTCATCCAGGGTGTTCTGGACGCTGCGGAGGTTGCCGGCACCGTAATCGAAGATCGTGATCATTGGGTTAGAGCAGGCCCTTGGTGGAGGGGAGCTGGTCTTTCATGCGCTCATCCGTGGAGCAGGCGTAGCGCATGGCTCGGGCCCAGCACTTGAAGATGGCTTCGAGCTTGTGGTGGTTGGAACGACCGTAGAGGATCTTCGCGTGGAAGTTCGCTCCGGCGTGATAGACAAAGCCATCGAAGAAGTCGGGGACGAGTTCGGACTGGAGATCGCCGACGAGCGGGACTTTGACGCGGTCTTTGTAGACAAGGGCGGGGCGTCCGCCGAGGTCGACTGCTACGACGCAGAGGGTTTCGTCCATGGGCAGGACGAAGTAGCCGGCTCGGTTGATGCCTTTGCGGTCGCCGAGGGCTTGGGAGAAGAGCTGGCCGATGACAATGCCGACGTCTTCAACGGTGTGGTGCTGGTCCACGTCGAGGTCGCCGGTGGCCTTGAGGGTGAGGTCGAAGCCGCCGTGTTTGGTGAAGAGTTCCAGCATGTGGTCGAAGAAACGGATGCCGGTGGAGATGTTGTACTGGCCTGTGCCTTCGAGGCGGAGTTCGCCGGTGATCTGAGTCTCCTTCGTGTTGCGCTCGAGGGTGGCGGTGCGGGACATGGTCGCCGGTGCGGGGGCAGTTTTTTTAGCCAAGGATGGCCTCCATTTGATTGATGTCTTCGAAGATGTGCAGGGCTCCGTGCTGTTTCAGGAGCTCGATTTCGACAGGGTGTTTGGCGATGCCGATGAAGGAAACTCCGGCAGCGACGCCCGCTTTGGCGTCGTCGATGGTGTCGCCGACGTACCAGATTTTGTTGTGCGGCACGGTGGCCTTAATCTTGAGGAGACCTTCGGGGTTGGGCTTGGGCGTGACGACGTCGTCGACTCCAACAATGGGCGCAAAGGGGACCTGCGTGAAGCGGTCGAGAGTCAGTTGGGCTTCCCATCGGAGGCGTCCCGTGAACACCGCTAAGGTGTGCGCCTCGGCGAGGCGTTCGAGAAGACCAGGGCTGGAAATCCAGCGTTCGCGGAGGATCATGCCGGGGGTTTGCGCGTCGCCGTGGAAGAGATGCTGGAAGTAGTCGACGACATCCTGATGGGACGTGTTGCCGCCACGGGCGTGGATCATTTGGTGGGAGAGATTCCAGTCGTCATTGAAACCTCCGCGGTTCTTCCATTCCTGAATTTCGGCACGGGTGGGTTCGTTTCCGGTGAAGTGGAGACAGTTCTGCCAGAACCTGGCGGGCTTGTTCTTTGGTGCCGACGGTGATGCGGACACCGCCGGGGATTTCGTAGCTGCGGTCGCGGACGAGGATGGCTTTCTCACGCAGCGCGTCGCGGACTTCTATGGCTCGGTTGCCGAAGTAGCCGAGGAGGAAGTTGGCGGAGCTGGGAACGTATTCAATGCCTAGTTTGGTGAAGCCTTCGGCGAGGAGCGTGCGGGCGGCAAGGGCTTCCGTTACGTAGTCCGTGACGTATTCGGGGTCTTCCACAGCGGCTTCGGCAGCGATGGCGCCGAGCGCGTTTACCGAGTAGGGGGACTGGGCTTTGTGGAGAAACGCGACGTTGGCCTCCCGCGAAAACAGGCAGCCTACGCGGAGGGCTGCCATCCCGTAGACCTTCGAAAAGGTCCGGGAGACGAAGAGGTTGGGGTACTGATCGATGAGGCCGAGGGCGGTGACTCCGCAGAATTCGTAGTAGGCTTCGTCGATGAGGACGGCGGCGTGGGGGGCCGCTTTGAGGATGGTCTCGATGGCGGGGAGGCCGACTCCGGTGCCGGTAGGGTTGTTGGGGTTCGAGATCAGGATCGCTTTGGTGGCAGGGGTGATTTTCGCCAGGAGAGCTTCGAGGGGGAAGGCGCAGATTGGCGGGGCGTAATCGACTTCGGTTACGGTGGCTCCGGCGACTTCCGCGTAGAAGCGATACATGGCGTAGGACGGCCTGGGGACTAAGACTTCGTCGCCTGCATCCACGTAGGTGTTGATGAGGACCTGAATGGCTTCGTCTGTGCCGTTGGTGAGGAGTATTCGCTCACTGGGGATCTGGAAGAACTCAGAGAGGGTTCGGCGAACGCGGGTGTAGTCGGGGTAAACGGTGAGGGCTTCGCGGGTGAGGCGCTGGACCAGGCGCTGGATGACCTGGGGGGAGCAGCCCACGGTGTTTTCGTTGAAGTCGAGGCGCAGATTGGTGGCGCGGTTGCCGGTGGGCGGGTGGTACGGGGCCATTTTTTGGACGGCCTGGCGGGGGTTAAGAGACATTGTTGCGGCCCCCTGATCGTTTTGGTTTCTCGCAAAGGCGCAAAGGAGTTGCACGCAAAGAGCGCAAAGATGGATTAGTTTTCAAGGCGCACCTCTACGGATCTGGCGTGGGCTTCGAGGCCTTCGGCCCGGGCAAGAGTGGTGACGGCGGGGGCGATTTTCTTCAGCGCTGACTGGTCCAGTTTTTGGACGGAGATGACTTTGACGTAGTCGGCGGCGGAGAGGCCTCCGCGGAGGCGGGCGACTCCGCTGGTGGGGAGGACGTGGTTGGGGCCGGAGGCGTAGTCGCCGGCGGCTTCGGGTGAGTAGCTGCCGAGGAAGATGCTGCCGGCGTGACGGATGGCGGGGATGAGTTCTTCGTGGTGGAGGGCGAGGTGCTCGGGGGCGAAGCGGTTGGAGAGTTCGGCGGCTTCTTCGAGGTCTCGGACGAGGATAATGGCGGAGTTCTTTTTGATGGCCACTTTGGCTACGGCGGCTGTCGAGAGGGTTTCGAGCTGGCGAGCTATTTCGCTTGCCACCCCCTCAGCAAGGCTCCTTGATGTGGTGAGGAGGATGGCGGAGGCGTCGGTATCGTGCTCGGCCTGGGCGAGCATGTCGGCGGCGAGGAAACGGGGGTCGCCTTCGTTGGCAATGATCAGGATTTCGGTGGGGCCCGCGACGAAGTCGATGCCGACTTCTCCGGCGAGGAGCTTCTTGGCTGCGGCTACGTAGATGTTGCCTGGGCCTACGATGCGGTCGGCTTTGGGAACAGTTTTTGTGCCGTAGGCGAAGGCTGCGATGGCTTGCGCTCCACCCATGCGGAAGACATTGTGGACGCCGAGCATGTGAGCGGTGCCGTCGACTTCATCGACTGGTTTGGGGCAGGCGATACAGATGTTGGGGACTCCGGCGGCGAGCGCGGGGACGGCGGTCATGATGACGGTGGACGGGAGGGGGTAACGGCCTGCGGGGATGTAGGCGGCGACCGTGTCGAGAGGGCGGATGATCTGGCCGAGATCGCGGCCTTTGGAGAAGGCTTTGGACGAGGGCTTCGGGAGCTGGGCTTCGGCGTACTGCCGAACGTTGTGGGCGGAGAGTTCGACTGCGGCTCGGAAGTTGGGCGTGAGGCGCTGGTCGGCTGACGCGAGATCTGCCGGGGCGACGCGGACGGATTTCCCCTGAAAATTGTCGAACTGCCGTGCGTATTCGAGGAGGCCTTTGTCGCCCCGGGTGCGGACGGCTTCGAGGATGGGGCGGACGATGGCTTCGGCGTCCGCCATTTTGGCGTCGCGGCGGGCGAGGAGGCGGCCGAGGGAGGTGGATTCGAGGATTCGGATGGACATTACGGAATTACCTTGTTTAAGGGGTATTCGACGATGCCTTCTCCTCCGGCTTCTTTGAGGCGGGGAATGAAGGTTCGGACGGTGATTTCGTCGAGGATGGTGTTGACTGCGAACCATTCTCCGTCACTTAACGGGGAGACGGTGGGACGCTTGAGGGCCGGGAGGACGGCGAGGACGGTGGCGAGATTGTCCTTGTGGACGTTGAGCATGAGACCGACTTTGCCCAGGGCGGCGATGGCTCCGTCGAGGAGGAGTTTGAGGTCCTGTAGTTTGCGCTGCTTCCAGGGGTCGGCCCAGCTGGTTTTGTTGGCGATGAGCTGGGTGTTGGATTCGAGGACGGTTTCGACGATGCGGAGCTTGTTGGCGCGAAGGGAAGAGCCGGTTTCGGTGACTTCTACGATGGCGTCGGCGAGTTCGGGGGGCTTGACTTCGGTGGCTCCCCAGCTGAATTCCACCTTCGCGGTGACTCCGTAGCTGGCGAGGTAACGCTTCGTTGTCGCGACCAGTTCGGTGGCAACGATCTTGCCTTCGAGGTCCTTTGCGGATTGGATGGTGCTCGATTCGGGGACGGCGAGGACCCAGCGGACTTTGCCGAAAGACTGCTTAGCGTAGATGAGGTCGGCTACGGCGTGGACGTCAGCCCCGACTTCGGAGACCCAGTCGAGGCCGGTGAGACCGGCGTCGAGGATGCCGTCTTCGACGTAGCGGGCCATTTCCTGGGCGCGGATGAGCATGCATTCGATTTCGGGGTCGTCGATGGCCGGGAAATAGGAGCGCGAGCTGGTGGCGATGTTGAAGCCGGCGCGGCGGAAGAGGTCGATGGTGGCGTTTTCGAGGGATCCCTTGGGGATGCCGAGTTTGAGTTTGGCCATGGCTTATTTGCTCCCGTAGACAGCTTCGGGCGAGTAGGTTTTGGTGTCGGTGATGGTCCACTCGCCGTTGTCGTAACGGCGATAGAAACAGGATTCGTAGCCGTCGTGGCAGACGCCTGGGCCGAGGCTTTCGGCGGAGATGACGACAGTATCGAGGTCGCAGTCGGTGCGGATTTCGCGGACTTTGAGGACGTGGCCGGAGCTTTCGCCCTTCATCCAGAGCTTGTTGCGGGAGCGGGAGTAGAAGGTGACGTTGCCGCTGTCGAGGGTGCGTTGCCAGGCGGCTTCGTTCATGAAGCCGACCATGAGAACGCGGCCAGTGGTGGAATCGGTGACGACGGCGGGGAGGAGGCCGTCGAATTTAGAAAAATCCAGAGTCATCTTATTCAGTCTTTTCAGGCCCGTTGCGGACGGGGCGGGGTAAAAAAAGAAACGCCCGCCGAGTTGCGCGGCGGGCGTCCTTTCGTTCCTGATTACAAAATCGTTTAGAACAGGACCCGCACACGTGTAGCCCGGTGGTGGTGGTGATGCCGGGAGGTGCGGGGCGCTGTCATACATTTTTATTGTAACAGACGTGCCGAAATTGGGGCCGGGATGGGGTGCAGGAAAGGCGGGGGAGAAACCCGGCGAAAGGGTGAATTTGGGGGTGAAAAACCCGGGAAAACCCGGCGTGGAAATGGGGAGAGTTACTTTGTTTCCATGGAGATGGGCCAGGTTCGTTTGCGAAAAACGTGTTTTGGGCGGATTCATGCAGCGTCTCTCCCAAGTCCCCCCGAAGGGTCAGCTTGGGGGCGGTTGCGGAGCGAGAGGAGACGGCGGAGGGCGCGGTCGTACTGGCGATCGAAACGGGTCTCGGCGTGGCTGATGTGGTCGAGGTAGCGGGAGGTGGAGGTGAAGTCGCGGAGGGCGACGGTGGTTTGGGTGACGTCGTCTTCGGTGGCGAGGTCGGGGGTGGTGGAGGTGCTGTGGCGGAGTTGGTAGCCGATGGCGGATTTTTCGAGGCCCCAGGTGCGGAGTTGACGCCAGCGGGCGACGGCGAGGGTTTCGACGAGCTGGCGTTCGACGGGGGTGGCGGGCTGGAATTGGGCCTGAAGCGAGCGGAGGAGGCGGACGAAACGGTCTTTGGATTCGTTGTGGAGGACGACGGTTCTGGCGAGGAGGCCGTGTTTCAGGCTGTTCTTCGCGGAATTCTCGCGGCCTTCGCGGGAGATGGGGCCTTTGGATTTAGCTCCGTTGCGGCGGGAGATATCGGCTCTGGATTCGGGATTTTCTG
>RGPS01000214.1 GCA_010084195.1 Terriglobia bacterium
CCCAGAGACCGAGAACAGCGATAAGGGACAGCAGGAAAGAGCGAACCATGGCCGTGAAGTCTAGCACCCGAAAACAAAGAAGGCAGCCGCGGCGACTAGGACAGACTTCAGAATAGGTAAACGTCGTCCGCGCAGGGCGAGAACGGCAATTGGTGCCCAAACTATAACGGTAAGGTTGCGGCTGCCTCTGACAAGAAGTGCCGCCGTAAAGAGAATCGTAAGCGCGATGACCAGTCTTCTTAGCCACAGTATTGGCGGGTGCCGGAAAAAAGCGCCATAGTAGCACGACACAAACGTGGCAATTGCTACGGGAATCGCGAGAATCTCGAAGGTAGAGCCAGTGGCACTGGTGCTGATAGATTGCTCAAAGCCATACGGCGTGAGGAGGTTTGAGACATCGAAGCCCACCCGGGAGTAAATGAAACCTCCCACCGCCAAAAAAGCGCTGCCCGCGAAGGCCACGCATCGAATGGGGGACATGGGATTGGGTGGTCCCGATCGTTCGGGTCGGAGCCTTTCAGGAGCGAGGTATTTTCCCATATAGAGACCACAAATGATCCCTAACCCGGCCAAAGTATGAGTCTGCAGGAATGCGATGTCCAGATCCGTCCCCGGGGTGCCCCAAAAAACACGAGAAATTGGCATCGCGGAGGTGTAGAAGAGGAATGAGGCGGCCAGTGTGAATTCCGGCGTCAGTTGCCATTGAGGGCCAGCGGGTCCCGGTATCCTGGCCAGCAGGAGTGCGCCGAACATGACAGCGCAAAAAACCATGTAGTACAGCAGGACAATTTCCATAAAGTCTTTAGTGTGTCAGTCGAACAAGGGAGCCAGAACCGGCGTGATCCCGGCTCACCCCTGAACCGCCTGTGCACCATCCGAACGACCGCAATTTGCGGTCCTGCCATGCCCCATAGCCCCGGCTCACTGTGCCGGTTTCCGAACCAAGAGCCCACTCGCGAGCGCGCCAAATTGTCCGGCGATGTTCTCCCAGGCATAGGCTCGTATCCATGCCGGCTCCAACCTGCGTTGGGAGGCCTCCAGCAGTTGTTTACTTTGGCTGAGCGCCTTTTCCAGCTGATCCTCCAGCGACCCCTGGGCCGAATTCAATAGTACGACCCCGGGAAGGCGGGAAAGTATCGCATGAGTCCCGTCCACCTCCGGGGGGGCTTGGCCATAGTAAAGGATCGGGCGTTCAGCGGCGATGTAGTTAAACAGTTTAGCGGGTACTTGAAGAGACTGGCGATTTCCAACAAGGAGCAGCAGATCCGAACTGCCCATCAGTTCGAGCGACTCTTCATAGGAGACCCAGCCGCGAGACTGGATTGTCAGGTGCCGCAACTCTCTCCCTTTATTTTCAAATGCGGGGCTGGTGCTCCCGACCATCCGGAACGTGACCGTTTCCTTACCGCCGTGAGTCACCGCCGCCTTGTCCAGCGCAACCATGATCGAGCGCAGGTCACGGCTTCCCCGCGAGGCGGTCCCGATGTAGGAGACAACAATACCGTTGTGCGGCGCTGGTGCGGTTGAACATGGTTTCGCAGTAGAGTAGCCGCACGGAATAACTTCGATCGGCGGACACGATGTTCCTATCCATTTATTCATGGCGGCCGCCGTGGATTCGGTGGTTACTGTGATCGCCGAGCAATATCGGAGCGCCGCCCGCTCAAGCCGGGAATTTCGCGCTCGGTTGTGCCAGTACTTCGCAGGGGCAAGTGGGTTCAGCGACCACGGGTCACCATACTCCGCGATCCATGGTACTCCCCATTGACGCGCCAGGGCACTTGCTGCCAGATGGGCGGTGTTGCTGCCCGCTGATGAAACAATCAAGTCAAATTCACCCCCGATGGTTTTCGCGACTTGGATTACGTTGCGATCCCACCCGCATCGCACATCGGGGACTAACAACACTCCGGCAAGGCGGGCAAAGACTCCCCGGAGTGTATTCCGCACGAGAGGACTTGGTATCCTCCCGATCCAGGACTGAATGCGGTCATAGGTGCTCGGCCCGGCCCGATGAATCGTTACCCGGTCCGGGATCTGCCTAAGCAGGGACTCGTCACCCTTTCCGAGGGGTGGGGCGATAACGTCCACGTCCCAGCCGGCACCACATAATCCCTTCAGCAGGAAAACATTCCTGATACTCTGAGATTCCGCTACGGGCGGTATGCTGCTGCTGATCAGGAGGGCGCGCATTAGCAGTGCCGCAATTCTCGCGACAGGTTATCACCGGTCATGTGGATTCCTGACCGACTGCTTCCGGCGGGGTTCATGCAGAACACAGTTCTCATGTCGCAGCTGCCAGAGCGGAGCGACCCTGTAGGGAGGTGCAGTGACTCCATGCGGACGGCAGTCATAATTCGGCAGCCGTATGCTGAAAGCGCCTGTACAGCAGGGCTGTCTGCTCATAGGGATTAAAATCAGACTTTGCCAGTTTTACAGCATTATCCCGGTACTTATCAGAACTATCGATGAGCTTCATAAATCCCGTCGCGATATCTTCGGGATTCTGACTGTCAACTATTTCGCCGGCATTGAAGCGCGAGAACATCTCTGCGGCGCTCGACTGACTCGGCCCGTGATAGAGGCAGGGCAGAGTTGCACCGATGCAGGTTACCAGCTTGGTAGACAGCGACGTCTGCGCAAACCGCTGAGCGTTTTCCGTGAGCGGATCCGGGGCGTAGCCTAAGTCCATTTGCCCGAGCAATTTGTCGAATTCAGCTTCCGGCATTCTTGGGTGGACCTTGACCATATCTCCTTCGAACGGTTTCAGTGCCGGATCAAAAGCGTTGAGGCACACTTTACGCCCGGCCTGGCGGCTGACAAGCGTGAGGGCCGTTATAAGGTTGCCGGGCCAGGGTACCGGACAGTCGCCCCACCCCCCCATGATGATCTCTATTGTTTCGCGATGCAGAATCGGACGTCGCCTTGCCTCTTCGAGTTTAGCAGGATTGATTGTTCGGCACAGTTGAAACGCCTCCACGTTATATCGATCGCGGTACATCTGCACCATGCCGCGGTTGCGAATGAACTCGACCACAATGCCGGCTGCCGCCGCCATCTGTTCGGCGTTCTCGCGGATCCGTTCGCGATACGGTTCGGCGAATTTCGGATAGTCGAAAATCCGCACCTGCCGCGCGTACAGAAACGAAGTCATGCCTCCCGCATAGCAGATCCCCGGCAAGGTACCGAATATCAACATCCGGTCATAACAGCCCAATACTCCCGCAATCTGTCTCGCGTGACATTCTGTCAGTAGTTCAACGCCCATTCCGGCATCGTAACCGATTTCCCTGTTTGGTTCCGGCTACGCCGGGTTAGGAAGACGCTTTGCTGTCGCGGTACAAATGCCTCTGTTAGGCCCGACCCGGGCATTGTCTCAGCCGGGCCGGGACCACCCTTGCAAGGTAGACCCCCTGCCAGAACGTATGGCACACGTACGCCAGAAGCATAGCGGCAGCCAACCCGATCGCCGGACTCAGCGGAATGAAGTAGTACGCGCTCCCCAGCAGCGCTGCCGCCCAAAGCGTGTTGAAGAGAAGTCCGGCCCAAACTGACCCCGAACTGAAGATCGCAGTCCCGACGACCCCATTGATACATGAAACTACCGCCGTAGCTGCTGCAATCACCAGCACAACCCGTCCGCCCTCGAATCCCGACCCATATAGCTCGATGATAAACCCTGATGCCAGAGCTACCGGCAATGCCGCGAGGATTGCGGCTCCCGCCGTGATTATCAGATTCCAGCGCAGTGCCTTTCCATATCGGGATACATCACGTTCTGCGTTGAGACTGGACAGCACGGGCAGCGCGAATTGCGTCAGGACGAGCGGCAAGAAAGAGATCGCATTGCGCCACTGACTTGCCGCGTTGAACACACCCATCTCTGAATAGCCCGCAGGCTGGTTCACCAGCATCGCGTTTGCTGCCCAGATGGCGAGTCCAGCCAGCGCTCCACTCAGAAACGCGGGTGTTGAGAACGTCCAAAGTACCCGCCGCTCCGCCCAGCCGTCGGCAAGCCGCAGACGGATACCCAAATCGCCGCAGTGGCGGCGTAACGCTATTTGGCTCAACAAACAGGCCACAGCGGATGTCGCACATAGTGCCCACACTGCGCCAGGAAGTTTCCAGTAAAATACCGCCGTGGCCGCTATGGGCAACGTTGTGAGGCCGCGGATAAAATTGATCCGTGCGATTGTCCGGAATGCCTCAAATCCCGATAGTGCCCCCATCTGTGCACCATTCACGGCATTCAAAAAAAGAAGCACGCCTGCAATTCTCAATTCCCCGCTCAAACCCGGACGACTGAGCGTGCGGGACGCAAGTTCGGGTGCCCAGATCACGAGACACAATGCCATCAGCGCCCCGGAGAAAAGCGCTGCACCTGCGCCCAGTGCAACAATCCGGCCGGCGCGTTCAGGGTCCTGCAGACGATATTCCGCCACGTATTTTGTGGCAGTTACACCAAGTCCCATGCCGGCGAAAATGCCGAGTGTTCCAACCGTGCTCTGAATGATTCCGAATTCCCCAAATTCTTCAGTTCCCAGGAGTCTCGCAGTAATCACTGAGGCGGCTAAATTTGAGCCCTGCGTGCTAAGTGCGCCTGCCAACGACCAGACAGCTCCACGGGCAAAGCGTCCTCGAAGGGAGTCGGCCTTCCACATCCCCTCTATCACTTCCCTCGCATTGTTCCACGGACTGAATTCACCGGTTTTCAAAAGCTGCCTCCAGGCGGAGCTGTCCACTCATTCATCGGCGGGAAGGCCGTAGGGGACGCAATCATGAGCCACCGCGATTTATGAACCCCGGGGGAACCGATATCATGCGCTGACGCACAATTACACCCACGCCTGATATTAGCCCTCACGGAAGCCCACAGCAACGCCCGCACGCGATGGGAGTTTAGCCACGATCCAGGACCATTCGATAGCGCGATCCCCCGCCAGCGGATGCGGACCTGATTCACCAGCAAGTAGCCCGGCTCGAAGATCAAATATGCGGTTTGCACCCCTTAGGAAGCGCAAAATGTATTTCTTGGTACGTTTTAGCATATGGAAGGGAGCGTGAAGAACGGCGAAAAGGCGGATTGGGGATCTTCATTCAAGAGTAGCTGACGTTGCAAAGCCTGCCAGTGCAGTTCGCGGCACCAAAGCGTGACGCAAAAAGTAAGAGTGTGACGATGGTAGCACTCATCCGTTCGCGGTGTTTGCAAAGCAGCTGCTGTCTGCGACTCGCCCGCGTGACGCCGTCCACACACCCCGAAGCGCGTAGCGCCCCATTCCTTCGAAAAGATTCTAATCCCATCACCCCACAGCACTTACGCACAACTTGCCACTTCGTCCCACCCCCGTCCTCCATTCCCTCAATCTTCCACTAATACCGAAGTCAAACCACACAATGAACACCCCGCACGACATCACACCCGACCTAACCCAGACCTACCCCCCGCCCAGCGTCGCGCCGAACTCTCCCGCCGCAACGGGGCCTAATCCAAAGGCCCCATCACTCCGCAGGGCAAGGCCACTCCGCCAGGAAGGCCTTAAACAAGTCTCCTGGTATCTTTCGCAACAGTTCGTCTGATGCTCTTGCTAAAATTGCGTTGGTGAACATGAAGTCAAAGGTCGCTATTGTCGCCGGTGCACGTCCGAACTTTGTTAAGGTCGCCCCGGTTCTCAGAGCCATTCAGGACCTGAACCCGGCCTTTGAAGCCATCCTCGTCCACACGGGCCAGCACTACAGCCCCGAACTCTCCGATGTCTTTTTTGAGCAACTCGGAATCCGGAAGCCCGACCTTCATCTTGGGGCGGGCGGAAGTCCCCACGGCCAGCAAACGGCCCGGATTCTGGAAGCCTTTGAGGGCTGGCTTACATCCGTAGAAGTCGCCCCGGCTGCAGTAATCGTGGTGGGCGATGTCAATTTAACCATCGCCGCCGCGCTTGCAGCAGCCAAGCTTGGCATCAAAGTGATCCATCTCGAAGCGGGCCTGCGGTCCTTCGACCGCAGCATGCCGGAAGAGATCAACCGTCTGGCCACGGATGCCATTTCCGATTTGTTACTGGTGAGCGAACCCGATGGCGAGGTCAATCTGGCGCGTGAAGGCGTCGCTTCGTCCAGAATTCGCTACGTTGGCAACGTGATGATTGACACGCTGGCCCGCCACATCGGCCAGGCCCGCAACCTGGCCCCAGCGCTTCGAACCAGCGATCAGCCGTATGCGCTTGTGACACTTCATCGACCATCCAATGTGGATAGCGAAGCATCCCTGACAGCGATCACGGATTTCCTGCTGGATATTTCAACCCGGCTCGATGTCATCTTTCCCGTGCATCCAAGAACGAAGGGGAGACTGGATGCTTTCGGTCTGGGCGAGAAACTGCAGGCGACTAGCCGGCCACCGTTCTGCCTCCTTTGGGATACCTCGAAAATCTTGCCCTTATGCAGGGGGCTCGTTTCGTAATGACCGATTCCGGCGGGATTCAGGAAGAGACGTCCTGGCTCGGCGTTCCCTGCCTGACTCTTCGTGAGAATACAGAACGGCCTTCAACCGTGACGGTGGGAACCAATACCCTGGTTGGCCGGGATTTCACGCTGGCCCGCCGACTCACAGGTGATATCCTGGGGGGGGCTTACAAAAAAGGTTCGCCAATCCCCGGCTGGGACGGCGTAGCTGCCATTCGGGTCGTCCGGGAGGTCGAAGCATTCCTGTGAGCTTGTCCCCATCCCTTCACGCCCATGATCTATCGCCGCTATGCCAAGCCCCTTGTTGATCGGATGCTGGCGACCCTCGGCTTGTTGCTGCTCACCCCGTTTCTTCTCATTCTCTGCGGTCTAATCGCAATCCGAATGGGACGCCCCGTGCTCTTCCGACAAACCAGAATCGGCCTTGGTGATCGAGCCTTTGAATTCGTAAAATTCCGTACCATGACAAACCGACGGGGCAGCGACGGGCAATTGTTGCCGGACGCTGAACGGCTGACGCGGCTCGGCCAATTGCTCAGATCCACCAGCCTCGACGAGATTCCCCAGCTTTGGAACGTGGCAAAAGGTGACATGAGCTTGATCGGACCACGTCCCCTCCTGCCTGAATACCTCCCGCGTTACTCGACCGAGCAACGCCGCAGGCACTACGCCATGCCTGGTATTACGGGCTGGGCACAGGTGAATGGCCGCAACGGCTTGTCCTGGGAGGACAAGTTCCGCCACGATGTCTGGTACGTAGACAACTGTAGCTTTAAGCTCGATCTCAAAATCCTGGCAATGACGTTTGTTGCGGTCTTTGCGCGACGCGGGATCAGCCGCCAGGGCCATGCCACGGCACCCGTTTTCATGGGGTCGCCTTCCGCACAAGAGGATCTCGGTGCAGGGCCCCGGCCATGAAGAATCTTCTGATTTGGGGAGCAGGCGGCCACGGACGCGTTGTGCTTGATATTGCACGTTCTATGGGCGACTTCGGTCACATCGCGTTCTACGACAATCGGGTCGGCCCTCTTGAACAACTGGCGGGCATTGATGTCCTTTCAGGAGACCTTTACGGGGTTCGTCAGCTGGGATTTGACATGTTCATAGTTGCGATCGGCTCCAATTTGGTCCGTGCGGAGCGGTTTAGCGAGGCTCTCGAAGCCGGCTTGGAGCCAGCGACCTGCATTCACTCAACCGCCTGGATCTCACCTGGTGCCGTGATTGGAAGAGGTACGGTTGTTATGCCGAGAGTCGTCATCCAAACAGACGCAAGGGTGGGCGAAGACTGCATCGTCAACACTGGTGCCATAGTGGAACACGATTGCATCGTGGGTGATCATGTCCACCTGTCTCCCGGCGTCACCCTTTGCGGGAACGTGATGATCGGACCGTTTGCTCACCTCGGGGCGAGTGTCACAGCAATTCCCGGGGCAACAGTTGGCGATGGGGCCGTGGTTGGAGCTGGTGCCGTAGTCCTGGGAGAAATCCCACGCGGAACTACTGCTGTAGGGGTTCCCGCACGTGTCATCAGAGGCGATGATTCAGGTAGCAGCCGGAAATAGAGATCTGTAGTGGGATGCAGGACCGTCCGCCGGACCCTCCTGCCACCGGTACATCACGGTGGCAGGCAGAGACGATGAGGTCGGCATAAATCCACAGGTGGCAGCCACAGATGGTCGTGCAAGAGGATGTGGAAGGATTGCATGCGCGAATCGGGGCTACCCGCGGCCAGGACAAGCTATTCGGTTGTCGTCACCGGTGTGCATGGAGGAGTCACGGATTTCACGGATACGCCAATTACTGATCATGTCGGTCCGAGGCATTCGACTCTGGCCGGGAAAAATTTTTAAAAACTGCCAGATCCCATACCTTCCCCACCAAAGCGGCGAGGCGATCCGTGGGTGCGCGACACAAAAGTTTCCCCCGTCCCACGCCCCCCGTTTCAGCCATTCACAAAATCCCGAAAAATATTCTTCGGCGTCCACCCAAACCGTTTCAACAACTTACAGCCATCCCGCCTCCTAGCCTTCCGGATCTTCCTCGCCTCCCCTGCCATACTCCTGACCGAGAGAACCCTCTCAACCTTCAATCTCAACGTACAAGGAGACACCTATGTTCACCCTCAACGATTTCGTTTCCCGCGACCACGTTCCCGAAAACGACCGTACCGTCTACCAGCAACTCACCGCCGCCTTTGAAGCCGACCTCCAACCCGTTGGAGCCCTCGAAGTTGCCCTCGCAGCCGACCTCCTCCGCTGCACCTGGCTCATCCGCCACTACGCCTCGGTCGACCCGGCTACGCTGCCCGA
>RGPS01000215.1 GCA_010084195.1 Terriglobia bacterium
AGTATCGCTGGGCTTCTTCCACTCCCCAGCTTTACCCGCCCCGCTCTTGCGGACAGATCACGTGTTAACTCGACCGGACAACTCACATACTAACGACACTCCATACGTAGCGCGATCTCCCCGGACAGACCGTCCTTACTGTTCAGCAAGCTGGACAGGGCGGAGCCCGACACTTGAAGCGCGCTGGCAGCGGCGGTAACGGACAAGCCAGCCGGCTCAACAATCTCCGTTCGGATGAAATCTCCGAGGTGCGGCGGGTTCTTCATAGGCCTGGTTCGTACGCCACCTGGTTCGTACGCCACCTTAGCTAGGCGTAATCCTAAGCCGTCCCGTCCCATTCACTCCGCGTGATACCGGCCTGCTGCAGAATACGGGCCAACAAAGCCGGACTGATCTCGCTGGCATGAGGATTCGGCAGGATCAATCGTACCGTGCGCCGAACGAGGAATTGGTGCTTCCCGCCCGAGAACGGGCCTTCAAACCCGAGACGCTTAAGCCGGGAAATCAGATTGCCCCGTTTGACTGAACTCAGCTTACTGCCCATCTCAACACTCAGGCAACTTCGCGAATGGCAAGGTCAATGCCGCCCAGAACCGGAATCGGGTACTGCCGCGTCAGACTAAAAAGCAGCCAATCCTCCAGCGCCCCACTCAGCGCCTCCCGGCATTCCTCCAAAGTGGAGGCCTGAGCCCAAACCCCGTTCAAATCAGGAATCGACCCGTAGAAGCCCTCGCCGTCCTCAAGCACCTCATAATGTGCGTGCCGCAACGCGACCGAAATGTACTGGCTAATCACAATACCTCCAATATAAGCGAGATGCGCCCCGCCGTTCCCCGCGATTTTCAGTCACAACCTTTTCAAACTATCTTCCCCGCCTTTCAATAACTGCCAGCCCACCCCGCGAGCAACAAAATCCAGCCCCGCTAACCAGGCGTCCGCTGCGAGGCCTGCCACGGCCCCGGCTCGCAACACACCGGCCGCCCCAGCCCAACCAACATCGGCAACCCCGCCCGTCAGAATGCCGTGCAAATCAACGAGTTTTGCGGCAAATGTCAGCACCCCTCGGCCGCAAATGACAATGCCACCGACTGGAACTACGCGTGGAACGTCCGGCACCAACCGGTCTGTCTCAGCCAGGCCCTTGAATTTGATCCGCCGATTCGGCAACCAGTCGGATCGTAACTGCCCGCTTCAGGCGGTCCGCACAGCGTTCTTTCTTGATGCCGATATTCCGCGCTTCGCCAGACTGGTTCGCGCTTTTTGGCAACGAACGGCTACCTGTGATCCCCTGCTGCCCGGCATGGGTTATCCTCCCTTTGATGGAACTTATTCCGCCCGCCTTCATCACCCCGGATCTCGTCGCCAGCCTCGCCGGGCCCCAGACCTTCAAGCGGGGCCACCAGTACTTCGCCACCAGTCGTGTCACCTCTCTTGATCTCGACGTACAGGCCAATGATGCTGCCTGTCGCGTCCACGCCACCGTGGAGGGCGACCGCAAATACCTGGTCACTCTGACCGCCACCGGCACCACCTTCACTCACTCCTGCGATTGCCCCATGGGAGAAAAGGGCGACTTCTGCAAACACTGCGTTGCCGCCGCCCTCGCCTGGCTCAAAGTTCCCAAAATCGCCCCCGAACGTCTGCTGCTCTACGCCGCTCGCCGCACCGACCCGGCCACCGCTGCCAGCACTGCCCGCAAAGCCTTTCAGGACGCCGTCCGCGTTCGGGGCTACGTCGGCTATCGCGGGGCCTCCTCCTGGGCGCGCGACGTCGACCGGGCGATCGATCTCATCGAGCAACTCCTCACCGATGGCCAGGCCGCTGAGGTCATCCCGATCTGCGAATCTGCCCTCAAATCTCTCGCCTCTGCTGTGAATCACATCGATGATTCCGATGGCCACTTCGGCAGTCTCAGCGCACGCCTCCACGACCTCCACTTTCAGGCCTGCACCGCTGCGCCTCCCGATCCCGCAGCCCTCGCCACACGCCTCTTCAAACTCGAATTCACCAGCGATTACGACGTGTTCCATGGAGCTGCCCAACAGTACGCCCAAATCCTTGGCCCCCTCGGTCTTCGCGCATATCGCAAGCTCGCCGAAAAGGAATGGGCCAAAGTGCCTGTGCGCGGACCGGGCGACAGACGCAGCGATGCTGTCAGCTACTTCGCCATCACCCACATCATGAAGTCCCTCGCGCTGGCCTGCGGTGACCGTGAGGAACTCGTCGCCGTCATGTCCCGGGATCTTTCCGTGGCCTGGCGCTTCGTCGAAATCGCCACTATTTATCGCGATGCCGATGACTTCGCCAACGCTCTCCTCTGGGCCGAACGAGGCCTCGCGGCTTTTCCGCAGCGTACCGACTACCGTCTCCGCAGCTTCCTCGTCCAGCAATATCACGCCTGCGGTCGCCACCAGGATGCCATGAACCTTGCGTGGGCCGAGTTCGCTGACCACCTCTCGCTCGAAAAATGGAAGCTTCTCGAAGCCAATGCCGAAATTGCTCACACCTGGCCTGAGTGGCGCGAACGAGCGCTGGCTTTCATCCGCAACCGACAGCTTCAGGCCAAAGTCGACCACTCCCTCCTCGTAGAAATCTTCCTCTATGAGGGCCACCACCAAGACGCCTGGCACGAAGCCAACACCGGAGGCTGTTACGATTCCCTCTGGCTCCGTCTCGCCGCCCTCCGGGCCGCCGACTATCCCGCCGAAGCCGCAGCCATCTACCTCCGCCAGGCCACTCTCTTTTTAGCCCAAATCAGCGACGGTCGCTACGAGGAAACCGTAACCCTTCTCTGCAAGACCGCATCCCTCATGCGCCGCCTCGGACGCAGCGACGACTTCGCCGAGCAACTCGTAGCCCTGCGCGCGCAGTACAAAGCCAAACGCAACTTCACCAAACTGCTTGACGAAAAGCGAGAGGCGCTCGCCTGATTACTTGACGCCGGGCTGAACCCCGCTGAACGGATCAGTCTCTGTTGTAAATCTTCACCCGGAACAAAGGCTTCGCCTTCTCCGCCGCGTCTATCTCAAAAACCTGCTCGGTCTTGGCCCCGTCATACCCACGCCACAACCATCGCAACGCCGCAGGCATCTCCGAATTGCTCTGCGAATGGTTATGCGTCCCTGTCCCAAAAGTGAAATGGAAATCATACTCCCGCATCTTCAGCGAATTCGCCATCTGGAGACTCTGCAACGGCCAGCTCCCCGAAGCCTGCTCCTGATCCTCTGACCCGTCCTGCATCCATACCCGCAAGTTCCGCTTCGGCTCTTTGCGAACTCTGAAAGGATAAATATTCCCCCCATCCAGCTCCCCCGGCTTCCACTGAATCGACGTAAAACTTGGAATCCGCATCAGCACCCGCCCAAACAACTCCGGCATATACCAGGCCGCATTGAACGCACAAATCCCCCCCGAAGAATTCCCGGCAATCGCATGACTGTAGCCATCCCGCCTTATGTTGTACTTTCCATAAATCTCCGGTAAAACCTCATCGCGCAGAAACTTCGGATACAAATCCGAAACCGTGTCGTACTGGATGCTCCGCATAGCTTTGGTTCCCACCGTTCCCGGGTCAATCAGCAAATAGATCGCCACCGGAATCTCCTTCCGGTGCGTCAGATTATCAATGACATTCTGCAACCGGCTGGGAGGCTGCCCCACCGGAGGAACCTGCGCCGGCCCATCCCGTTCCACGTGGTAATGCCCGTCCTGCCAGATCATCAAAGCCGCCGGTTTTGCAGCGTCATACTGGGCCGGGACATAAACCCAATACTCGCTCTTCATCCCCGGATATAGCTTGCTCTCCAGCACCATCTTCGCCGAAATCTTCCCCTGCGGAACCCCAGGCTGCGAATACGAATCCGGCCCAAACGCGGGGATATCGGTCAGCCCCCCCACCTTCTTCCCGCCAACCATGTAATAGAACGAATGCGAGGTTCCGGTAGCGAGCTTTCCCTGGTACACCCAGGGTCCCGTCCCACGCGACTGTTTCATCTGCCCCAAAACCTGCCCATCCACATAAAGCACCGGACGCGAAGCCGCCTCAACAGCCCAAAGAAAATCCGGTCCAACACTCAGAACCGCCACCCCCTTCTTCACATCCTCGGCCTTGAGTTGAGAAACCTCCAGAGCCGCCGAGCGAGCCACCAGGCTCATTGCCAAACCGAGCAGAAACATGCGAGTCGTCATTTTACCTTCCCATTCAGAAAACCTTGATCAAACATCCATTCCCGAAGCCTGTCCGGCCACCCGGATACCACCGCCGGGTTCCCATCCTGGATCCCAAAGCCATGCGGTACGCCCGCGTACAGATGCAACTCCGTACTCACGCCGGCGTCCCGCAGTTTCTGATACACCTCGGGGTAACTGGCCGTAATCCGGTCGTCAGCCCCGCCCGCCAGAAACGTCGGCGGAGTCTCTTTTGTGATCCGCAACGGGAATTCCGGCCCCCCAAAGGGCGTGCCATAGATGAGCGCCATGAAGGCGGGTTTTGCGCTCAGGCCGTCAATAGCATCGCCGTTTCGCGGGGCCGGATTATCATACCTGGTCCCCGCCAGCCCGGCCAGCGTCCCACCCGCCGAGAACCCAATCACGCCGACCCGAGCCGGATCTACGCCCCAGGCACCGGCCCGGCTCCGCACCATGCGGATCGCCCTCTGCACATCCGCCAAGGCTTCGCCCTCAATCGTGTACTTCGACCCAGGGGCCTTCGGTAAACGGTACTTCAGGACGAACGCTGCGATACCCCGGCTGCTCAACCATTCGGCCACACGGTAGCCCTCATGTGTGATCCACAGTTCCTGAAAACCACCACCCGGAGCGACTACAAACGCCGCCCCGGTAGCCAGTGGCTTCGGCGGCAAAAACACTGTCAGAGAAGGATGATGCTCATTCGCGATGATTAAACGGTTGTCCACGATCCGGTACCGTTCCTGCTCACCCCGCATCGCCTCTGACCCGGGTGCCCCGTTCGGCCAGAGCATCACCACCGGATGCGTGTCGGGAGCCGGAGTCATCTCAGGCGGAGGCGGTCCGGGCTTAGAAGGCGGCAGGACGGCCAGTTGTCCAAACGCCAATGAAGCGAAGAGCGCCTGCACGAAAAACATAGAGACCAGTAGGGTGCGCATGGCTATCCATAGTATCGCCGTCTTACCCACCCCTTGCATTCCGTCCGCACTTCCGTCATGCTTCCCTCAACATGAAGCGAATCGGAATCCTCCTCATCACTGCCACAGCACTCGTTCTCACCTCCTGCGGTGACGATCCCCCGGTCGTCAACAAGACCGCCATCGAGAAATCCATCCATGACATTGAGGCCGCCGAGGTCAAGGCCCTGGCAGTGAAAGACGCCGCCCTTTTTGCTGCCAGCTACACGTCCGACGCCGTTCTCATGTCGCCCACCAACCCGCCCATGAAAGGCCGCGAAGCCATCAAAACGGGCATGGCCGCCGCCGTCTCAGACCCCAACTTCAAGCTCGAATTCTCCTCTGACCGCATCGAAATCTCCAACGCCGGAGACATGGCCGTTTCCCGTGGCAATTACACCCTGACCGCGACCGACCCGGCTACAAAAAAGGCGATCCACGACAAGGGTTCCTACGTGACCGTCTATCGGAAGCAAACGGATGCGTCATGGAAAGCCGTGCTCGACATCAACTGCAGCGAACTGGCCCCCACGCCACCTCCGGCTCCCAAATCCGCAGCGAAGAAGTCTGCAGCCAGAAAGAGCAAGCGGCGCTAAGAAAGAGCAAGCTAAGAAGCTGTGCGGGCCGGCCACCGCCTGGAAATATGGCGAAAAACGGGAAGCCGTGAGAACCACTGGGGCTGGATCAGGCTTCGCCGCGCAACTCGGGCGACCTTCGGATCGCCCGACGACCCGCCCGAAATGCCCGTGCACAAGCCCGAATGATCTGCAAACCGTCCTGCTGTGACCCTGTGTCGAATTGTGCGCCTTCATGATCGACAGCATTGCTAACCATCGCGACGGCTGCGACCGCGACGCCGCAGGCGGTTCCAAAAGCAAACAAAGATGCCGTCTGCATCTCGACCGCCAGAACGCCTTCACCGGCCCACTTTTCAAGCTGCGTCTGCGTTTCCCGATACGGAGCGTCAGTCGTCCAGACCCTGCCACAGCGAACCGACCATCCGGTCGCTCCCAGTTCGCGCGTCAGATGGGGCACTATCGCGGGTGTAGGGCAGGCGACCTCCTTACCCGCAGGCAGGTAATGAAACGAGGTGCCTTCATCGCGAATCGCGCCAGTCACCGCGACAAGGCACGGAAGCGGCAATTCGCGTGAAATCCGCCCCGCTGATGTGAGGCCGAGGATGAGTTCCACTCCAGCCGCAGCGAGTTGTTCGGCCACCAATACCGCATAGGGTCCGCCAATCGTTCGCGGGATGACGCCGCACACTATACCTTCAAGTTCAATTGCAAACATCGTCGTATGAAAGCACGGCCAGGCCCGGAACGGTATCGCCAGACCCTGCGCGACCAGCCAGTCCGTCAGATCGCCATCGAATTCAAGGATGCAGAGCGGCGGGACAACGCCGTTCGGAATCTGTCTGGAACTCCGAACGCTCTCGATCAGACTGCTGGCTGTAAATGCGGCCTGTTCCTCAAGAGGGTGCTCCAGAAGGGGAATATTGGAATTGGCTGGTATCAACTGGGCGGGTCTCCTTGCACACGGTCACCGGGGGCGCATCCGGTCCCTACCCCAGCGTGCAGTAACAATACAGGAACTGCTGCGTTGTGCCGAAGGGTGTTGCGTGTATCTCCCGCGAACTCTCGACCAGACGGAAGCGCGGGCCGAATTCTTCGTGGAGACCAGCCGCATCGTACCGCATCACATCCAGCCCGCTGCATTTCGTCGGACCCTTCGGGCCGAAGGTGCTGACGATCACATGCCCGCCCGGTTTCACCGCTCCTGCGACATTACGAACGTACGCCAGCCGGTCTTCCGGCGAGGTCAGAAAGTGAAAAACTGCACGATCATGCCAGACATCGTAGGCATGAATTGCCAGGCCGGGTTGGGTGACATCGGCGTGAAGCCAGCTGACGGCTTTCGCCAGCGCGTCCGGCTGCCTTTTGCGCGCCAGGTCAAGGGCAACATGAGAGATATCGAGAACCGTCAGCTTGCGATACCCGCGCTCCAGCAAATCGTCCACCAGGGTGGAAGCCCCGCCCCCGACATCAATGATCGAAGCCGCCCGGTTGCTGCCGGTCGCTCGCTCAATCAGTGAGAGGGATGTCTCCAGATGAGGCCGGAACCAACTCACCTGGTCAGTTGCCTTCGTTTCGTAAACAGTTTCCCAGTGTTGCTGCACAATTTCAATGTAGCGTTTCTCGCTGGCAGATACCGTTTTGATATGCGAATGACAATGAACAAGCGAATCGAGACCACTCTGGAGTTTCCTGCCTCGGGGCGGTGTCCCCTGCCTCCGTTCCCGCCGCAGGTACCTCATCTGAATTGCTAACCCATCCCCAGGAATGCAAAGGCCGCCCGGCCCCCCCCGCGCGGCCTTTGCAGTTTGATGCAGCACTGGCCAGGTCCAACGCAGGCTCAGAGATGGCTGCAACCTCAACCGCAGAGAATAGTGAGGTTACCGAACAACCGTGAAGGCGCGTTTCCGATTCGGACCGTATCGGAAGATCGCGAAGTCGGAGTCTAACGAGGCCGCCCGCTGAATGCCAAGGCGACACATAACGGCGAAACTGGTACGATCACCGAGGGAAAAATCGTGCCCGCGCCACTGTATACCGATTTGCCAGGCGTTTTCCAGATCGGCCATGCCCACTGGTTCAAGTCTCGCTACGCCGGCCCGCAGGCCTTCCCAGAAACGTTCGGCAGCCACCATACCAAGCCGATTGCGGAGCAGTGACCATGTCTCCAGCAGGATGTGGTCGGAAGTGACAAGCTCTTCGCCGGCGGACAGGATTTTTCTGGCCAATACATTATTCACGTCAGAAGAATCGGCAGCTGCGTACCAGATCGAGCTATCGACGAAGATGCTCATCTGGTTCCGGTGCCGATATGCGGAAGACGCTCCGCCTCGAACGCTTGCGCAATCATGGCATCCTTACTGGCGGCAATATCCGAATTGCCCGAAGCCCCCAGGTTAAACACCGTGGACGGGTCGGCGGTGGCAACCACTTGTCCCAGATCTCGAGCGACAAGTCCACGCAGGTACTCGGCCAGCGAAATGCCGAGGTCACCTGCTCGACGACGAGCGTGGCGATGAACTTCGGGGTCGAATGAAATCTGCGTACGCGTCATGGGATGTTACATCATGATATCACTCGGGTGCGTTCGCGACCAGCGGGGAGAGCAGGGGAAAGCAGCCAGACCGAACCGCCATTCTGCCAGGCGAACGTGCCTCCGAGAGTGGGACTTAGGCAAATGAATCGGTCAGCTTCGGTCCCCGGCGCGGTTTATGCCGACAAGGTCTGCCCTCGGTCTGCCGCGCACCAGCGTCGCGATCAGCTTCGGCCGATCACCCACCAGCCTGCGCCACCGGCATGAACTCAAGCGAATTCTTAATGCAGGCTCGCCCGATTCGCGCGACCTGCCAGTCTCTCGTTACCGTTACTGTTGAGACTTGCAGGACCTCGGCTGTCTCCTCAATGCTCATGCCCCCGAAAAAGTGCCCACGCGTCAAAGTGAAAGAGTTGAGCCGGGCAAGCTTTCTAAACCCGTCGAATTCGACGGG
>RGPS01000216.1 GCA_010084195.1 Terriglobia bacterium
CGATCCGCGAGAATAACAGAAACAGCCCGGTAAAATCTGGCGGCAAAACCTGCATTGTGATCCAGTCTTGAGGACAACAGCTTCCGTGGAATTGCCAGTAACTTGCAGTTTTCCGCAGCGATCACGCTCGTCGAGGGCGGCTTTGCATCAACAAATGAGATTTCTCCCACGATTTCACCGGCGAAAAGCGAGGCCACTTCACTCGTATGAGACTGTACGGACAGCCGCCCCTCGAGCAGGATAAACAGCGACGTGGGCATCTCGCCCGCACGAATCAAAATCTGACCCGGCGGCACAATATTACGCGACCCCGTGTCGGACATCCACTGAACATCGGAATCGTCCAGTATTCCCATGATATAAAGCGCTTTTCTCATTTCGACAATTTCCTAGGCAATCTGGCGGCGGGCAAGTTGGGCAAACAGGCCTCCTTTAGCGAGCAATTCCTCATACGTCCCCGCTTCGGCAATGACGCCTTTATCCAGATAGCAAATCAGATCTGCCTTCCGAATTGTACTTAAGCGGTGCGCAATTACTACCCGGGTACAACGGAGGCGTTCCAAACTCTCAGATACGATTGCCTGCGTTCGGTTATCCAGCGCACTGGTGGCCTCGTCAAACAACAATATACGCGGCTTCCGCACCAGTGCGCGAGCGATCAGAATACGCTGGCGCTGGCCGCCCGAAAGTGTGCCTCCACCATCGCTGATCATTGTGTGCATTCCCATGGGAAGTGCTTTAATATCGCCATCCAGACCCGCCATCGTTGCTGCGTGCCACGCGTCGTCAATCGTCAGTGCGGCGGATCCGAGAATATTTGACAGAATAGAACCGGCAGAAAGGCGCGCATTTTGCAAGACCACTCCCATCTGTCGCCGGACCGCAGGCAGGTCCAGATCAGCAAGATCCTGATTATCGAAGTAGAGTCGCCCTGATTCCGGCGCTTCAAACCCCAGCAGGAGACGGAATAGTGTCGATTTGCCACAGCCGGAGCCACCGACAAAAGCGACAAACTGACCTGGCTCCAGCTTGATGCAAACGTCCTTCAGCACCTGGGGAGCGCTTTCTTTATAACGGAACGCGATATGGCTGATTTCAATCCGACCTGTAAGATCGCCCGGATCTCGGCGATTACCTGCCGACTCCGGTAGCGCCTCAAGAATCGGCCGCGCACGCTCATAGAGCGGCAAAACGCCGGCGATCGCAATGACTCCAGTCGCCAACTGGAGCGTCGCCATCAGGAATTGAGTAAACGAAACTGAGAACGCAAGATATTCACCGGTCGAAATGCTGCCTTTGTCCGCTAAAGACATGGTGTAAAACAGAGCGATTGAGGCAAACACGGGGAACGCTGCCTGGAAACTCGCGAACCGGATAGACAAACTACGTGAGCGAGCCGCCAGAGATTGCTGCTCCGCGAATGCACGCGACCAGTTTGAAAACGCACGCCCCTCAGCACCCGCCACCCGAAACTTGGAAATACCTCGCAGGATTTCCAGAGTCAAGCCATTGAGCTTGCCTTCCTGCGCAGACAGGGATCGCTTCAGCCCGACTTCAGTGCGGGAAATAAGCAACAATACCGAGACTGAAATCGCGGTCAAACCGGTTGCCACCATCGCCAGACGCCAACTAAACCAGAACAACAGAACAAAATTGAAAATTGAAAACATTCCGGATAGCAGCGCATTAAGAGCCGAGGACGTAATTGCCGCTCGTATCCTGTCTATACCCATGCTTCTCAAACTAAGGTCGCCAGAACTGAATCGGCGAAAAAATGGCGCAGGCAACCCCAGCAGTCGATCCCAAACTGCGGCCTGGATTGCAGAGTTCATCCGATTTTCGACACGCAGTACGGCGTAGCCACGAGCCAGCGTGAACAGAACGCCGGCGATCGTGGATGCGGTAAGGAACGCCGCAAGCTGATAAAGATCCTTCGCCCGGGATTCCGGAATAATAGTGTTATACAGCACCCGCGTAAAAAGTGGCGTCAGCATGCCGAGCGCCCCGGCAGCAAGACCGGCAAGCAGCACTACCCGGGCATCCTGACGGCACCCGAGGAAACCAAACTTTAAAAGATCAACAGCAGTGAGAGCCTTGGTGGGGAAAGGCCGATAGAAGACATATCCCAAGCCACTCATCGACGTCGAAAGCGCGTCATCCACCGGCGTACGTACGTGAGTTATTGGATCGAACACCACATACCTGACGGGGGATACCGGAAGGATCGCAACCGGAGAATTATCTATATTCCGGAAACCCAGAATCGGGCCGGCATCACCCTTCCACCATTCCCCGGTCATCGTGACCTGTCGATGACTTACGCCGGACGAGCGTGCAATAGCTGCCACATTTTCGCGTATGACATCCACTTTTCTTGACGTCATCTTTCCACTCAGGGAGGAAGGTGGCGAAACCATCTTCAATCCAAGGTTGGCGCACACTGCCGAGATCGCCCAAAAAAGCGGTTCTGAAGACGCATTCGCATCTGCAAACAGGGGTGCGGAACCTGACTGCAATGGAGTGGTGATATTGCGCAACGAGAAATCCAGCATGCGCGCATCGGCCAAAGTCCTGCTCGTCAGACGATCCTGCTCAGCAATTCGGTCCGCGGTGTGACGGGCAAGCAGGCATACAGCCATAACTTGCCGAAAACGATCAAGCCTCTCAGCCCCGGTCGGTGCAGCGGCACCCTCAACACAGGCATTCGGGGCTAGCTCCAACCACGACGAGCGTGTAATCGGGAATGGTGAGTCGCCCACAGCCAGACATAAAGAATCCTTTCCAAACAGGAATGAACTACCCTCTGTCTGGCGTACCCATATGCATTCCTCAACCGTAGAAACAATTGAAGGATGCTCCGATACCGGCAAAGTCCAACCGGAGCGCATTACAGTCGCGTTGCGCGGGACATCGTGGGGAGCAGCAGCAGCAGAGACGCGCTGACACCACAATCCAATTGCGATGTCAGCCGGGCATTCAGTTACCGCTTCCAATGAAGATTCCGGGCCGGGCACCGCAACAAGATCCGGACCACCCTCCATCGGCAAGCCCAACAGAACTTCACCGGCCTCTGCGCGGAACAGAAAAGCCAGTGCGCTGCCAGGGCTCGCCAGGAATACGTCAACTTTGCCCGCAGTCACTTTGAAGCAAACAAGAGGATCAGAAAGTGTAACTCGCGCACAGCTCATGAGTGGAGCCTCATATCGTCTGGATCAACTTTCGGTAAGGCCCATCGACTTTGCTCATGCTTTCATGCGTGCCACGTTGCACAACTTTGCCCGCACTCAGGACAATGATTTCATCACAATCGCGTATCGTACTTAAGCGGTGCGCCACTATCAGGCACGTACATCCACGTCGCCGGAGTTGGTCATCAATATACTTTTCGGTCGTCGTATCGAGTGCGCTCGTCGCCTCATCCATGATCAGGATTCGTGGGTTGATGGCGAGCGCGCGGGCTATTTCGAGCCGCTGTCGCTGTCCCCCGCTAAAATTAAGACCACCTTCCGACACCGGGTAGTCGTAGCCTGCCGGCAATGTCATGATGTCGTCATGGAAACTGGCATCCTGTCCGGACTGGACAACGACAGAATCAGAAATGGTGGAATCCCAAAGCGTAATATTCTGACGGATTGTGCCCGCAAAAAGAATTAGATCCTGATCGACCATAGACACCGATGACGCAATCACGGCTACCGGAATTTGCGCCCTCTGCTTGCCGTCAAACAGGACTTCACCCTGCCATGGCGCGTAAAGGCCGGACACGAGTTTAGCAACCGTCGACTTGCCACTACCGGAACCGCCAACAAGGGCAACGCGCTGGCCCGGTTCCACGGTCAAGCTGAAATTCTCGATAAGTGGCGGGTCGAGCCGTGTGTAGCCAAACGTTACATTCTTAAGTTCCAGGCGGCCTTCGAGTTTCCGTACCACCGCGCCGGGTTCCGCTGGCGCGGCGCGCTGCACTGGAACGCTGTTTAGAACATCGTCGAGCCGGAGCAGATTGCCCCGTGTTTCTTCCAGTCGTTCACCAATGCCCACCAGGCCTGAAACCGGCTTGAGGAACGCAGCCATAAGTGATTGAAATGCGATGAGCATTCCCATCGTCAGGAATCCGTTCATCACGCGGTACGCGCCGAACATCAGGACGGCGACGGTGTTAACGCCGGTAATCAGAGTTGGAACAAGAGATAACGCTTGCCCGGAGACTGCCACTGTCTGCGACGCATTCGACGCTTTCGAAAATTGTCCGGACCAGCGCGCAAAGAAATCAGCTTCCGCACCGTTTGCCTTAAGTGTCTCAATTTGTTGCAGACCAGCGTTATTCGTCGAAGCAAGTTTCCCGCTATCCGCAGAAATGCGCAGGCGCTCCCCCGCTTTTCTGCTGTTCACCAACCGGAGCGCTACTATATTGAGCACCGCCGAGCTAAGGCCAATAATTGCCAACATAGTGTCATACTTCAGCATCAGCAGGAATAAAAAGACTACGATCAGCAGGCTTGCGGCCGTGGCTGCAATGTCCTGTGCAAGGGTGTTCGCCACCATCTGATTGGATGTAATTCGGGTGCTGATATCACCCGGCTGCCGGGTTGCAAAGAAGTCAATGGGAAGCTGGAGCAAATGCCAGAAGAAACGAGCGGAACTCGCAATCGAAATACTTGTCTGTAGCCGCAGCAGGATCTTCTGCTGCAACCAGGTCGTTACCGCAATAAGAAGTGTCGCCCCAGCCATCGCCAACAGCAGTGCCGGCAACCAGTCTGTTAGTCCGCGTACCAGATACGCATCGATGAAAATTCTTGAGAATTGTGGGGTGATCAGGGTAGGAATGGCGAGGGCAAGTGACGCAATAAAAGCGTACAAGAGCCCGGATCCACTGCCACGGAGACGCTGCCGGAGCGCTGCGTTCATGTTCGGCGGCTCCCCTGCCCGTTGGAACTGCGCATTCTTCTCAAACGTAAGAACGATGCCGGTGTAAGCCTGATCAAATTCCTGTCGCGAAACTATTCTGCGCCCTTTCGCCGGGTCGCTGACATAGACTTTGTCGTCAGCAAAACCTTCAACTACCAGAAAATGATTAAAATTCCAGAACACGATCAGTGGCATAGCGAGCGTGCCCACGTCGGCTACTTCTTTTTTTAAGCCTTTCGATTCCATCCCAAATAAGCGAGCCGCTTTGACAATATTCGCGGCTTTACTACCGTCTCGGGAAACACCGCACGCAACCCGCAGCGTTTCAAGTGGTTCCCAGCGGCCATGGTAAGCCAGAATAATTGCCAGGGCAACGGCCCCGCATTCGGTAGCCTCCATCTGCTGGATGGAGGGCGTTCGCACTCGTTTTGAATAACTAGTTTTGCCGGACGGAAGTTGCGGCCCCGGCGAATCAGCCGTGGCCGCAACTTCGCCCGCAGGCGACTTGCGCCACAGCGCCGCGACTCTATTTGCCAGATTCATTAAGTCAGGGCTCACCTAGCGGACAGCCACTTTCGCTACCGATCGCTGCGCCATCCCCGGTATCACTAACTCAATGGGACGTTGCTCGCGCGCGACCACCTGTATGTTACAAAGCGTACCTCCCGAAAGCGAAACGGGCGGAATTCTGGATGATGACCAAATGAATTCTCCTCGCGCATCGGTCGACAGCGTCGCGTGGATCTCCGTGACTGGCCCCGCCGATGCAAGGGCCTGTACCAGCGAGTCGCTGGAGAAATTGCGCATCAATGCGGCTTTTGTAGAAGGGTAATCTGCAACGGATGTAACTTTCGCAGCCATAGTTCCAAACTCCTGCTTCTTGACCGTTGACGGCTCAACATTCACATCCATTCCGGTGATCACCTGCTTGGCGAGGCTTGACGAGACATACGCAATCACCTCAATTTGATTGACTGCTGGCTGAATGCTCAACAAAGGTTCCCCCAAACCAACTTGCCCCCCGGCGTTAATCTTGATTTCAATTACTTCGCCGGCATACGGACTTACAATGTGAGTCAGTCCGTTGATCTGGCTCTCGAGGCCGGTTAAACGACGGTGGAGATCTGCAACACGGGCTTTTGTACTCGCATCAATCTGCGCCGGCTGGCTTTGGGACAGAAACTTTTGCGGCTCAAGACTCCTGATCGTGGCGCGCAACGTGGACTGCTGTGATTCCAGGGCAATAACTTTCTGTCGCGCGGCAGTGGTCTGTTGTTTAGTTACAAGACCCTTGGCGAACAATTGATCCTCCACCGGGATCTGTTCCCGTGCCAGCTTCGCCTGGTCTTCAAGTTCACGTATTTCACGCTCGTGGTTGGAGACCTGATCATCAATTGCTTTCACCTGAAGGCCGGCTTGACTTTTAGCTATTGCCAGCGCGCGGTCGTGCTCGCCCTGTGCTTCCTGCACTGCTTCGTGAGCGAGCCGAATCTGCTCCTTCAGGCTGGGCTGGCCAACAGTCCCCAATATGTCTCCAATGTGAATTGTCTGCCCAATTTTCACATCAAGATTCACGACTTGTCCCGCACTCGGTGAAGTCACACTCACAACACCGCCAACCCGCACAATTACGCCCTGGCCCGGCACTTTCGTTGAGACCGTACCCTGAAAGCCCCAATAGATCGAACCCGCCATCAACAATCCAACACTCGCAAGCAGAAGCCAGTAACGGGGACGTGTAATAAAGAGAAGCTGATCGAGTTGCTCCGGCGAAGCCAACCGATCAAGAGCAACCTTCCGAAAGATGGTTGCAGGCATTATTTACTCCTCATAATTTTTATCATTCGCTCATCTTATTTATTATCCGAAACAGTGGCTTCGGCGGGAAGTTCCAGAAATATTTCCTTACTAATACTCTGAATCGCTTCGTCAGGGGCAACAATCGCCCCAGCCGCCAGACGGAGTCGCGCCAGCGACACGGAGTAACTGAGCCGCGCATCCACGGCTAACAGGCGGGCGGCACGCAATCGATCTTCCACCGTCAAAATATCGATCAGAGACCCCAAGCCAAGGCTCAACTTGTCCTCTTCTCCTTGAAGTGCATTGGTATAGGCTTCCACGGAAGCCTCGGCGCTCTTGATTTGCCCCGCACCAAGTCGAGCCCCTTCCAGGTTTTTGCGTATATCCAACGCGATCGCACGCCCGAGGTCCTGTTGCCGAAGATCGCTTTGGCGGACCGTCAGTTCCTGGACTGTCAACCGGCCTTCTGCCGCATTATTGCGTGGGGCGAATTTATAGCTCAATGCACCCGTGAGGTCCGGCCCGTGCGCTCCTGGATATGCACTTCCACGCCCGTCCGGCAGACCGCGACCATCAGTGAGCCCCGAATAGCCACCATTTAGAGTCACGTCAAGTTGCGGCTTCAGGGCATTTCTTGCACCAATCAACAGTGTCTGGTCCGCCTGCTGCCGTTTTTTTTCAGCCAGCAGGTCCGCACGACGCTTGAGCGCCATCGAAAGTAAGGCTTGCGATCGCGATTGATACGAAACCCTGGTCAGTGCAGCGTCAGGCACTGGGAACTTGTCAGTTGGGTCTGGCAATTCAGCCATGTCCGCCGGTGAAAGCCCCATGGCAAACGCTAACTGCTGTCTGGCTCGGTATAACTGCGTTTCAGCCGCGATCCGCGCAGCTGTGCGCGAGGCCAGGTTCGCCTGTGGCGCATAGATTTCGTTTCGGGCTTTCTTGTCTGCGGCGATCAGGGTTTGGATGGTTTCCACAAATCGAACGCCCTGGCGCTCACTATCCTGCGCGATGGTCAGGTTTTCCAAAGCACCACGCACATTCCAATACGCTTCAGCCGTGGCCTCAAGCAAGTGCGCCGTAGTATCGTTGAGCGAAAGCAGCGCTGCATCCACATTTTGGGACGCCGATTGCCGTGCAGCACCCACCACTTCTCTGCCGTGTCCACGTAGCAGCGGGATATTCACCGAGTAGACGACGCGAGTACTAGTGATGCTGTTCGTATTCTGTGTATTGTTTTGTTCGCGCGCCACGGTCACTTGCGGCCCAACGGTGATCCCGTTCAACAATTGGCGTTGCGCCGAGCCCGTCAACGAAACAACATTAGATTCAATGGAATCCGCGCGAACACCCACGGTGGGAGGCGAAGACGTGCGGGAGGCATAACTACCAGCCGAAAGTTGCGTATCAAACTGGCCTGCAGTCTGGCGCAGAACGGCCCGCTGTGAATCAACTACCGCCAACTGGAGGCGAATTGCGGGGTTCCGGTCCAACGTAGTGCTTAATGCGTCGAGCAGACTCAGCCCGAGAGCTTGCGCCTGGGCACTGCAGTTCCCCGCCAGCATTAGTGGCAGGACCAATAATAACGAAGGCACGGGGTTGCAACCCGATATCAGTTTGCGCACCAGATCACCAGCCAGTGGCAATTTCATCTGCCTGGGTTCTACTGGCATATGTTCGGTTTTGACCTGAAGCGAATACGGCATGGTATTGAGGTAACCAAATAAAAGCAACCTCTCCTGAAATTGTTCCGGTGCCGGATTGTCTTTGCTAGAGTCTTCCGGCTACCGAAATCCCGAGAGGAGGGCAAGACGAATGATACAGGTGACGAGCTTGTTCAGTCAACTGTTACAGCATTTTGGGGTTCGTCAGAAGACTTTGTGGGTCAGTTCCGGCTCCGGCAGCTTGCCAAGTGAGTGATACAGGGCC
>RGPS01000217.1 GCA_010084195.1 Terriglobia bacterium
CGCCATGCCGGCGCCGCGGATCGCGGCGATGGCCTTCTTCCGCTGCTGGAGCGTCGCCGTGTGGACGCGCTGGTAGGGGTGCGGCGCCACGCTGTAGCCGCGGATCGGGTAGGCCTCGACCGTCTCGATTGACACGCCCGCCACGCCGGCGTCGGCCAGCACGTGACGGATGTGGGCGTCGAATTCGGCGAGCCGCCGCCGGTGCGTCTCGGGGACGACGACGTCGACGAACACCGGGACTCCGACCGTCTTCACGAAGGCCTTCGAGCCGTCCATCAGCACGCCGTAGATGCTCAGCGCGTAAACCAGGAGGCCGTCCGCGTACTCGTGCGTGTCCTCGACGTCGACGGGCATGAAGAAGACGGGCTTGCCGGCGTCCAGGTGCCGCCGGAGGGCCGCCGACGTGCCGGCGGTGTCGCTCTCGGCGACGAGGTCGTCGCGCGTCGGGACGCCCTCGATCCAGTCGGCGCCATCGTAGTGGACGACTTTGCCGCCCCGGCCCGGGGGCTCCGGTGCCATTTTCAGAATCGCCGGCTCATTCAGGCCCAGCACGTACACCGTCCCGTTGTGGGGGTTGGAAGCCGTCGTGCCCCAGTTCGACCCTCCCTGGTTTCCTGGCATCGATATCGTGTCCCGCATGCCCGGAGGCGTGAACAAACCTTCGTTCCGGGCGCTCGCCACCACGTCCTTCCACTTCGACCTTTCTTCGGGCGTCAGAATGTAAGGGTTCACATCATCCGCCGTGAATTTCTGCGCAGAAAACGGAGGCACAACAGTGGGGAAGGGCTGCGTCGGAGCGGCCTTTTCACCGGGCATCTCGCTCTTCGGCACCGGACGCTCTTCTATCGGCCACAGCGGCTCTCCGGAAACCCGGTCGAATACATACAGGAAGCCCGTCTTGCCGGCGAGTGCCACCGCATCCACCGTCTTGCCGTTGTGCTTTACGGTCGTCAGCTGCGGCGCGGAGGTGTTGTCGAAATCCCAGAGATCGTGGTGCACCATCTGGAAGTGCCACAGCCTCTTGCCGGTCCTTGCATCCAGGGCCAGGATGCAATCGGAGAACAGATTTGCCCCGGTTCGGTCGGCCCCGTAGAAATCATAGGTGGGGGAACCAGTCGGGAAGTAGGCAATCGCTTTCTTCGCATCCACCGTGATCTCGCCCCACGTATTCGTGCCGCCTGAGTACTGCCACGCATCCTTCGGCCATGTGTCATACCCGAATTCGCCGGGATGGGGCACCGTGTGGAACTGCCATTCCAGCTTACCGGTAATCACATTGAAGGCCCGGAGGTCGCCCGGAGGCGACATAAAGCCTTCCCCCGGCGAAGAACCCAGAATCAACAGGTCCTCGAAGATTTTCCCCGGGTTATTAGACTGGACCCTCGCAAACGGGCCCCCCGTGGGAAACCGGCGCAATCCATCACGCAGGTTCACCAGGCCCTCGGTCCCAAACGTCAGAATCGACTTGCCCGTCCGCGCATCAATCTCCTGCAGATAGCTGTTGATCTGGAAGATTAGCCGACGGTCCTTGCGGTCCTTACTTTCCCAATAGTTGATCCCGCGGGGGGCAATCCCCTGCAGGTCCTCGTGGATCCACAACTCCTTACCCGTTGTCGCATCCAGAGCCACCAGCGAGTTATTCCGCGCCAGCACGTACATCATGTTGTCCACAATCAGTGGATTCCAGACATAGGCGACGCCATCACGGGTGGGATAACTCCACACTTTTTGCATCTGCGCGACGTTGGCTTTAGTGATCTGTGTCAGGGCGCTGAAATGCGAGTTGTCGGGGCCGCCACCGTTGTCCAGCCAGGCTTTGTAGTTCTGAGCGTTGGCACAGGCTGCAGCCATCGCGGCAACGGAAAGCAGTTTTATGGTCTTCATGGGAATAGGATCCTTACATGTCCTTCAGAAGTGCTTCCAGAATCGTCTGCGTTGCGGCGTAGGGGTCGGAGCCGTTATTGCGTCCGGTTTCAACCGAAAACAGGCCCTTGTAGCCCACTTCCTTAGCAATCTTCAGCGCGTCCGCTTCGCTGTAACGCTCGGGTGCATAGTGGCAGTGGCTGCTGCCCGAAGTCATCGTGTACATCACGCGCAACCCGGCGTGCCGCGCCTCTTCATTGGGGAAGTTCCCGACGTCCGGGTTGGCATAGATCCCCGCACCTTTAATCACTTCTACTACGTTTTCCCAGGTCGACCGATAGGGTGCCACCTGCCCTGGCGGCAGATTCACCGGCGCAGCTCCCCCCCCGCGGTTCTCCATCGTGACGAACACCTTCTTCGTCTTGCCGTAGTCACCGATCACTTTCAGCGTCGCGATCGCTTCTTTCCTGATCTCCGGGGCCAGCGTTCCCTGATTCACCATGACGCGGGCGCAACCAAGGTCCGCCGCATGGTCCAGCCATTTCTTCGTCAGGTCTATCGTTTCGAGGCGCCGGATCGGGTCAGGATTCGAGATATTCAGCGGGCCGAACTCCACATTGATCTGATTCATGTTCGCCTTTGCCTTCCGCATCCGCTCCCGGAATTCCTTCAGGTAAGCTGCTTCGGTGGAAAGGAAGTGCGAGTGCTGCATCTCCACGTTGTGAACTTTGTAACGATCCACTATCATTTGTGGCAGATCCATTACATCCAGAACGCGGTCCTTGTCATTCGGGAAGGCCGGTGATTTCAGAATGCTGCTGAAACACAGGCTCATGATCGCGATTCGCTCCAGCTTCTGCTCCCGCGTCTGCCCAAAACTCATACCCGCTCCGGCTGCCGCCAGCGCTGCCGATCCAATGAAATCTCTCCGTCGCATTTACACTCCTGAGTACATCGGTGAGAGTATATACCCCCAAGGCCTCTCTAAAAAAGACCCTGTCTCATAATGAAGAAGACCCTGATGAAAACTGCCTTCCTCTTCCCCGGCCAGGGCTCGCAATTTGCGGGCATGGGCCAGACCCTGTCTCAGAATTTTGAGGCCGCCCGTCGCCGCTTTGAAGAGGCGGATGACGCCCTGGGCTTCTCGCTCTCCACGCTCTGTTTCGAAGGTCCGGACGATCAACTCCGCCTCACCGAAAACACTCAGCCTGCGCTGCTTGCCGTCTCCGTCGCCGCATGGACGGTCCTTGAAGCCGAAGTGGGTGCCCCCGACTATGTCGCGGGCCACAGCCTGGGCGAATACTCCGCCCTGGTCGCTGCGGGGTGTCTCGATTTTGGCGAGGCGCTGCGCCTGGTGAAAAATCGCGGTCGCTACATGCAGGAGGCCGTGCCAGCCGGTGTCGGGGCCATGGCTGCCATTCTTAAAATGCCGCTCGAAGCCCTCCCCGGCATCCTTGCCGAAGCAGCTCAGGGCGAAGTGGTCACCGCAGCCAATCTGAATTCCCCCGACCAGATCGTCATCGCAGGCCACAAGGCTGCCGTGGACCGTGCCATGGAACTGGCCAAAGCCGGCGGCGCGAAGCGCGTTGTGCCTCTCCCGGTCAGTGCGCCCTTCCACTGTCCCCTGATGTGGCCCGCCCAGCAGAGACTCCGTGCTGACCTGGATTCCACGACGTTCAACGATCTCCGGGTCCCGCTGATCAACAACGTGGAAGCGCGCGAAATTACCACCGGTGCGGAAGCCCGGGAAGGCGTCTTCCGCCAGGTCCCCAGCCCGGTTCTTTGGACGGCATCCATGGAAGCCCTGGCCGCACGAGGCGTCGAGCGTTGGTTTGAAGCCGGAGCCGGTGCCGTCCTGTCCGGCCTGCTCCGAGCCATCATCGCCGGTGCCAAATGCACCTCGTTCGGAGAAGCGAAAGATCTGGAAAAACTTCGGCCCGTGTAGCTTCCGGGATTCGGTCTGTTTTCAACCCGGCCAAGCCTTATTCATGCGGTAGCATAGCCATGAATGGACCGTCGCCGATTCCTCCAAACCGCCACAACGTTGGCCGCCGTACCCGCCCTCGAAGCCCAGCAGTCGCCCGCTGGGCAGCAGGCCAGGCGAAATATCATTTTCGTCCTCGGTGACGACCACCGGTTTGACATGATCGGGGCCCTCGGGCACCCCATGCTCAAGGGCCACACTCCCAACCTCGACCGCATGGTCAATCAGGGTGTTACCTTTCGCAACGCCTTTGTCACCACGTCCCTCTGTTCACCCTCCCGAGCCTCCATACTCACCGGGCTCTACATGCATCAGCATGGGGTCACCGACAACTTCTCACCTGTTGATCCGAAGCTCGTCACGTTCCCCCAGCTTCTCCAAAAGGCGGGCTACCGGACCGGTTTCTTTGGGAAGTGGCACATGGGCGGCGTCAGCGATGAACAGCGCCCTGGCTTCGACCATTGGCTGAGCTTCCGCGGGCAGGGCGAGTACACCAATCCGGAAATGAATCTAAATGGCGTCCGTCAGCGCATGCAGGGCAATACGACGGACATCCTGACTGCGTCTGCCGTCAGTTTCATGCGCGACAACGCTGCACGTCCTTTCTTTGCTTATCTCTCGCACAAAGGTGTCCACGCGCCCTTTCAGGCTCCCGAACGCCACGCCCATCTGTTCGAAGGCATGGAAGTTTCACACCCCCGCACCATGCCTTATAAGGAAGAGTTCTATCGCCAGTGGCCTGAGTGGGTCCGTCGCCGTCGCGTCACCCGGCACGGCGTGGACGGCATCATCGACAGCGACGAGCCCCTTGATGTCCACTATCGACGCTACTGCCAGTGTCTGATTGCTCTCGACGAGAGTCTCGGGGAGATCTTCCGCCATCTGGAGGCAACGAACCAACTGGAGAACACCATGCTGGTCTACATGGGCGACAACGGGTTCCTCTGGGGCGAACATGGCCTCGTCGACAAGCGCGCCATGTATGAAGCCTCCATCCGCGTGCCTCTCCTTGCCCATTGTCCCGGCCTGTTTGGCAAAGCGCCCCGCACCGTCAACGAAATGGCTCTGAATCTCGACATTGGGCCGACTTTCCTTGATGCCGCCGGCCTGCCCACGCCCTCTGTCATGCACGGGCGTTCTCTCCTGCCCCTCGCGGCCGGCAAAGCAGCGCCGAACTGGCGGAAAGACTTTATCTACGAATACGCCTGGGAGCAGGACTTTCCCTATACACCTAACATCGTCGGGCTTCGCACCGAGACCCATAGCCTGATGAACTATCCGGGTATCTGGGACATGTCTGAGCTGTACGATCTTCGCAAAGATCCCGACCAGGTCGACAATCTGCTGGCCGGAGCTGTCCTCGGCCCCCGCATGCGAGGCCGCTACGCGAATCACGTCAAAGACCCCGCAGTTCGGGAGACCGTCGATCAGTTGCAGGCACGGCTTGCGGAACTTCTGGCTGCTACCGGAGGCGATCCACGCCTTGCCGGCAGACCGGGTCCGGACGACAAGTTCGCGTATTAGCTCCGCACCAAATGAGCGAAAAAAAGGGGCCCGGCACGAATGCCAGGCCCCTTTGCTCTTTCCCGAAATAACTGCACCTATTCCCGAAATAACTGCCGCTACCCCAGCATCTGAACGGCGGCCTGGATGTATCCAAACGCGTACGCAAACGCCTGAGCGCCCTTCACGTCACCCGGGATATGCGGTACATGGTCCGGCATCAGCATGTACTCATAACCGACTTCCTGGTAGGTCCGAATCGCATCCAGCATGTTCACGCTGCCGTTGTCCGGATAGGTCTCCCGGAAATTGCCGAAAGTCCCCTCGATATTCCGGAAGTGCACATTGAAAATCTTCTTACGTGACCCGAAATAACGAATCACGTCGTGGATCTCTTTGTTCGGATCCCGCAACATCTCCGACACCGTACCCTGGCAGAAATTCAACCCATGGTAGGGACTCTCGTGCATCGAAACAAACTTCTTCAGCCCCGCCGGACTCCCCAGCACGGTATGAACGCCCCGGTATCCGGCAGGCTCCGGCATGCCTGGGTCGTGCGGGTGGCACGCCATCCGCACCTTTTCTTCAGTTGCAACCGGCACCACTCGCGAAAGGAAGTACTCAATCCTCTCCCAGTACTCATCCGCGCTCAGAGCCCCGGCTTCCGTCAGCTTGTCTTTGTCGGGGGCCTCAGCGTAGTTCCAGGAGCTGTACGAGCTTTCGCCGCGGCCTTTCGCTCGCTCCGGAAGTCTCACCACGCCCAGGATGCTCATGTTGTACTTCACAGCCGGGATTCCTGCTTTGGCACAGTTCCGGATCATCTGCTGACACATTTCAATCAGCTTCGCGCGCTCCGGGTCCTTGCCCAGCATGATGGCCCCCATCGGAGCCCTCCCGATTGCGGCAGAAGGCAGCGGCAGCGGCACCATGTCCAGGGAAATGCCGTGCTTCGCTACCGTTTCCTTCAGTTTCGACAGCCCATCCACCGACCACGATTCATCCAGCACTTTCCCCAGATCCGTGCTGCAGATGTGGTTGACGCCCAGCGATGAGAGGACAGACAACACGTCCTCCTGGTGCGAGTGCTGCGTGCCCACATGCATTTTCGCCTTGCGCGGTGGCGGAGCTGCCGGTGCCGCCCCGGCACGACCTCCCCGCTGTGCCTGTGCCAGTTGTGACGCGGCCAGTGCCCCGCCTGCTGCTATGAATCTTCGTCGGTCCATGATGTTCTCCTGAAAAACGGGCTTGTGTAAGCTAACCAGCCTATCCTATCGGCCCGTGGTTGTAATCGCAACATTCGCGACATTGGTGGTCGTTGGCCGACCGCCGAAGCCACCTCCAAATGTCGCCGTTACACCTGCAATCTGCAGGAGCGGATTGGCGGACGCGGCCTGGCCCTCAACGGCAGCCGGGGCCGTTTGTCCAAAGCCAATTCCGTACAACACAATCACGTCGCCTGGCTTCGTCGGGTGCGAGCCGGTTACGGTCCCGGTCGGCAGTGCGAGCATGCCATCGGCCGCATTCTGGATGACGCCGTAGGTGCCGAACAGCAGGATCCGCGGCATCACCGCATTCACATTCAGAGCCCGGATGTTGCCGTTCTGGCTTCCTGAAACCACCTGCACCGTAATCGTGCCCGTGGCCGAATACGGAATCTGGAAATTCACCTGATCCGGCGACGCGTAGTACAAGGGAGCCGGGACGTTATTCACCAGAACCTGCACTCCTGCCAGGGTCGTCGCCAGCGGCGTGGAACTGTTCTGTGCTGCGGTGCCGGAAGGTGCCAGCTGACTGCCAAAGATCGCCACAATGTCGCCCGGTGATACGGCTTCCGCGGCGAAGTTGGCTGCGTTCACGATGCCTCCCGAGGAGATCATCGGTTGTCCGGCAGCTGCTACCACCAACTGCACAGGCACGGACACCAGGGCATTGTTCGCGGCGTTCGACGTCAGGGTGATCGCGCCGTTGTAGGTGCCCGGCGTCAGGCCGGTGGGATCGGCTGCGATCAGCACACTGTTCCCCGACACTGTGCCCTTCAGCCATGGCTGCGACCCGGTTGCCGCTGTAATAGCCAGAGTGCCCCCGCCCGAATTGTTAAAGGTCGGGACGCGATACTGTGTCGTGCCGCCCTGGTAAGTGGACATGCGCAGCGTCGAAGTATTGTTGAGCTGGATAATCGGCGCGGTCGTCACGATCAGCGTAACCGTGATCGTCTTGTTATCTGTTGCCGCCGACGACCCCGTGATCACTACTGTTCCCGTATACGTTCCTGGTGCCTGCCCCGCCTGTGCCGCTACCTGAATCAGCCAGGGAGCGGGTGAAGAAATCAGGCCATTTTTGCCATCCAGAAAACTCAGCCAGTTTCCACCCGAGGTTGTCGCTACTGTTCCTTTGACCCCCGTTCCCGTGGTGAATACCTGGAAAATTTCATTCGAATCAGTCCCCCCAAAAGGCGTCGTCCAGGCCGTAATCGAGGCCTGTACGCCCGTGGTATTCACCGTGACGGCAATATCCTGGGGAGAATCAACCGCGTTCGGGTCTGTCAGCGTAATAAATTCGGTATAGGTGCCGGCCGCCAGGGTCGCAGTATTCAGGGCGATGCTGATCGCGTGGCAGCCTCCGGGACCCTGCGCGCAGGTCGCTTTCGCGCCCACTGTGGCCGAAAGCCATGAAGCCGAAGCTGTTGCTGTCAACGCCAGGGAACCGTCACCCACGTTGTAAGCCTGAAGCGTTTGGGTCGGACCCGCCTGCCCGGGCAGCGTGTTGATGGTCCCCACCGCCAGTGTGCTGAGGCTGAGTCTGGGCGCTGCCTGTCCGGCAGATGCCAGTACCAGCAACAACAATCCGGTGGTCTTCACGTTCGAGCTGAGTTTCATAGTCAATTTGCCTTCCTCTTACCCGGTTTCACCCATCAGACGGAATCTAATAGATGAAGCCGATCTTCTTCAATGTCGCAGCCGGCTCCGCATCTTCAAACTGCAGCAGCATCGCCTTTTGGTACCCGTTTTCCAGGGCCACCGCAGCCGGCGGCAGATCAAACGGGAATAATTTCTTGAGCACGTCCAGGTCTTTTGCCAGAGGCCCCTTACCGGTTAGCCCGGCCTTACCCAAAAACCAGCCGCCAAACTGCGGGTTTTCCGTTGCCACACCGATCCATCGGGTGTCGCCCCAGTTATACCCGGCCATCTTCTTTCCCGCTTCCAGGCAATGCATGCACTGTGGATTAAAGA
>RGPS01000218.1 GCA_010084195.1 Terriglobia bacterium
CAAACCTCAAGGACATCCTTGAGGATGAAGATGATTAGAAGTAAGGCATTAGTGGGTGCAGGTGCGGTCCTTTGGGTGGCAACGTCGCCAGGCGAATCGGGCTATGAACGTTATCCTTATCTCCTGCAGGCTCTCTCTGACCTCGGCTTCCCGCCCGGGTTCCGCAACTCCCGTCTTTGGGCATTCTTCGACTATTCCTATAGAACCCGCGCCGATCCCGACTACCTCGCCGCACGCTGGCGCACCGCCGGTATCGCCGCACTCCACGTAGCCTCGTGGCACTTCTACGACACGGCTGCAGACCGCGATGACTACCTCGCAAAACTGATCGCCGCCTGTCATCGCCACGGCGTCCTGGTTTACGCCTGGGTGGAACTGCCGCACGTCAGCGAGAAGTTCTGGGCCGACCACCCGGAATGGCGCGAGAAGACGGCACTGCTCCAGGACGCCCAACTCGACTGGCGCAAGCTGATGAACCTGCAGAATCCGGAATGCACGGCTGCGATTCGCACCGGGCTAAAGGCCATGATGACCCGCTTCGACTGGGATGGCATCAACCTGGCTGAACTCTACTTTGAATCTCTGGAAGGTGCCGGCAACCCGGCACGCTTCACTCCCATGAACGACGACGCACGTAAGGCCTTCCGCGCCGAAGCCGGCTGGGACCCTCTCGAAATATGGAGTGGCAACCGCCCCGACGCTCCATCCCTCCGCCACTTCCTCGATTTCCGCGCCAACCTCGCACGGAAGATGCAGGAAGACTGGCTTGCTGCCGCCGAGAACATTCGGTTGGCAAAACCTGGTCTCGATATTGTCCTCACGCATGTGGATGACCGTTTCGATACCGGGATGAAGGACTCGATCGGCGCCGACGCCGGTCGGGTCCTTCCCCTCCTCGACAAGCACTCTTTTTCCTTCCTGATTGAGGACCCAGCCACCGTATGGAATCTGGGTCCGCAACGCTACCCGGAAATTGCCCGTCGCTATCACCCCCTGACGACCCACCAGGAGCGCCTCGCCATCGACATCAACATTGTGGATCGCTACCAGGATGTGTACCCCACCAAACAGCAAACAGGCGCGGAACTCTTCCAGCTGGTACATCTGGCGTCTACTGCTTTTGCCCGCGTCGCGCTCTACTTCGAGAACAGTATTCTTCGCCCCGATCTCTTGTTGCTGGCGGCATCATCTGCGGTAGTTACTTCGTACACGAAGGACCGGCGGCGCGTCACTATCGATACCCCGTCGGGAGTGGAAATACTGTGGTCTGCGGAAGGTGCCGGCGTGGATGGAAAACCGTGGCCCATGCTCGGGTCGGGAATGCTGCGCCTGCCCCCGGGGTCTCACTCAGTGGAACCGGCGGCGAAGCGGGAAGGCATTGCGATAAAGGACCTGAACGCCACGCTGAAAACGGCCGTCGCAGAGGGCCGCAAAGTGACGTTTACTTATCAATCTGAGAGCCGTGCTCTGGTCAGCTTCGACCGCCACCCGGCCACGCTGGAGATTGATGGAGCGCCCGGCTCCACGACATGCCTGGAGGGCAGCAATTGCACCATCCTGTTGCCCTCCGGAGAGCACCGCGTCGCCGTCCAGTGATTTTTCTTGTCAATAGCCGGTACAACGTTTTGCCGGAGTGCACACGTCAGGCCGCTTTCGGGTGCCCGGATTTGGACCAGTGTCCGCAGCAGAGTTTGTATTTGCGACCCGAAGTGCAGGGACAGGGGGCATTGCGGGGTGCAGAGGGTTTGGGAGCGTGCGGCTTTGGCGCGTCCGCAGCCGGTTCGGGGGCCTTTTCCGGCTGAGTTTTGCCAAATTCTGCGAGTTGGCGGCGTTCTTCATCCTGAATTTGCGAGTGAAGAATGGCTTCGGAGCGATTTATGTCAGCGGGCTCCGGTTTCCCGGGCTGGCTTGCTGTCTCGGGCTGATGTTTGGGCAGTTTGAGACCGGGCAGGCCTGCCCGTCAATGCGTTGGCTTGACCTGCATCCGCGTGTTTCTCGCTAACACCAGAGGCAGGCCTTCACCAGGCGGCGGAGTTCGTGGTAAACGACCGGGGTCATGAGCTCCAGAGATTCTTTGCGGCCAGCCTTGCAAGCCTAAAAAGGAAAGGTGACATCTCTGGCAAACCCGTCCACGTTCGACGTGACTTGAAAGCAGAATTCGTCCTTAGCGCAAATAAACCCGAACACTTCCCGACGGATGGGTTGCCTGAGGTTGCGTTTTTGGGCAGAAGTAATGTCGGCAAGTCCAGCCTGATCAATGCGATAACAGGGATATCGGGGCTCGCGTTCACGAGTAACACTCCAGGCCGAACCCAGTCCATCAACTTTTATCGCATCGATGACAGCTTCTATTTCGTTGATCTGCCTGGCTATGGTTATGCCAAGGTACCTTTGGCGTCGAAGCAGGAGTGGGCGAGGCTCATTGAAAGTTATTTGAAAGAAAGAAAGACACTGGAAATGTCTTTTTTGATTCTGGACGCGCGCCGCGGCTGGATGGATAAGGATCTCGACCTGAAAGAATGGCTCGAGGCCAACAATCATCCTTTCCGCGTAGTGGCTTCCAAGATCGACAAGTTGAACCAGTCAGAGCAGTCGCACAGCGTAAAAAACATTCGTAAATACGCTGAGCCTCTGCCGTTCTCGGCCATTACTGGCCGCGGAGTGAGGGAAATTTGGCAAGCGATATCGAAAACAAACCCACCACGGAAATAGACACCCCCCCTCAGGGGCAAACTGCTCCTGAGAAGACGGCTGAAGCTCCCGCCCGGGAAGCCTCCACCGAAAAGACTGAGGAGCCCGCAGTGAAGCCTCCTCCTTCAGAGAAACCGAGAAGCTCCCGACCAGCCGCAAAAGCGTCGGCACCTGCCCCAGCTCCTCCCGCCGCAGCCACAGTTGCTCCCCCGGTTCAGGCAGCACCTCCCGTTGCAGTGCCAGTGGTGCCTCCGGTCGCTGCACCAGTTGCCGCTGCACCGCCAAAACCCCCTCAGGGTGTTCCGATTGCGCAGCAGCGTGCCGCCGTTGGCCCGGTCACTGGCCAGCCGCTGCGTCCGCCACACACCCAGACGGGACAAGCGTCCACCGCACCGGTTGCCGCAGCCCCGCCTGCCGCAGCGCCGACTCCTCCACCTTCCCAGCAGCCTGCCGTTACCCAGTCCACCCAACTGACAGCTACCGGCATCGCCCCTGCGTCTCACCCCGGCCAACTCCGCCGCAAACAGCAGCAGGGTCGCCCCGGCACACTGGATCTTGTTGAGCTCAAAGACAAGAATGTTGTTGATCTCAACAACATTGCCAAGGAAATGGGCGTTCAGAACGCTGCCGGCATGCGCAAGCAGGAACTGATTTTCAAGATCCTGCAGACTCAGGCGGAAAAAGCCGGGCTCATCTTCTCGGAAGGCGTTCTCGAATGTCTGCCCGACGGTTTCGGCTTCCTCCGTGCTCCCGAATACAACTACCTGCCGGGTCCGGACGACGTTTACGTCTCGCCCTCGCAGATTCGCCGCTTCGATCTGCGAACCGGCGACACCGTTTCCGGCCAGATTCGTCCCCCGAAGGAAGGCGAGCGTTACTTCGCCCTCATCAAGGTGGATGCGACGAACTTCGAACCGCCAGAGGAAACGCGCAATAAAATCTTCTTCGACAACCTGACTCCTCTGTATCCGGATTCAAGGTTCAAGCTCGAAACCACCCGGGATAACTTCTCTGGTCGCGTGATGGACCTGGTCACCCCCATCGGTAAAGGCCAGCGCGGCCTGATCGTCGCGCCCCCCCGCACCGGTAAGACGATGTTGTTGCAGAACATCGCCAACTCCATCACCACCAACCACCCGGACGTGACCCTCATCGTTCTGCTCATCGACGAGCGGCCCGAAGAAGTCACCGACATGCAGCGCTCGGTGCGCGGCGAAGTGATCAGCTCTACCTTTGATGAACCCGCCACCCGCCACGTGCAGGTTGCGGAAATGGTCATCGAAAAAGCCAAGCGTTTAGTGGAGCACAAACGGGATGTCGTGATTCTGCTCGACTCCATCACCCGTCTGGCCCGCGCGTACAACACGATCGTCCCCCCGTCCGGCAAAGTTCTTTCGGGAGGCGTCGATTCCAACGCCCTGCAGCGCCCCAAGCGCTTTTTCGGCGCGGCACGCAACATCGAAGAAGGCGGCTCGCTCACCATTATTGCGACAGCCCTCATCGACACCGGCAGCCGCATGGACGACGTGATTTTCGAAGAGTTCAAGGGCACCGGCAACATGGAAATCCATCTTGACCGTAAGCTCATCGACAAACGCATCTTCCCTGCCCTCGACATCAACAAGTCGGGTACGCGTAAGGAAGAACTGCTGATGCCGAGGGACGAACTCAACCGCATCTACATTCTCCGCCGCGTGCTCAGCCCGCTGACGCCGGTGGAAACCATGGAACTGCTCATCGATAAGCTCGGGAAAACGCGCAGCAATACGGAATTCCTGCTGGCCATGAACGGCTAAAGATGAACGGCTAAAAACAACAAGTCATCAAGCGAGCCCACACGGCGCGTCCTCAACATGGTAATGTCCAGTTGATGACGCGCCGTACGCTTTTAACCACACTTTCCGCCGGCCTTGCAGCCGCCCCATCCGTGCTGGCCGCCGGGCGACCTTCCGGGCCGATTGTGGACACCCACGTCCATCTGTTCGCAGCAGACCAGAAGCGCTTCCCGTTCGCTCCGAACGCCCCCTATAAACCGGAGCCCCTCACGCTCGAAGACTACGTAACTTTCGCCAAAGCGGCGGGACTTGATCACGCCGTGATCGTGCATCCCGAGCCCTACCAGGATGACTACAGGTATCTGGAATACTCATTCGCGCATGAGCACGTAAGAGGCTTCTTCAAAGGCACCTGCCTGTTCGATCCGGTCGCGAAAGATACGCCGGACCGTATCGCTACTCTGGTGGGACAGAATCCCGGCCGCATCGTGGCGCTGCGGATTCACCAGACCCGTAAGCCCGGGCTGCCACCGACTTCAACGGGGGCCCTGAAAGACAGGGATATGCGCGCCCCGGAAATGAAGGCCACCTGGAAACGTTGCCAGCAACTGGGCCTCGCCATCCAGATGCACTTTCATCCGTTTTATGCCACGCAGATTCTGGAACTGGTGGAACAGTTACCCGACGTCACTGTAGTCCTGGACCATCTGGGCCGAGTCGCAGAAGGTACGCCGGCAGAATTAGCCAACGTCCTGAAACTCGCGAAACACCCGAAGGTGGTGATGAAGTACTCGAATGCCAAAGCCGAGATGAAACCCCTCGTGCGAAAGATCTACGACGCCTTCGGCCCCAACCGCCTGATCTGGGGCTATTTCGGCCACGACCTGCCGGGGTACCAGAAGGAAGCTGATCTCCTCGAAGCCATGTTTGACTATGCCACCGAAGACGACCGCGGCAAGATTCGCGGGGGTAACGCCATCAAGCTTTACAAGTGGTAGTACCGCTTTTTTCGGGCCAGAGGAGTGAGTACGATACTATGCACACTTCCGATGCGAATTGCCCTCGGCCTTCTGATTTTCGTCCTTCCGACCCTGATGGGCGCCGCCAAACGGCCCACCATGCCGGAACTCGGCTATCCGTTGGCCGAAGTAAAACCACGCGAGTTGCGCAGCCAGTTCAGTGATAAGCGGCGCGGGCACAGGCACCAGGCGATAGACCTGATGCGCAAGCGCGGAACACCCGTGATGGCGGTGGCCGACGGGGTCATCCGCAAGCTGTATCGCAGCAAGTCCGGCGGTATCTCCATCTACATGTTTGACGGCAGCAAAGAGTACTGCTTCTTTTATGCCCATCTGGACCACTATGCGAAGAACCTGCATGAGGGCCAGGAAGTACAAAAAGGGGACGTGATCGGCTATGTCGGATCTACCGGCAACGCCCGGCGTTCGGCTCCGCACCTGCATTTTGCCGTCAACCTGACCGGGCCGAAGCGCCTCTGGACCGGCGGTATTCCGATCGATCCTTATCCGATGCTCCTGGCCGCAGCCTCACACCCCACAGTAACGGGACCGACCGAGACAGAGGCCGATGCTGACGACCTTGACCCCGAGATTTTAGACTAAAAGCAGACCTTCACACCGAACTGGATGAAGCGCGGCACACTGTTGTTGTAGAGTGTCCCGAAGCTGGTCACACAGGCGTTGCGCAGCTGGTAGTTTTTGTAGCCATCTGCCTTTGTGATGTCGCAGGAATTCGCGGCTACTCCATAGACTTTGGCAGGAGAATTTGGCAGGAGAAGTTGGCAGGTAAGGGCTTCGAGAAAAAGTTGGCCGGCAGGACGCCGTTCACCTGGAAGGAATTCACCATCGCGACGATTTGGTTGTAGAGTGCGGTGCCTTGCAGTGGTGGTGGCGGGAGACAGGCACTCAGGATGCCATCCGGCCCCACATGCGGACTACAGTAAGTGTGAAAATGCTCGAGCCGTCCGGATCAGGGGCGGGGTGGCAGAATGGCCGAGATGTTGAGGAGAGCTGCGGGGGCCGTGAGGGGTGTGAGAGTCTGGGTTTCGTCGCAGGTAGTGACGGTGGAGTAGCTTCCGTTGGCGGGGTCGCGGTGGACGTGGAGGCGGGCTTTGGGGCCGAGGTCGAAGGCGAGGGTGGAGTCGGAAATTTCGATCAGGAGGCGGATGTCTGAGGGGGCCGGGTTGCCGGTGGTGTATTCGGTGGCGGTTTTGGTGAGGACAGCGAAGTCGGGTTCGGATTCGCTGGTGGGATTGTCCTCGGGGGCGACGTCGATAGGGCTTTCGGGATTGAGATACAGGGCGCCGAAGACCTGAGTCAGCCATTCCAACATCAAGACATACGCGATGACGTGCGGACGCTTCTTTGACATGCGGGTTAGAAGGTGCCCTTCGATTAGTTCCAGACGTTCACGGTCCCAGATGCCGGTGGAATCGAGGGTTCGGCATTCCTCCCGAGTCCAGCGTTTGCGCGGGGGCCAGACGGCAGGGGGCAAATGCTGAGTCCGGGTGGCAAGATTGGGGGCGAGTTCAGCCACCATGGTGGATCTGACGTTATTTTAGCCTGGATTGGCGGCGGCTGGTGGCGTTGCGAGGAAGCTGACCTTGCCGTGGGCTCGACACCGAGAGATACCAGGCGTGAGGTGCCGGACTGGTCGGGGACGCGGCTGGCGGGAATTCGGGTGACATCCCTACTTGTCGCGGGTGAGGGTCATCTCGAAAGTTTTGCGCCATTCTTTGCCGTCGAGGGAGAATTCGCCGACTTCGTACCATTGTCCGTTTGGGGTGAGGCTGATGGTGTAGCGGGTTTGGCCCCGGGGCAGGTCGAGGGTCCATTGCATCAGACCGGCTGCAGGCACCTGGCAGGCTGCGTCGATGAAGCGGCCCTGCAGGTTGTAGGGCCGGAAATGGCAGGTCTTACCGTCGGAGTCGAAAGCCATGGTGGCGAAGGCCTGGTGAATGAGTTCGCCGGTGGCTTTGCGGCCTTCGCCGTCGATCTGGAGGACCAGACCTCCGAGCTTGAAAACGACTCGCTCGGTCTGGGTGAAGTCTTCCCGCTTTCCCTGTTGCAGCAGGATCCAGCCGGTGCCCTTCCAGGTCCCTTCGAGAAAAGCTGCCTTCTTCAACTCGGCGAGCTGGAGATCCGGAGTTGGGGCGACCGGGGGCTGCGCAGACAGACAGGCTCCGGTGATAGCCAGGCTCAGGAGGAGAGTGGTTGGATACATAGCTTGCAGTTTAGTGGTGTGGGGGACGGGGTGTCTTGAACAAATCGGACGGGGCTACCAGACGTTGCGGTGGTCGATTTTCCGCAGACGGGCGGTGACGGAGGTGGGCGGACCGCCGAAGACGGTGACGACTTCGCGGGTGAGGTGCGACTGGTCGGCATCGCCGGAATCGGCGGCTACGGGGGCCAGGCCGTCTTCGGGTTCGGCCAGCATTTGCACGACAGCGGCGAGGACGCGGCGGACGCGGGCAAACTCCTTGGGGGAGAGGCCTGTGGCGGTCTGGAAGCGGCGGCGGAACTGGCGTTCACTGAGGTCGGCTGCGGAGGCGAGGCTGCGGACGGGGAGCGTGCCGCCGGAACCGATAAGGGCGCGAGCGGCCTGGATGATGTGGAGGTCGGGTGGTTGCGGGGTGAGGGCGCGGATGGCGCTTTCGAAGATGGCTCTGGTTTCTTCGGGGGAGCAGGAGCTGGCGAGGGGGCCATCCAGGCGGGCTGCGAGGGCGGGGAGACAGAGGGCAAGAGGGGTGACGACGCTGCGGAGGTCGGGAGCGTGAAGGCCGAGAAGGGGGCTGGTGACGCCGGGTTCCAGGCGGACGCCGAGGAATTCGTCACCGGGCAGGACTTCGGTGGTGAAGGCATCAGGGGAAGGACCGACAAGGATGACGGCGCGCAGGCGGGCGGTGTAGACGAGGCTGACGGTGCCGTGGGGTGGGGCGGCGTGGAGGAACGGGCTGGCGTGGGGAGGGACGGCAAATACCCAGTGGCACGTGAGCCATTGCTTCA
>RGPS01000219.1 GCA_010084195.1 Terriglobia bacterium
ATCTTCAGCTCCGCGCATTTCTTCCAGAACGGGTCAAGTCGTGCATCATCCAGCCGCAGCCTATTCGCCCGGGGCAGGGCATTCTGCTCATTGCTCTGCAGGCCCCAGCCCTTATCGGTGATTTCACCCACACCGCGCGCACCCTTTTGGTAACACCGCTCCAGTTCCTTCGCGGCACGCTCCGGGTAACCCGGCGCCTCAATATCCTTCGTGTCCAGCCCGCACCAAACCTGGAACCTCTTCGGGTACTTTTTCAGATAGAGATCCGCCTGGCGATCAAACTCCGCGCCGCTCGCCTCGGTAAACACCACAGAGGTCTCAATCCCGGCCTCGTCCATCGTCTTCACCCACGCATCCACATCCGCCGCCGTGCGAATCCCGCTCATCGACGTGTGGCTGTGCGCATCAATCACTGGCACCTGCGCCTTCCGCAGCCGCGTCTCCTTCACCACCAGAGATGAAGCGGGCGCATAATCCTTCACCAGCAGCGAATCCATGGGCCCGGCCTTCACCGGAATCCCGAACTTCACCGCCTGGGGAGCTGGTGCTGCCGCCATCCCCGCCGCCATCCCCGCCGCCGAATAGACCACATTCCCGCCCACGATCGTCATCAGAGGCTCAATGGCGCGGATCTCCTCCACCGGGCAAGTCAGAAAATCCCGGTCAATCACCACCAGATCCCCCAGCTTCCCCGTCTCAATCGACCCCTTCTGCGTCTCGCTGAATTCCTGCCACGCCGCCCACACCGTGTGCATCTTCAGGGCTTCCTGCCGCGTGATGGCTTCTTCCGGATACAACACCACACCCTCCGTGGTCCGCCGCGTCACCGCCATCCACATATTCAGGAACGGGTTGTACGGATTCACCGCCAGATTCTTGTCATACCCCAGCATGTGGTCGCTGCCACCTGCCACATTGATCCCGTTGTCGATGAACGTCCGCAGAGGGAAGAAATACCGCATCTTGTCCGTCCCGAACACCCGACTCAGCGCCGGACCATCCAGATGCAGCCACGCCGCCTGCGCATCCACCGTCACGCCCAGCTTCTTCATCTTCAGAATCGTTTCCAGACTCATGTAGCTGCCGTGCATCACGTGCGACCGGGTCGGAGCCAAAGGCTTCTCGGCGTTCAGCTTTTCGAACGTGCTCACCAGAGTGTCGATCGCCCCGCCACCCTGAACGTGCGAGGTCAGCTGCCAGCCCTTATCCCGCGCCGCCCGGAAGATATCCAGCAACTTCTCCGGCGACACAAACAACATGCCCCGCGCATCGGGATCCGTCTGCCCATACAACTGCTTCCCAAACGGTCCATACGGCACCCTCTGATAGGCAGTACCCACACTCTGCCCGCCATCCAGCGTGACCTTGAAGCTCCCCATCTTCAGCCACTCATCACCCTGATTCGTTGTCAGCGGCGTCTCTTTGATCTCCCGGACAATCTCTTCTACTGGCCGATTCGAATTCACCCGCCACGTCAGCACAATGCGCACCGGCAACTTGCCCTGCGCCTTCATGCGCTCGAAAAACTTCACATCCTGGGGCTCCACCGCCCGGTCCGCCACCGACGTGAGCCCCGCCGCCGCGTATAACCGCAGCAACTTCTCCACAGCCTCCGCCTTTTCGGCTTCCTGACCCTGTTCCAGAGCCGGAACGCCTTTCAGCAACTGCGCCGCGTTCCGCAGAATCCCGTTCGGCTCTCCATCCGGACCCTTCACCACCTGCCCGGCCGGCGGATTCGGCGTGTCTTTGGTAATCCCGCTCATCTTCAGCGCCAGACTGTTGGCCGACCACACATAGCTCCCGTCGAACGCCACCGGATGGACCTTCGTCACATCCAGATCTGCCTTCGTCGGCATACGCATCTCTTTCAACCGGGGTGGCAGCGTCCGGGGTACCACAATCCACGAGCCGGTCGGTGTCGTCTTCGCCTTTTCGCGGATGTACGCCTGAATCGTCCGGATGCTGTCGAACACGGGCAATTTCGCCTTCGCCTCGCTCAGCGCCGACCCTGTAATGTGCACGTGCGAATCAATCAGGCCCGGCAGTACCGTCTTGCCCTTCAGGTCGATCACGCGAGTTGCCGCACCCCGCTCCTTCAGGACATCCACATCCGACCCAACCGCCGTGATCCGCCCCGCCTTCACGGCGACCGCCTGCCGGACGCTGAACGCCCCGTCCACAGTCACAATCCTGCCGTTATGCAGAATCAAATCGGCGTCAGCCGCCGACATGCCTCCGGCCAATAGAAAGGAAATCGCTGTGAGTTGAAAAACGTGTCTGAGCAACATAAGGAGTCAGCGGTTATTGTAACTGTGAATCCTGCGTTAATACATTTCCACTACCCGCACTACCGCTCCACGCCATGGGACCATAGAGTCTTATCCATGAAAAAACTGATCCTGCGCACCCTGCTGCTTCTCCTTCTTCTCGCCACTCTTGGCTTTGGCTATTTCGCCATCGCCTTCAACGGCCTCGCCAGGGACTTTGTCGCCGACGTCCGCTACACTTCATGGCCCGAAATGAAGGCAAAATACACGTTCTACGCCTATTACGCGCGTTACTACGAACAGCTCCGCTTCAATCCGAAGAACAACATGTTCGACCTGTCTGAAGCCCGCGCCGCCCTCAATAGTCCCGCCTCCACCGATTTCCAGCGAGGCCTCATCGACTACCACCAGGGCCTGTTCCAGGAGGCCCTCCGCGAGTTCACCGCCGATATCCAGAAGAACGGCGAAGATGAAGACAAACTCTTCTGGCTCGCCATGACCTACATCCGCGTGGGCGAACTGGAAAACTGCCTCGCCCCCTCCGCGCCTCGCCCTGCCGAACAGCCACCTTTGGCGGGTTCCGGCCTTACCGGTGCCGGTTCCGCCACTGCTGCCGCTGGGCACGACATGATGGCCCACGACATGAGTGATATGGATGGCACGCCTCACGCCAACTCCTCTATGTCCTGCTCGCTACCGCTCCAGGACTATCACAAGAAAAAACAGTGGGCTGAAAAGGCCGCCGAGACCTTCCAGAAGCTTCTCGAAAACTACGACGAGTCCAATCTCCTTCACCGCTGGCTCCTCAACTTCTGCTACATGACCATCAACCGTTTCCCGGATGGTGTCCCCGCGAAGTACCGCATCAATACCCCCTTCATCGAGTCCTTCTACGGCAAGGGCAGGGAAGCCGCCCTCGCAGCCCACCCTGAGCTCCTCCTCGAAGACCACGCCCGCGAACTCGGCGTCAACACTTTCGATGCAGGCAAAGGCTTCGCCATCGAAGACTTCAATGGCGATGGCTGGCTCGACATCGTCACCGACGGCACCTTCAGCGGTACCCGCTATTACGAAAACGACCACGGTCTCCGCTTTATCGACAAATCCAAAGGCTCCGGCCTGGAATCCGTCACCCAGGGCTACATGATATCTGCTGCTGACTACGACAACGACGGTCGCATGGACCTCCTCATCTCCCGCCCCTTCCAGCGTTTCCACCTGATGCACAATGACGGCAACGGCAAGTTCAGTGATGCCACCTTTACCTCCGGCCTTCTCCCCAAAGAACCCACCGCCGATGAGGCCGTCTACACCTGTGTCACCACCTGGGCCGACGTCAATAATGACGGCAAACTCGATGTCTTCGTAGCCCAGTTCGGCCAGAAGGTCCCGATGGTCGGTGGTCTGCTCGCCCGCAAACCGATGCGGTCATCGCTCTTCATCAATCAGGGCGGCGGCAAGTTCCGAGACGGCACGGATGAATTCGGTCTGGCCTCCGTCGTTGACGACAGCGTGTTCATCGGAGCCGCTTTCGGCGACTACGACAGCGACGGTTTCACTGACCTCTTCCTCTCCAGCCCGGCCCTCAAGCGCTGTATCCTGATGCACAACATCGGCGGTAAGAAGTTCGAAGCGACTGACCTGATCGACAATCGCGAAGCCGGTTTCACCACCGCTTTCGTTGATGTGGACCACGACGGACACCCCGATATCTTCCGCCCCGGTCAATCCCTCGCGCTGGCCGGCACCACAAATGCAGTCTTCGGAAAACGTCCCGAACGCTTCAACAGCACCATCTTCCACCAGGTGAATGGTAAGTTCGAAGCGCTCAAGGGAGCCTTCGGAGGCGGCATGTCCATCGGCACCATGGGAGCCTCCTATGGCGACCTCAACAACGACGGTTGCTATGACGCCTACCTCGGTACCGGCAGCCCGGAAAGCTGGATGGTCCTGCCAAACTTACTCTTCCTGGGCAAATCGTCGGGAACCTCCTGCACAGGTATGATGGAGAACATTTCCATGCTCTTCGGCGCCGCCACCGTGCAGAAAGGTCATGCCATCGTCTTCTTCGACTTCAATAACGATGGTCTCCAGGACATCTACTCCAGCCTCGGCGGCATGTGGCCCGGCGATGAATGGCCCAACCAGATGCACGTGAACAAGAGCACCACGAAGAACGCCTGGCTGAAGCTCCGCCTGCATGGCACCCAGACCAACCGTTTTGGCATTGGAGCCACCATTAAGGTGACAGCCGCCAACGCCGCCGGCCAGGAAATCATCCGCACTTACACCATGGACCAAAAGACCGGTTTCGGCAGCGCACCCTATCTGGCCCACATCGGCCTCATGGACGCGACCACAATCCGCTCGGTAGATGTCCGCTGGCCCGTAAGCGGCAAGACCAAGCACTACACGGCCCCGCTCAACGCGCTAACAGAACTGAGCGAAGATCTCGGAGTCCAGTAGCCGTCGTTGTGAAGCCACAGCGGAGGCACGCGGCATAATGAAACGAATGCCCACGCTCGCTGAAGCTCTTGAAATCTTCCGCCGCGGCCCTGCCGCGCTCGAAGCCGCCCTCGCCGGAGTCACCGGAGAAGAACTGGACTTCCACCCCGCGCCGGGAAAATGGAACATCCCGCCCCACCCTGACGCCCTTCAATCAGGACTCCTGGGCCGACAACCTCGATTACGAAGACGCCGACATCGCGGAGGCCTTCACCACCTTCCATGTTCTCCGCAACGACACGGCCAAACTACTGTCGAACCTCCCGCCCGAGGTCTTCGAATACACTGGTCTGCATCTCGAACGTGGCGAACTTACCCTGCTCTCCCTGGTCGAAATCTTCGGCAACCACGTCCTGAAACATGCAGACCAAATCAAGGCTGCAAGAAAGGCCTTCAAAGCCCTCGCTGGGCTGAAAGCAAAATGACACCTGACTGGAAGACCCAGGGCATTCGCATCATCCGCGCCGGTGAACTCGATACCAACACCCCGCAAACTCCGGGGATGTCCCGGGCCGCAGCCATCACTCATGCCACCGCTGGTGCCAACAAACTCTGGGCCGGGACGGTGGTTGTGGAACCTGCTGCCTGCACCGCAGCCCACCACCATGGCGAACTGGAAACCGTCCTCTATGTCGTTCGCGGCAGAGCCCGTATGCGCTGGGGTGACCATCTGGAATTCACCGATGAAGCCGGGCCCGGCGACTTCATTTTTGTCCCGCCCTACGTCCCCCATCAGGAGATGAACGCCTGCCCGGACGAGCCGGTGGAGTGCGTCGTCGTTCGCAGCGGTCAGGAACCGGTCGTCGTCAATCTCGATATTGCCGAAGCCAGTGCCGACCCCATCCCGTTCCATCCGGCCGGACACCACTCTTGATTACCTTCCTGATCCTGCTTCTCGCGGCCACCCTGGGTGGTGCCTCCAACGCTCTGGCCGGTGGCGGAACGTTTATTGTGTTTCCGGCCCTCCTGCTCGGCGGCCTGGCCTCTATCAAAGCGAACGCCACAGCCTCGCTGGTCCTCATGCCCGGTGGCTTTGCCTCCGCCTGGGTCTATCGGACCACCATCATGAAGTCTTCCCCCCGGTTTCTCGTTCTGATGCTGACTATTAGCCTCCTGGGCGCGACGGCGGGCAGCCTCCTGCTTCTGAAGACACCCAATTCCACCTTCTCCGCGCTCGTGCCGTGGCTTCTCCTGATCGCTACCTCTGTGTTCACCCTGGCGCCCTGGCTCCGCAAGATGGCTACGGGCGCTTCCGGTCACCAGTCCATTGTGGGCCTCGTCATCGGCCAGTTCATCATCTCGGTCTATGGAGGCTACTTTGGGGCGGGCATGGGGGTTCTCCTGATCTCGCTTTACCTGGTCACCACGAAGCTGGATGTCCACGATGCCAGTGGACTCCGCATGATCTGCGCTTCCGTCATCAACCTTCTGGCCGTCATTATCTTCGCCTGGCGCGGAGCCATCGATTACAGCTTTGGCTTTCCTATGCTCATCGCCGGGCTGGTTGGCGGCTACGTCGGCGCCATCCTTGTCAAACGTCTCGATGCCAACAAAGCCCGCCGCGCCATCCTTACTTACGCCTGGGCCCTGACTGCCTTCTTCTTCGCCAAGACTTTCATCAAGTTCTGACTTGGCAGTTTTCCGGGTCTCGTGAATAGTCAAATGGTTATCTATCTGTTTGGTTATGGACTCCGCCCGCCTCGACGCCACCTTCGCTGCCCTCGCTGATCCGACCCGTCGCGCCATTCTCGCGCGTCTCGCCCTGGGTGAAGCATCTGTCAACGAACTGGCCGAGCCGTTCCGGATGCGCCAACCGGCCATCTCGAAGCACCTCAAGGTCCTCGAACGGGCGGGCCTGATCACTCAGGGTCATGCCGGCCAGCGACGTCCTCGTCGTCTCGCGCCGGAGCCCCTGGTCCATGCCAGCCAATATCTGGAAGGTTACCGGCAGTTTTGGGAAGCCAGCTTTGCGAATCTGGATGCACTTCTGCAGACACTCAAATGAACATGCTGACCGTGGCACCCCAGGGCGATTCCGCCATCCTGATTTCTCGCGCCTTCAACGCTTCGCGCAGCCTTGTTTGGCGAGCGTATACCGAACCAGAACTGGTGAAACGCTGGTTGGGAGTCCGAGCGGGCTGGACGCTCCCCATCTGTGAGATCGACCTCCGCGTCGGGGGCCGCTACCGCTACGTCTGGGGTAAAGAATCGAAGGGTTTCGACATGGGTATGTCGGGGACCTATCGGGAAATTGAGGCTCCTGATCACCTCATCTGCACCGAACAATTCGATGATCCCTGGTACCCCGGCAAATCTCTGGTCACCGCCACGTTCCGGGAGCAAGCCGGACTCACCACACTGGATCTGCTCCAGCAATTCGCTACCCAGGAAGCCCGGGATGGGGCGCTGCATTCCGGGATGGCTCGCGGGGTCGGGGAGAGCTTCGATATACTGCAGAGCTCCTGCCCACCCTCGAATAGCCATGAAACTCCGCAGCCTTCGCGCCATCCTCGCCGGCTCCTTCGCGGTCGCTGTCGTCTCGCTAGGCACCGACGGAATTTTCCATGCCACCGGAGTCTTTCCGCCAGTGGGACAACCCATGTCCGACGCCTTCTTTGGCCTCGCCACGGCCTACCGCATCCTGTACACCATCCTTGGCGGCTACCTCACGGCCCGGCTGGCCCCTAACCGCCCCGGCAGACACGTCCTGATCCTGACCCTCGTGGGCACCGCCACGGCCACTATTGGAGCGGTCTCCACCTGGGACAAAGGCCCTGAGTTGGGCCCCATATGGTACCCCGTGGCTCTCATCATCACTGCCCCTGTCACCCTGCTCGGTGGAAAACTCGCCCACGGTTCTCACAAAAACTGAACTCATCTCATCGCTGCGCCAGGAGGTTCACATCCTGCTCCACCTGATGTCGAAGATCGAGCCCTACATGCTCGAATACCGACCCTCCGCAAAACAGCGCAATCTCCTGGAACTGCTCCAGTATCTGACCCTTCTCGGCCCCATCCACACCCGGGGAGTCCTTGCCGACACGTTTTCCATGGACGCCTGGCGCAACGCCTGGACCGAAGGCGAAGGCACCTCCAAAACCCTGGATCCGGAAGGCACCAGAGCAGCCATTGCCGGTCTCAATACCCTCTTCGACGACCTCCTGGAGAACTTCCCGGACGACAGCCTCCGCGAAGACTTTGCCCTCTTCGGACGGACTCTCAGCCGTGGTTCCAGGCTCGTCGGCCTCGTCCTGAACCACTACGTCGCCTATCGGATGCAGGTCTTTCTTTACCTGAAAGAGGCTGGCTGCGATACCCTGTCCACTATGAATCTCTGGGCAGGAGAGGACGCATGACCGAACTGGTAGACGCCTACCTCGAAAAAGTCCCCGAACCCGGGCGAACCACTCTGACCAAACTTCGGGCCAGTATCCGGAAAATGGTCCCGGCGGAAGCCGCCGAAGCCATCAGCTACGGCATGCCTGCGTTCAAATACAAAGGTGGTCTTGTCTGTTACGCCGCATTTAAGGACCACTGCAGTCTCTTCCCGCCGGGGACTGCCCACCTGACAGAGATCGCTGAAGAAATAGCGCCCTA
>RGPS01000220.1 GCA_010084195.1 Terriglobia bacterium
GCGGACTTGTCGCCGCTGGGGAGCCAGGCCGGGACGCCGGGTTGCACGACAGCGCCCGGGTTCTTCCAGTCGCCGCGGACGGCGATGTGAGCCGGACCATAGTCGTTGCGGGACTCCATCACGTAGGCCTGACTCAGGGACGGAAAGTTCTTTTCCAGGTCATCCAGCTTGTCCTTAGCCTCTTTGAGTTTGGCGGTCAGGTCCTTGTCTTTGCCGATGCGGGGGCCTGGAGTCCGGACGAAGCGGGCGGTGAGGCGGCGGGCGTCGGGCTGGGCGCGTTTTTCGACGGGAGTGCGGAGGATGCGTTCGCCATGGTCGGTGCCGGCGCGGATCTCGGTGACCTGGAAATCCCAGTCGAGTTCGATGCCGGGGTGATCCATGGCCTGGAGCATGTCGGTTTCCCACTGCTTCTGGAGTTCGGGGATGTTGTATTTGGCGGACCAATCGGCGCGCTGCTTCTCGTAGCCGGGGCGGGCGCGCAAATACGAACCCATTTCGCCAGGGATGGGGGCGTCGATGTCGACTTCATCGGCGGCGTTGAAATACGCCAGCATCTGGTAGAAATCGCTTTGTTTGATGGGGTCGAATTTATGGTCGTGGCACTGGGCGCAGCGGACTGTTATGCCGAGGAATGTGGTGCCGGTGGTGCCGACGCGGTCAATCAGCTGGTCGAAGCGGGCTTCGCGGCGGTCCACGCCGGCTTCGCGGTTGGTCATGGCGTTGCGATAGAAGCCGGTGGCGGTTCGGTCGTCAGGGGTGGCGCCCGGCAGCAGATCGCCGGCAATCTGCAAGGTGACGAAGCGGTCGTAGGGGAGGTCGCGGTTATAGGCATTGATCACCCAGTCGCGATAGCGCCAGGCCCAGGGGCGGACGAGATCTTTTTCAAAGCCGTCGCTGTCGGCGTAATGGGCCATGTCGAGCCAGGGGCGGGCCCATTTTTCGCCGTAGTGGGGGCTGGCAAGGAGTCGGTCGACCTGACGTTCGAAGGCTCCGGGGCGGGCGTCGGCGAGGAAGTCGGCGGTTTCCTGCTGCGTTGGGGGAAGACCGGTGAGATCGAGTGAGACACGGCGGAGGAGGGTCGGTTTGTCGGCATCCACGGAGGGCGTAATGCCTTCCTTCTCGAGACGGGCGAGGATGAAATTATCAATGGGACTGAGGGGCCAGGAAGTTTGCCGGACCGGGGCGGGCGCCGAATTTTGGATTGCCTCCCAGGCCCAGTGTTTGTTGGGAGCCAGGTTCGCAGGCCAGGCGGCACCTTCGTCGATCCAGCGGGTGAGAAGCGCAACCTGAGGGTCGGTAAGAGCGGCCCCGGTCGGTGGCATCACTTTGCCGTTTGCGCCTTTGACCATGGAGATGAGTTTGCTGTCGCTGGCCTTGCCCGGCTGGATGACACGGCGGGCGGAGGTGGGGTCGTCGAGGCGCAGATTGGAGAACTGTTGTTTGGGGCCGTGGCAGAGGAGGCACTTCTGCTGGAAGAGCGGCTGGATGTCGCGGACGAAATCTACTTTGGACCCGCTCACCTGGGGAGAAGCGGGCAGGGCGAGCGCGAGGAGCAGCGCGAGATGTGGCAGAGCAAGACGGGACTGCATGATCGCTTTGATTTTAGTCCATATCGCCTGACCCATACCTGGGATCGGTTGATTCCGGTCCGTCGCAGTGATATTGTTACGATGCAGAACTAAAAGAAAGGCGCATTCCCCGCTGCATCCAGGGCAGAATCGGGGACTCGCTTCAGGGAATGACAGAATGAAAAGAATGATTCGCGGCGCTATAGCCGTGTTGGTCGCATCCGGCATTTGTTTTTTGAGCCAGGGGTTGGTTCACGCTCAGGTCCAGGCAGGCCGCATTGTCGGCACTGTATATGACCCTCAACACGCAAATGTGCCGGGCGCGAGCATTACGGTCACGGACGTGGCAACGAATCTGGCGCGAAAAGTAACGGCGGATGGATCGGGCGACTATGTGGTGACGCCGCTTCAACCGGGCGTCTATTCCGTTTCGGCTTCCTCCGCGGGGTTCCAGACCACCATTCGGAACGGTGTGGAGTTGACCGTCGCACAGGCCGCGCGCGTTGATCTGGAGCTTCGGATCGGCGAAACCACCACGCAGGTGGAAGTGACCTCTGAAGCCGCGCTGCTGGCGACCGAATCGGCCACGCTGGGACAGTCTATTTCCACCAAGCAAATTACTGACCTTCCGCTCAACGGTCGCAAGTTCACCGAACTGGGCCGCATGACGCCTGGTGTCACCTTTTTGCCCGCGACAGGCAATGTGCAGCGCGTCCGGCCGGAACAGGTGAACGGCAACGTGATCAGCGGCGTTCCGGGTTCGCAGACGACGTTCCTGCTGGACGGCGTGGACGTAACGGAGCAACATCAGGGCGGGACGTGGATTCAGACTTCTGTGGATGCGCTGCAAGAGTTCAGCGTGATGCAGAACGCCTATTCGGCCGAATACGCACGCGCGGGCGGGTCGTTTAACGTCACCACCAAATCAGGAACCAACAAGCTCTACGGCAATGCCTTTGAATTTCTGCGGAACGCGAAAATGGATTCCCGCGATTTCTTCCAGCCCGCCCGGGCCGTGCTGAAGCGCAATCAGTTCGGCGGCACGCTGGGGGGGCCCGTGCTGATCCCCCACGTCTACGATGGCCGGAACAAGACCTTCTTTTTCGCCAGCTACGAGGGCGAGCGGACGCGCCAGGGCCTGATCTTCAACAGTATTGTGCCCACAGCGGCCATGCGCGACGGAAACTTCAGCGCGGCGGGCCTGAACCGCGTTATGGACCCGCTTTCCACCACCGGAACCAGCAACGTCCGGACCCAGTTCCCGGGTAACATCATACCGGCAAACCGGCTGGCCCCGCAGGCGCTGTTTTTCAACAAATACATTCCGCTGGCAAACGCCGCGGGCAACAGCGCCATCTTCAGCCCGTCCTATTCTTACGATCAGGATCAGTGGACCTTCCGCGGTGACCAGGAACTGAATTCCAACAACAAGCTTTTCCTGCGCGTCAGTCTGGTTCGCAACACCGATACCACGCCCGCCGCCTTTCCCGCGCTCGGTTCCACTTCGCTGTCAGGCCCCGCGCGCAATATTGCAGGTGCGGTCACGAGCAACCTCCGCGCCAACATGATCCACGAACTTCGCTTCAGCTTCCTGTATGGGGAATATCGGTCGGATGCCTATTTCATGGGGCAGGGAGCGGATTTCAACAAAGCAGCGGGCCTGACCGGCCTCGAAGGCAGCCAGGACGCCTCCATTTCGAGTCTGCCGGCGTTTAGCTGGACCGGGTACGCGGGATTTTCGGGCAACGCGGGTGATGGTCGTCCGAAGTGGCAGAATCGCTCGGCCAACGAACTCACGGACAATCTCACTTGGATCAAAGGAAAACACATTGTCAAAGTGGGTACGCGCATCCACTACTACAAGCCGCTTTTCACCGATTCGCGGTCGCACAACGGTGTGTATAACTACACCGGAATTGCCACCGAACAACCGGCGTCGACGGCGGGTACGGGAGATGGTTTTGCGGACTGGATGCTGGGCTATCCGGCGAATGCGACCCGCGGGAACCCGGCCACGTGGTGGGGCGGATTCGGCACTTACTGGCACTTCTTTTTGCAGGACGACGTGAAGATCAGCAACCGGTTAACGCTCAACCTTGGTCTCCGCTATGAATACACACCGTGGCTGAACGGATACCGTGGCCAGGTAGCGACGTTCGATCCGTCGGTGGCGAAATCGATCATCGTTGCCAGCAAGACGGACAAACTCGATCTCGACGCGCAGCCCCTGGCCAAGGTCGGCTACGACATCTATAAAGACCTGATTCAAACCAGCAGTCAGGCTGGATTGCCCCTCAGCATTACAGAGCAGAGCCGGAACAACTGGGCACCGCGCGTGGGTATTGCGTGGCGGCCTTTCGGCGACAAGACGGTGGTGCGGGCGGGGTATGGGATTTTCTACGAGTCGGAAGGCACCAGCGGACGGTTGAACTTCAACTTCCTGCCGTACAGCGTTACAGAGACGATCAATGCGGACCGGGGAGTGAGGCCGACGCGGACGACGGCGAATTTCTTCCTGGGCGCGCCGTTCGGGTCGGCGGCGACGGTGGCGAACTGGATCCCGGTACCGAAGACGGTCCGGTACCCCTACGACCAGCACTGGAATATCGGTATCCAGCAGCAGTTGTTGCAAAAAGTGGTGTTGGAAGTAAATTACGTTGGCAACCGGGGGTTGTTCCTGCCCTCGACCAACAACATCAACTTCCCGACCGCTGCAGCGGGTACCATCCAGACACGCCGCCCGTACCCACGCTTCGGCACGATCGCGTACAACACGCAGGACGCAGCCAGCATCTACCACTCGCTGCAGGCGAAGTTAGAGAAGCGGCTTTCCGCAGGCTTCTGGACCATGTTCGCGTACACGTGGTCCAAGAGCATCGGGTTTAACCCGACGCCGGCGGTCGGCGGCAACTACGCCTATGAGCGGGCGCTGACGGGCTTCGACGTGCCGCAGAATGTCGCTATCAGCTTCGGCTATGACATCCCCTTCGGCAAAGGCCGCCAGTTCCTGAACAGCAACGCTTTTGCCGACAGGATTTTGGGAGGGTGGCAGATGCAGGGAATCTGGAATTATCGAAGTGGCACGCCGTACACGCCGACGGTATCGCGGGATGTGGCGAACAACGGCATAGGTGGTCAGCGCCCGAACCGCATTGCCTCTGGCAAGCTGGCCAACCCCACCCTGGATCTTTACTTTGACAAGGCGGCGTTCGTGGTGCCGGCCAACTTCACTTATGGCAATTCCGGCGGCAATGTTTTGCGCCGGGATTACATCGCCAACATGGATTTCTCTCTGTTCAAGGTCTTCACGATTACGGAGCGAACCAAACTCCAGTTCCGGGCCGAGGCGTTTAACCTCTCCAATACCGCATATTTTTCGGCCCCGAACTCGAACATTGATGTCGCAGCCGGAGGGCGTGTGACGAGCACGTCGAATTCTCCGCGGCAGATGCAGCTGGCACTGAAACTGAGCTTTTAGGCAAGCATGAAGAAGCGGTTTCTTACTCTTGGTTTAGTTGTTGCCGGTATTGCGCAGGGAGCGGACGACACGGTTTTTACGAAGACCGTGCGGCCGTTCCTTTCGCAGTACTGTCTGGGGTGTCACAACGAAACGCTGAAGACCGCGAATCTGAACTTCCAGGCCTGGACAACTGGCGAGGAGGCTGCGAAGCATCCGGAGGTTTGGAATAAAACGCTGGACAAACTGACGCTGGGGCAGATGCCTCCTGGCGGCTTGCCAGTGGCGGGCAAAGCGCAGTTGCCTGCGGTGAAATCGTGGATCGAACCGGTGTTGCTGCGGGGAGGAATTCGGCGCGAAAGCGGTCCCGGGCGGGTACTGGCGAGGCGGCTGAATCGGGTTGAGTACAACAACACGATTCGGGATCTGCTGGGGATCCACTACAAACCGGCGGATGAGTTTCCGGTGGACGACTCGGGGTATGGCTTCGACAATGTTGCCGACGTTCTGGCGGTATCGCCGATGCTGCTGGAGAAGTATCTGGCGGCGGCCCGGCAGGCATCACAACTTGCGGTATTCGGACCCTCTTTTCCCGCAAAGCCGGTGCTGATTTCGCATCAACTGGCGAAGCGGTCCTATGACTTTGGGGCCAGTGCAGGAGCCGGGGCTGCTGCGTCTGACGGAACGTATCTGCCGTACTCCATGCGGGGGAATCTGGAAGGCTCGTTTGTGTTCCCGGTGGACGCTGCGTATGAAATCCGCTTCCGTGTGATGAACCTGCGGAATGCGAATGGGAATAATTTCTCCTATCTGGATGTAGTGAACGGGAAGACGAGCGCGACACTGGGTCGGGGCGCGAATGTGGATCCGGATTTTGTGCCTCCGCCGCCTGGGGCGGGACGGGGTGGGCGTGGAGGTCGCGGCGGGCGCGGGCCTCGTACACAGGAAGACATCAAAGCGGCACAGGAAAGAGCCCGGGTGGCGGCACCGCCGGTGAAGGTTACCCTGCTGTTCGACGGCAAGCCGATTTTGAACGACGTGATCGAGGGTGAGACGGATTTCGGTTATGCGCGGGGCGAGTTTGTGGCGAAGATTCCGGTGAAGGCCGGTGAGCACACCATGCGGGTCTCGTTCCCCGAACTGGCTGATCTGGATGATCCCCGGCGGCATCTGAATATCGATTTGCGGCGGAAGATTTTCGTGGATTACCTGGATGTGGCAGGGCCGTTCGAGCCGAGTAAAGAGATGCCGGCGAGCTATCGGAAGTTGTTTGTGTGCGGGCATGCGCCGGGCATGCATACTGCAGCCTGTGCGCGACGGGCGCTGACGAGTTTCCTGCCACGGGCCTACCGTCGTCCGGTGAGCGCCGAGGAAATCGAGTCGAAGTTCAGACTGGTCGCCGTGGCACAGAAGGAAGGCGACTCGATTGAAGAAGGAGTCCGGCTGGCATTGGAAGCGGTTCTTTCGTCACCGAATTTCATCTTCCGGATGGAGCGTGATCCGAAGCCGATAGCTGGTGCTGCAAAGGCTTTCCGGATCACTGAGCATGAACTGGCGTCGCGGCTTTCGTACTTCCTTTGGTCGACCATGCCGGATGCGGAGTTGCAAAAACTGGCGGATGCGCAGGGGCTGCGAAAACCGCACGCGATGGAGGCGCAGGTCCGGCGGATGATGGCGGACTCGCGAGCGCAGAATCTGGTGGATAATTTCGCGGCGCAGTGGCTGCAGCTCAGGATTCTGGGGCGTACGAAGCCGGATGGTGCGCGCTTCGGCACTATTGACGACGAACTGTTGGGATACATGCGCACCGAGGTGACCAGGTTTGTTGGGGCGATGATTCGGGAGGATCGCAGCGTCCTCGATTTTATTGATGCTCCGTTCACTTTCCTGAACGGGCCGCTGGCGCGACACTACGGCATTGCGGGAGTTGATGGTGAAGAGTTCCGGCGAGTGGCTGTGGATCCGAATCAGCGCGGCGGTCTGCTGGGACAGGGCGCGATTCTAACGGTCTCGTCTTATCCGACACGGACTTCGATTCCGGTGCGGGGTAAATGGGTTTTGGAGAATCTGCTGGGCACGCCGCCACCGCCACCACCGCCGGATGTTCCGGTGCTGGTCGAGAGTAATCTGAATGCGAACTTATCGCTGCGGCAGAGGATGGAGCAGCATCGGTCGGACCCGAACTGTTCGGGATGCCACAGCCTGATGGACCCGATCGGGTTCGGGCTGGAGACCTATGATGCCGTGGGCCGCTGGCGAACGCATGAAGGTGAGGTGAAGATTGATCCATCAGGCGTGTTGCCGGGAGGGAAGTCCTTCGACGGGATTGCGGGTTTGAGACAGGTGTTGAAATCTCAGTCCGCAGCCTTTACAAGGAACCTGACGGAGAAGCTGATGACGTTTGCGCTGGGGCGTGGCCTGGAGGTTTCAGACCGCCCCACAGTAGAAAAGATTGTGCAGAGAACGGCGGCGGCTGATTACCGTTTTTCAAAGCTGGTGATGGAAGTGATCAACAGCGAACCGTTCCAAATGCGGAGCGCCGAAGGAGGCGTACGATGAATCCTGTTTTTAAGAAGCAGCTGGACAGGCGAACTTTCCTGCGCGGGGCGGCGACGGCACTGGGATTGCCGATGCTGGACGCGATGGTGCCGGCGTTGAGTTCTGCGGCCACAAAAGCTCCCCTGCGAATGGCGTTTGTTTATTTCCCGAATGGCATCCAGGACACAACCTGGAGCCCGAAGCTGGAGGGAGATAATGCGCCGCTGCCGGAGAAACTGACGCGGGTTCTGGAACCCCTGACTCCGTTTCGGAATGAGATGAGCATTCTGGACGGTCTGACGATCAACGGTGGCCGCGCACTGGGCGATGGTCCGGGTGACCATGGTCGGGCGGGGGCGAGTTATCTGACCGGCGCGCATCCGAAGAGGACGTTCGGCAAGGACCTGCAGGCGGGCGTTTCTGTGGATCAACTGGCCGCTCAGGCACTGGGGAACAAGACAAGATTCGCGTCGCTGGAACTGGGTGGCGAGGAGGGTATTCAGGGCGGTAACTGTGACAACGGTTACAGTTGTGCCTACTCGAACAGCATTTCCTGGCGGACGCCCTCGACGCCGAATCCTCCTGAGGTACGGCCGCGGGCGGTCTTTGAACGGCTGTTTGGCAGCGTGGAACTGGAGAAGGATCCGGCGAAGAGGGCGAAGCTGGAACGGTACAAGCGGAGCGTGCTGGATTCAGTGCTGGCCGATGCGAAAAAACTGGAATCCACGCTGGGCCGGGATGACCGCAGAAAGATGGATG
>RGPS01000023.1 GCA_010084195.1 Terriglobia bacterium
GGCACCAACGGTATTAACGGCATCAACGGCCTGAACGGGGCGACAGGTGCCACAGGTTCCGGCGGCAGCGGCTCCACCCACATCGCCTTCCGCTCGCTTTGCCAAAACACCGTGGGCGGTTCCAACTTCGACAGCGCAGCAGGGGTTGGCACGGCGGCCACCATACAGGCGTGTGACTCGGCAACAGGGAATCTGGATGGCTATGTGGGCTTTGCCTCCGGCACAACCCAGAACATTCAGGGCCATGTCTATCTTCCGTCCACATTTTCTGATCCGGTCACGGCAGTCATCGCCTGGAATACGCCGTCGACAACCGGGGCAGTCACCTATGGGTTGTCCGCCCAATGCGTAGGCAGTAGCGGCATCGCGACTGCGGGCAACTTTACGACCTATACGAATTTCTCATCCAGTTCTGCTGCCGGGGCACCCAACCGGATGGTATTTACGGCCCCGCTGAGTTGGGCAACCGGGTGCTCAGGCAACTCGATGCTCTATTTCAACCTCAGGGTGAATTCGACCGACAACACCACCGGAAACCGCGTGCAGGTCAAGTGGCTCGACCTTAAGGTCACACAATGACAAACGTCCGCCCCCCGGGGCTTACAGCCCTTGTTCTGTGCCTGGCGTTCTCAGGTATGGCGGCGGCAAACAATTGCACGGATCAGGCCAGCGGAAGCTGGTCGTCTCCGGCAACGTGGGCTAATTGCGGAGGCACCATTCCGCAGGTCGGCGATACCGTCACGATTGCCAACTCCGTCATCAGGCTTAACACCGATGTCTCCGTTGTCAGTGTGGTCCTAAATGGCCCCAACGCGCAGTTGCTTTTTGACGGAGCCGCACCCCGAACGCTGACATGCTCGGTCAGTTCCGGCGATTGCCTGAAATGCATCGACGGCGCAGAACCATGTATTGATACCAGCGCAGGCACCAGCACCAACACCTTAACGGTTGCAGCCCCCAATCTGGCCAGCAGCTTCGCCGCCATCGCCCACCGTTTCCAGGTGCCGTTCGAGCCCGTATCCCTCCGCCTCGCCCACATCGTCATTTCCAACGCGGGAGCGGGAGCTGCCATTTTCCACAACGGTGCGCCCGGCGAGGGTTCGCTGGTGGTTACCGACTCCAGAATCTCGAACGTTTCCGACGCGATCGACGCCAACACGGGAGTCCTCACCGTGCAGCGTTGCTGGTTCAGCGGCATCACGGGATCTCGAACCATCCTCCCCGACCTGGCTGGTACGGTCACTATCACCGACAACACCGAAACCAATGTGGTAGCGAACGGGACTTTTTTCCATTCTGTTAACACCCCCACAAACGGTCTCGTTTTTACCGGCAACGCCGTCCTCTCAGATCCGACAGGTACAGCCGATCGCGCCCTTTATAACGGGAACAAGCAGCCCAACTTGGGGACAGTTCCCAGTACGATCTCCTATAACCTGGCTAAAGCTTATGCAGGGACGAGTGTAGCCGCGATCGGATACTGTGGAGGGGTCACGTCAGCGCACTGCGTGATAGATCACAACGTAATTGAAACCTACTTTCAAGGCATCAACTATGGCGATTACAACGATACGGCGTATAACATCGGCACCGCGAATGCCTTGAATACCGGAGGGCAAGGTGTGTATATTTGCTTTGCCTGTGACTACGCCACGTCCACGTTTGATACCGCTCTTCTCGACTCCAACAACGGCAATATAGGTCAGTTCTTCCTCGGCGGGAGTAGGCCGGCGGCTTCGCCGGTCTCCACCAACCTGACCAGCATCGGTATGTTCCCTGACACCGGCACCAGTATCGGCCTCAACCTGGGTGAAGACATCGTACTTGAGCATGCTATCACTGATGCCAGCATCTCAAACTCTCTCCTTTCCGGGTGGACACATGGCGTGTTTTCGATGAATCCGAACAATACGTTTGTTGGCACAGGCACCGGAGGCGTCGGCATTTTCAACATGGACATCCACAACTCTGCGGAGACGCCCTACTTCCTGGTGGCGGCAACCAACGTGGGGATGACTCCACCCCACCCGAGCGCTACCTATGGCGACCTGACCGACGTGAATCCGGGCCTGATCTCCTCCACCCGCCGGCTCGATACTTGTGACTCGATCCTGGGTGGTCCTGGGACCCACGATCACCTGTTCAGCCAGCTCGCGCTGCGCTGGAATGGCACCAACGCCCCGACCTTCACCCCGGCAAATATCTACAACTGTATGGTTGCTCCCCTGGCCCCCCAAAACCTGAGGCTCCTCACTGCGGGAGCGGGCGGCACTTTTGTCGGCGCAGTAAAGCCGGTCGGCCTCATCGGCGGCTTCCAGCCGTAGTCGTAAATGTCTGAGCTGCCGGGCTTTGCCCAGGCCCGGTGTATGGCAAGCCTGTTACCTCGCGTCCGCTGGCGATGTATGGCATTGCCCGCCGCACCAAACACGCCAACCAGATCACCGTGGCCATCACCAGCATGCACGCGAAAGCTTTACTGATCGGCACGGCGCTGAACAATATCAGCAGCTTCCCTCCGGCCGGGCGCCGGACGATTATACTGAGCGCCGCCTTTCGCCACTTTCTCCACGGAAAAGTCCGCAGCAGCACCCCACGCTTCACACCAGCACCCGCCTAACTGCGGTTTTCAGGGTCAACGATATCCCCGGGCCGGTGTTTTACAGTTCGTCGAAAATTGTGACGGTCCGTGTCCCGTATGCTGTGGCAAACGCAACCGCCGTAAAGGTGAAGGTCGTTTACAACGGCAAGTTCTCGGAAGAGTCCACGCTGCTTGTGGTGACTGCGGCACGAGGGCTGTTTTCTGCTGATTCCAGCGGCAGTGGAGCGGGCGCAATTCTGAACGCAGATTACTCTCTCAACAGCGAAGAAAATCCGGTGGAGCCCGGGGGCGTTGTGGTTTTGTACGGCACGGGAGGCGGGGTAGTCCAGGCTGCCGTGAGCGAGGGAACCATGACCATGGCAGCTACGCCTCTGGTGAGCGAAACATCAGTAACGGTGAATGGTGAACCGGCGGAGGTGTTGTACGCCGGCAACGCCGGGGGGCTTGTGGCGGGCGTGGTTCAGGTAAATATCAGCCTCCCGAAGACCGTGTCGGGGATGGTACCGGTGGTAGTGACTACTGCGGGCGTTTCGAGTCAGGCGACCGTGACCGTGGCGGTCCGGTAGTCAGGGCTGCTCGAATACAACAGTGGAATCGGCGGTGAATTTGCGGTAGTCGCTGAAGTCCACCTCATTGTTAGTGAGGATCTCGGCGGTTCCCATGGTGGACGAGGCGTGGCGGGGCAGGAGCCAGGCTTGCCCGGCGATGTCGAACCAGGCGAAATCGAGGATGGTCTTTGAGACCTTGAGCGGAAAGCTCCTGGGGATCTCGGCGGCTTGTTCGATTCGGACCGCGCGCGCGGTTTCTTCGTCGAGCCAGACAATCCCGCTGTGTCCCACGACGGTGGACTGCGGCTTGCCGGAGCGATAGCCGTACTCCAGGTGGTAGGTAGCCCTTTCCGGGGGGACCCGGTAGCGGAAGATGAGGATGCTGCGGCCCGCGAGTTGCATGGTCTTATGCCAGTGGAAGGCGGCAACTCCGGGGCGAAAGATCTCGGCGAGCAGGCTTCCAAATTCCCCTTCTGTAAGTGCCCCGCCCACCTGGCGGTAAGAAAGCTTGGTCGGCCGTCCGTTGTAGGTGAGGAGCTTGTAGTACTCGCGGCGGTCGGAGATGCCGATCTGGATGCCGAGTACGTCCTTCAGTTTCCAGCCGATGCCCCGAACATTGTCGGAGCGGCGGACGGTTTCGGTGCAGATGAAATCGGGGAGTTCCCGGGTGTAGGCGAGGGCTTTGGCAGCGGCCCGGCGGAGGATTTCAGTCTGGCGGTCTGCTGACGGTTTCCGGGCTCCGCTCAGAGTGAGAGGGAGGAGAGCGAGGGCTGTGCGCCGGGTCAGCATCCTAAATCATGGGCAGAGAACGGGGTTTGGGGCCACGGGGAAAGGCCTTTTCGAGACGTTGGAAGTCGGCGGCGGTAAGTTCGAGGGAGGCTGCTGCGGCATTGTCTTCGGTGTGGGCTGGTGAGGCTGATTTCGGGATGGCGAAGAGTGCCGGATTCCGTGTGAGGAAGGCGAGGGTGACCTGGCGGGCCGTGGCCTCGTGCGATGCGGCTATTTCGTCGAGCACTTTCCGGGCAGGCGTGCCGGGGCGGGGAAAATTACCGGAGCCGAATGGGCTGTAGGCGACCACCGCAACGCCGTTGCGTTCGCACCACGGGATGACTCCGTGTTCGATGGCCCGTTCGTCCGGATAGTACAGAACCTGATTGCAGGCGATTGTGCCGGGGCCGGAGATTCGCAGGGCTTCGTCGAGATCGTCGACATCGAAATTACTGACGCCCCAGCTGAGGATTTTGCCGGCTGCGCGCAGATCCTCAAAGGCGGCGAAGGTTTCGGCCAGGGGGAAGCGGCCACGCCAGTGCAGGAGGTACGCGTCGAGGTAGTCGGTCCGGAGTTGCTTCAGGGAGCGTTCGCAGGCCTGTAGCGTGTTCTGGCGGGAGGCATTGCCGGGCAGGACCTTCGAAACGACGAAGGCGTCAGCGCGGCGACCGGAGATGGCGTCTCCCACGATGGCTTCCGCAGCCCCGGAGCCGTACATTTCGGCGGTGTCGATGTGGTTCATGCCGAGGTCGAGACCTCGGCGGAGGGTATCGGCTGCGGCAGCGCGGGAAGTGTGGTCGAGGTTCCAGGTTCCCTGGCCGATGACGGAGACGGGGCGGTTGATGGAGCCGAAGGAGCGGGTGAGGACGGGCATGGCGTCGGTAATGCCTTACTTTACACGAAGGTCGAAAATATCGGGGCGGTTGTAGTGGCCGGCTACGTCGAGGTCAAATTTTCCTCGGGGGATATCGGCGAGATCGATTTCCGCGATAAGAAGGCCCTCGCCGGTTAAGAGGCCGACGATGCCTCCGGCAGGTCCGACGATGACGCTGCGGCCATCAATTTCGCCGGCCTCGGCCTGCAGGTCGGCGGGCCAGTCGGTTTTGGTCAGGAACTGGCAGGCGCTGAGGACGAAACAGCGACCTTCGTATGCGATGTGGCGCATGGTGGTTTGCCAGATTTCCCGCATATCGACGGTGGGGGCACACCAGAGTTCTACGCCCTGGTTGTAGAGGTGCTGCCGGTAGAGCGGCATGTAATTTTCCCAGCAGATGGCCATGCCGATACGACCAATTTCGGTTTCGGTAACCTGCATGGTTGTCGCGTCGCCCAGGCCCCAGATGAGGCGTTCGGTGCCGGTGGGCATGAGCTTGCGGTGCTTTGTGAGAAGGCCCCGATCAGGCGAGAAGAGCAGGGAAGTGCAGTACAGGGTGCTGCCGGCCAGTTCCACGATTCCGATAACAATGTGGAGTTTGAGTTCCTGGGCGAGGGCCGCTAAGAATTCGGTTTCCGGACCTGGACAGGTAACGGAAGATGCGAAGTAGCGCCGGAAGAGTTCTCGGCCGGCTTCCGATCGGCTGCCTAGGGCGGCCCCGAATGTCAGGCCTTTGGGGTAGCCGCCTACGAGGGCTTCCGGGAGAACCAGTAGTTGAGCTCCTCGCTTTGCGGCGTCCCGGCAGGCGGTTTCGACCCGGAGCAGGGTGGCGGGGGTATCGAACAGTGCGCTGCCAAGCTGGGCGACGGCTACTTTGGGCATGCGGGGGAACCTTAGATGCGGCGCAGGGCGAGGACGGCGTTCAGGCCGCCGAACGCGAAGGAGTTCGAGATGGCGTATTCGAATTCGAGGTTACGGACGACATTAGGGGTGTAGTCGAGGTCGCATTCCGGATCGCGCTCATTGTAGTTGATGGTGGGCGGAACAAAGCCGTTGGTCATGCCGAGAATGGCGGCGATGGTCTCGATAGCTCCGGCAGCACCCAGGGTGTGGCCGTGCATGGACTTGGTGGACGAGATTGCCAGCTTTTTGGCGTGGTCGCCGAAGGCCAGATGCAGAGCCTTAGTTTCGGTGGCGTCGTTGACGCTGGTGCCGGTGCCGTGGGCGTTGACGTAGTGGATGGCTTCGGGGGCGAGGCCGGCATCTTTGAGCGCCAGGCGGATGGCTTTTGCAGGACCCTCGGAGGAGGGCTGGGTGATGTGGTGCGCGTCGGAACTCATGCCGAAGCCGACGATTTCAGCAAGGGGTTGGGCTCCCCGGGCCAGAGCGTGTTCCAGCGTTTCGATGGTCAGCATGGCGCCGGCTTCGCCGAGTATCATGCCGGTGCGGTCCTTCGAGAAGGGGCGGCAGGCAGAAGGGGAAACAACTCTCATCGCTTCCCAGGCTTTCAGCAAGCCGTAGCTGAAAGGCGCTTCACTGCCGCCAGTGATCGCGAAATCACAGACACCGCCGCGCACCATCTGGAAGGCCAGGCCGATGGCATGGGCAGACGAGGCGCAAGCGGTCGCGATAGTGAAAGCGGGACCGGTGATGCCGAATTCGAGGGAGATGCCGCTGGCCCCGGCGTTGGCCATCGTCTTGGGGATAGTCATGGGGTGGACGCGGGGCTTACCCATTTTATAGACGTCCCAAAAACCCTGGTCTTCGGTAGCTTGCCCGCCGATGCAGGAACCTGTGATGATGGCCGCGGTTTCCTTGAGATTGGGCGTCCATTCGAGGCCGCTTTGGTTGACGGCCTCGCGGGCGGCGACGACGGCAAGTTGGGCGAAGCGATCCATCATGTCCGCATCTTTTGGAACGAAGTAATCGAGGGCGTTGTAGCCCTTGATTTCTCCGCCATTGCGGAAGCGAACGTCGAGCATATCGATGTTCTCAATAGCAGAGATACCACTTTTGCCTGTGCGCAGGGAGGCGAGGAACTCCTCACGTGTGCGACCGGCAGAGGATATGACTCCGATTCCCGTGACTACAACTCGACGCATCAGTTGGCGGGGGGCGCGTCGCCAGCTACCGTGTCTTTGGTTTGAACCAGGTTGCGCACTCCTTCCACCATGTCGCGGACACTGAGGATGTTCTTGACTTCTTCGTCGGGGACGTTGATGTCGAACTCGTTTTCGAGGGCAAAGATAATGTTGACTCCGTCCATGGAATCAATGCCCAGCTCCTCAAAACTACTGTCGATGGTTACCTGCGCCGGATCCTTGCGTTGTGTTTCGGCAATGATGCGCAGGACGCGCGGGGTGAGCAGGTCGTCGCCATTTAATTGATGATTGGGCGGGGTTAGTTCTTCGGGCATAAGAAGGTCAGAAACAGTTTCAAAATGATAGCCTCTGCCGAGGAGTTCGGGAATGATTCGCCGGACCGCCTCGAGAGTTGCCTCCACGTCGGGATTCTTCAGGGTACCGCGACCGTCGTGAAGACAAATGATATCGCCCTGCCGTACGTGGTTCAGGATTCGGGCTGTGACGGCGGATGCGGGGAGCCTCCAGTCACGGCCTATGACCGACCACATGACGCCGGTGAGGTTGAGTTTGCGCTGTGCTTCGCGGAAGCCAAACCAGCGGACGCCATAAGGTGCGCGGAGCCAAATCGGGGTTTTACCGGTGATATCGGCGAGGACTGTCTGGGCGCGGGAGAATTCCTCAAGGGCGAAAGACGGGCGGGTGAAGGCGAAGTTTGGGTGGGTAGAGGAGTGGTTGCCGATCTCGTGGCCGCCTTCGGCAACCCGGCGGGCGAGGGCGGGGTAGGCCTCGGCGTTTTCACCCACTTGGAAAAACGTGGCAGGTATGGAGTGGCGGGCCAGAATGTCGAGGAGCAGGGGCGTGGCAGGGGAAGGGCCGTCATCGAAAGTTAATGCCAGGGCCTTGCGGGAAATGGTGGCGCGGTGAATGGAAGGTGCGAAGACGGACGAAGATCGTCCGCGTACAGCCCAGGTTCCGGCGACAAAAGCGGCCGAAAGGGCGGCTCCTGCAGACAGCGCTACTGGGGCTCCTGAAGGCAACTTGTTAGCGTAGCATTGCGAAGGGTGCGGTCCCGGCAGATTGAGCCCGTTTAATGGGGTGGCTCTTACGCTTTTCGCCAGACGGTAAAGGTGACGGCAGGCCCGGGAGCGAATCCGGCAGGACGGGGACTTCCCGGCACGCCGATTGCGGTAGTGAGATGCTCGCCCTCCAATTGCCAGATTCCATGCTGCAGGCGGATTGTCTGGCCGGGGCCGTGGACGTAATAGTCGATGGCGAAGGGCGAGGCGGATCGGTCTACTGTGAAATGAGCGTGAAGCATGGTTTGGCCCATCACGACTACCTGGAATTGGTTACGGGCAGCGATTCGGCGCCCCGAGTCAATATATTCCTGCGGGAGCGGCTGGCCATTCATGCTGGCAGAGACCAGTTGCCATTCCCCGTCGATCTCGGGAGCCGGTTCGAGTATGGCGGGCAGGGTAACGGGGACACCGTGGGCTTTGGCAGCCGCCTTGCTGCCTTCGCGATGGAGGGTTTCGAGGGCGAGGCCACTGCCGGGAGTGGTCTTGAAACGGGTCGGGCGTTTGGTCGCCGTGAGCGTGAGGCAGAGCTGGAGGGTATCGACCTTGAGTTTGTAGATACCCAGGCACGTATTGCCTTTTTCCGGTCCAGAGGTGAACTGGAGGTCAATTTGACCGTCGGCTACCGTGACCTTGCCTTTGTACTCGGCACCCATGGCCTCGGTTGTGAACTTGCCGCCCCGGATGGTGATGCGGCCCCCGACGGGCATGGGTTGGCCCTCAATTTCCAGGGTGGCGATGGACCAGGCTCCCTGCAGCAACAAGAGGTCGCCGGTTGGTTTTGCGGCGGGCATGAGGCTTACACGATTTCTTCGTTTTGGGCGTCCCAGTGGACGGTTCTGCCGAGACGGTAGCTGTCGAGAGCCATGCGGCAGGTGACGGAAACGCGGAAGCCGACATCGACAGGGCAGTTGGTGGTGTGGCCGAGACGAATGCTGTCGAAGAAGTTCTGGAGATGGGCGCGTGGCGCGGTAGTAGTCTGGCCGATGACTTCGGCGGCGCCTGGCTGAATTACTTTCTGCGGGAGCAGGCGGATCTGTTGAGCCCGGAGAATTGTGGCGTCGGTACCGAGAAGTTCTTCGGTCATCCCGGGGTGGTTGTTGCCGAAGCCGGAGTCCCAGGTGAAGAGCAGGTCGCCCCAGGGGCAATCGGTATGTTCCATGGAGACGCTCATGGTGTCGGGGACTTCGCGACCGTCCTTCCAGCGATAGATGCCGCCGCGCATGGTGACGGCGGAGGGGATGCCGATATCCATGACGCGATACCAGAAAGCCAGTTGTTGGGAGAGGTTTTCGTGTACGCTGCCGCCAGAATAGTCATCGTAATAGCGCCAGTTGGCGAAACGATGGGCGTCGAAGTCACGTTCCTGGGCGGGTCCCAGGAAACCATTCCAGGCGACATTGTCGGGGGTCATGTCCGGAAAAACGGGACGCGACCATTGGGGTTTGCCGTGGGGGGTGTTTCGGTAGGAATGCGAGCGGATGGCCGTGACCTGGCCGGTAGCACCACTGGAGAGGTATTCGATGGCGTCGACGGCGTGGCCGGAGGAGCAGAACTGGTGGCCAATCTGAACTTTGAGCTCGGGGTGTCGCCGTGCGGCGGCCTGCATCCGTTTCGCCTCGGGGAGCGTGAAGGCCATGGCGCGCTCCACATAAACGTGCCGGGACCGGTCGAGGGCGGCGAGAAAGGGTTCGGTGTGGAGATGTTGGGGTGTTGCGATCAGAACGGCGTCCAGGGATTTGTCCTGAAGGAGTTCGGTGTATTCGGTGTAGGTCTTTGCTGCGGGGGAGACAGCAGCGGCGTCCTGGAGGCGGCGGCTGTAGACGTCGGCAAAAGCAGCCAATTCCACGTTCGGACAGGAAATTGCTTCGCGGGCGAGCTGCGTACCACGTTCGCCCATACCGATAACACCAACGCGGATGCGGTCATTTGCACCCAACACCTTACCTGTGGCGAGGGTGCCGGCGAGGCTGGTGGCAACATTGCCGATAAACAGGCGTCTGGTCTGCATGGTTTCCTCTCAGTGTACATGGAAATACGGTGACGGGACGGTATTGGTTCCCTGTCGGATGGCGGAGAAGCCTACAGACGCAGAAAGGGCGCAAACCGGAATCTGCGATCACAGTCGGGCAACATATGTGCCTCGCCGTACTTCGCGCAGGATTCGGGTTCACGCCCTTTCTGCTATCTTTTCCTGACGTCAGTTGGCGTCAGGGATGCTGATGACTACCAGCGGCTGTTGCCGCCGCCGCCACGTCCACCACCACCGCCGCCGCTGCGGTTACCACCGCGACCGCCACCACCACCGCCGCCGCCAAAGCTACGCTCGGTTTTCGGGCGGGCTTCGTTGACATTGAGGGCGCGGCCATCGACTTCCTGGCCATTGAGCGCAGCAATAGCGCGTTCTGCCTCGGCGTTCACGGGCATTTCGACAAATCCGAACCCTCGCGCCTGACCTGTGTCGCGGTCGGTGACAAGACTCACGCGATCCACTGATCCATATGCTTCAAACAACGTCCGTACTGCATTCTCTGTCACGCTAAACGCGAGGTTACCTACGAAAATATTCTTCATGTTTCCTTCTGGATTGCAGGGTGCAAGTCTACAGTTTTTTTGGAAGTGGAGGGCAGGATCGGACGAGGGCGGCGGACCGGACTAGGGCGAGGATGCCAGAAACTTCTGACGCATCACTACGATAGCACAAATTCAAGGCGCGTAGGTGGAAATTGTACTACGCAAATTATTGATGTTGTTGGGCGTGGCGAGTTGGAGAGCGGTATGGGGATGACAAAGCACTTTCCGTGTAGAGTTTTTTTCGCTGGTCCACCCTAGGGAAACATCGGAACTCTGCCGATAAGCATTACGTGATGTTCAGCGTAATGACGCCATCCCGATGGGTGAGAGCCGGACTGCTGCTTGGCGTTACGTGGGTACTTGGTGTGCTCGCGGCCGGATTCCTGTTGAATCTGGTGATTACGATCTCCCGAAGCTACGATGAGATTTCTGCGCGGCAGGCAGTTGAGGCGAGGTTGGTTCAGGCGCTCCGCGACTCGCTACCGGGCCAGTTGGGTGCGGAGCAGGCTCCGCAGCGCTTCTTCGTGCCGGAGGCGCGAGCAGGGGTTCAGGCGGAGTATCTGCTCAGTATCGTAGTGGGGGATGCTCGGGAAACCGTGGTTCATTTCGTCAACCTCCACCATCCTTTGGTGGAAGAGTTTTGCCAGGGGGCTGGCAATTCGAGCCTGGGCGCCGGGGGAGCAAGGCTGAGGGGCCTCATTGCTGCGGTCGCCCGGCACCTCGACGAACGACGGGAAGCGGAGAAAGTGGCACTTCGGGCCAGCCGGGGAAAAGCCGGGCTGTGTTTTGTTATGGCGTTCCTGTTTGTTGGGGCCGTTTACCTTCTCGTGGCAGCCGTGATTACGAGAGTGAGGCAAGAGCTACCCTTTGCAGGCGCGCTGAGAGATGGGTTGGCGGCATAGCGGCTATTCGGTAACTGCCACCATGGTGCCGGGTGAATTGCCCTCAAGGCGATTGTTGACGAAGAGGAAGGCGGGCAAGCCATCGACCAGAGCCACGTCCAGCAGTTCACGCAAACCGAGGCGAACGGTCGGGTTTGGGTCCTGCACTTTTGTGTAGGGCGAGAACATTTTGACGGCATCCTCATAGGGCCGGCCTTCGCGGAGCAGGCCGCGCGCGACGATCATATCTGAGGTGACGGAGCCGGGTATGGCGAGCTGTTCCTGAATACCAGGCATGCGGGTCCAGGCGTTGAAGACATGCGGAATGTTGTGGGCGCGAAGGCAGTCGAAGTAGCGGGGGGCGAGGAAGTCGGCGTTGCGGATTTCGACGGCGTATCGGAAGCCTGCCGGTAGTTCCGACAGGAAGTCATCGAGCTTAGCCACAAAGTCGGTGACGCCGGCAAAGGTCCGGCGCGACATCGCGCCGAATTCGAAGATGAGCACTCCTGTTTGGCGATGGTACGGGGCGAGAGCGCGAAGAAGGCCGTTGGCCAGAAGACCGATATCAAGGAAGGTCGGATTCGGTTGCCCGGCGATGGCTCCGTATCTGGGATGTACCGGCCAGGTTGGCACAGTAATCTGTTCGGGGACCTTAAAACCCCAGCGGAAGGTGTCGGGTACTTGTCGAAAGAGCTTTGCCCAGAAGGCTTCGGTGGGGAACTGGTAAAACGCGAAGTCGCCACAAACCGCAGGGAAGACCTCAGCGTATTCCTGGAGGCAGGTTTCTTCAAAGAGCTTCTTTGAAAAACGGCCCCGAGTTTGGTAGCGGGACGGGGTGTAGATCTGTCCGAGCCAGCCTTCATACTTCCAGGAACTGCCACCCATATAGATGCCACGAGCAGCGAGGGTTCGCAGGCGTTCCTTCAGGATCGCGCGCTCCGGGGCGAGGGGTTCGTGCAGGTCGAACAGCGTGTCCAAACGGGATGGATCCTTTACCAGGCGCGCATGGAGCGGTAACCCCAGGGGTCTGCACCAGCTTCGATGACACCGGACGGGGTGACTTTGATCATCACCGGGGCCGCTCCACTGTTCCATCGCGAGCGTGTCTCGATAACGTGGCCGCGGCGCGCCAGTTCATCAATGACGGCGGGAGCCGTGCGTTCGTCGAGCAGAAGATCCCCGGCATTCATGGCGTGATTATCGAAGCTGGAGACGAGGTGTCTGGTCTGGAATCGTGGGCTTTCAATGGAACGTTCCGCATCCATGCGGAAGATGACGGAGTTCAGGAGGACCTGGATGAGGGATTGTTCCTGGTTATCGCCGCCTGGCGTGGAAAGAACAGCGTACGGAGTGCCGTCGCCACGAGTTACCAGCGTGGGGCTGAGGGTAATGCGGGGGCGCTTGCCTCCCATGAGTTCGTTGGGGTGGCCGGGGACCAGAAGGAAGCTCTGGGCGCGCTGCGTGAGAGGGATTCCTGTGTCGCCCGCCACAACTGAGGGTAGCCAGGCTCCGGACGGGGTGGCCGAGAACATGATGCCGTCTTTATCGATCACGTCTACGCAGGTGGTGTCGTGCGCCATCAGCATGTCGTCGATTTTGGTCCGGGTGATGGCCGAGAGTGATGGGTGGACGCCCTGTTTCTGATCGGGCTTGCCGGGGCGGAAGTCGAGCGAAGCCGACTTGGTGATCAGGCTGCGCCGCGCGTCCGCGTACTCCATGGAGAGGAGGGTCGCTTCGGGAATCGTATTAAACTTCGGGTCACCATAAAAAGTGTCGCGGTCGGCGTAGGCGAGTTTCAGCGCCTCGTCCAGGGTGTGGATGTAGTCGGCTGAGTTGTACTTCATGGAAAGAAGCTCGAAGCCGCTGAGGATATTGAGAGCCTCGATCATGGCAGGCCCCTGACTCCAGAAGCCGGGCTTATAGACCTTCAGGCCCTGAAAAGTAGTGGAAACGGGCTCTTCCGGCGCGATTTTGAACGCAGCCATGTCTTCGTAGCGCAGAAGACCTCCGTTGGCTTTGCTGAAGTCGCCGATTCGTTTGGCGATTTCGCCCCGGTAGAAGAAGTCGCGGACTGCATCGATGGCGGCTTCGCGGGAGGCTCCGGTTGCGAGCGCCTGTTTTTCTGCGTCGGCCATACTGCGGAGGGTGCGGGCGAGATTGGGCTGGCGGAAGATTTCACCAGGTGTAGGGATACGGCCTGCGGGCATGAAGTGCGCCATGGAGGTTGGCCACAGGGTGAAGAATTCTTTGCTGCCGGAAATGGAGCCCCAGCGCGTTTCATCGATTGCCGCGCCGTCGGCGAGTTCAATCGCCGGGGCAATCACTTCGGTGAGGCTTTTTATGCCGTATTCGCGGAGGGCGACGAGGGATGCTTCGGGTAGCCCGGGCACCAGGGCGCACATCAGACCCGCAACGGGGACAAAGTTCTTGAGGCCGGTTTTCTCTGGTGGTTCGAGAACCTCGCCGATCTGGAGAGGCCGATTGCGGAAGAAGTCGGCGGAAGCCAGCTTAGGCATGGTACCGACTCCGGCCAGGGCGTGGACCTTGCCGTCTTTGGTGCGAATGAGAATGGGCGCTTCGCCGCCCCAGCCAACGTGGGAGTATTCGGTGGTGGCGGCGACGAAAATCCCGGCGACACCGGCGTCCACGGCATTTCCGCCATGTTCCAGGATCCGCATGCCGGCGTTGGTGGCAAAGTCTGTACCAGCAGCTACGGCATACTTTGTTCCGCGCGCCGAATAGCGGACGAGCCTTTCTGGTGCCTGCCTCTGCTGCTGGGCCCTTATCAGCGACCCAAAAGGAGCGATTGCCGTTACTGCCACTAAGATTACGCCGGGGACCGCGAGTAGCTTATTCATTTTGGGTGGTTGCCGCTACGTACAATAATCGTAGTTTCATGGACGAGCCGCAAGCACCAATACAAATTCCGGCGACGAGTGAAGACGAACCGATGCTCTATTGCCCGGTTTGCTCCACCCGTCTGGCCGAACAGAAGTGCAAGTTGTACTGCAAAGACTGCGGGTATTACATGTCTTGCGCGGATTATTACTGAACCGCACGCGTGTTCTGCGGGCTACCGGCCAATCAACTGCCTGCCAATCGACTGCCTACCAATCAACTGCCTACCAATCGACGACGGAGCCGTCGTCGGCGTCGTAGCTTTCCTGGTTTTTCCAGTCGTGATTGAGTTTGTTGGCCAAGGCGTTTTCATCCAGTTCGATGCCGAGGCCCGGGCCGGTGGGCAGTTCCAGATACCCCTGACTGACTTTGAACGGGTTCTTGATATATCCTTCGCCGAGTGAAACCTGCTCCTGGCAGAGGAAGTTCGGGATAGAGGCGGCAATCTGGACGCCAGCGGCGAGGGAGATCGGGCCGAGCGGATTGTGCGGCGCGATGGTGGCATAGTAGGCCTCGGCCATACCGGCGATCAGACGAACTTCGGTGATACCTCCGGCGTGGCAAAGGTCTGGCTGGAGAATGGTTGCGGCCTTCTTTTCGAGGACTTCGCGGAAGCCCCACTTGGTGAATACGCGTTCACCTGTTGCAATTGGCAGGTGGGTTCCCCGGGCGATCTCTGCCATGATGTCGTGGTCCTGGCAGTTGATCGGCTCTTCGATAAACATGGGGTTGTAGGGCTCGTAGGCCTTGATGAGGAGTTTGGCGGTGGCCGGTGAGACGGAGCCGTGGAAGTCAATTCCAATGTCGGCATCGTCGCCTACTGCCGCGCGCAGTTCGGCAAATTTTTCGGCTGCGTACTTGATGGCGGACGGGGTCTCCACATACCGTGTGGGGCGTTTTTTTGCGACGCCCGCTTTGAACGCCGTGAAGCCCTGCGCCATGGAGAGTTTCATCGCTTCCGGGGTATTGGCGTGGGCGTAGACCCGAACCTTGTCGCGGGTACGGCCTCCGAGAAGTTCATAGACGGGAACGCCGAGCGCCTTGCCTTTAATATCCCAAAGGGCCTGGTCGATGCCGCTCAGGGCGGAGGTCAGAATCGGACCTCCGCGATAGAACGCATGGCGGTAGATGGCCTGCCAGTGGTGCACCACACGGCGGGGATCTTTGCCGATGAGATAGGGTTCAATTTCTTTCACTGCTTCGGCGCAGGTTTTCGCGCGACCTTCGGTGATGGGTTCTCCCAGCCCGACAATGCCGGCATCGGTGTGAATCTTCAGAAACAGCCAACGGGGCTGGACAAGGAAGGTCTCCAGCTTTGTGATCTTGATGTTGTCTTTGGGTGAGATGGGCGCGTTGTTTCCAACACGCGTCTGGGCCGCAGCAACCTGGGCGCCGATGCCACTAAAGGCTCCGGCAATTACGGAACGCCGTGATGTGCTCATGACTGGGGATTATATCGGAGTAGGGTGCGACGAATTTGGTATAGAATGCCCACGAGGATTGAAACCATGCAGATACGGAGTTTGGCGGCTTGTCTCCTGGCAGCAGCCCTGGCAACAGAAACGGTTTCCGCCCAGAGCAAAAGGGGCTGGGTGGACTACGCAGGTGGCCCGGACGGGTCGCACTATGTTCCGCTCACCGCCATCAACAAGCAGACGGTGAATCAGCTGGAAGTTGCCTGGAACTACAAGCAGGGCGCTGCGGGGTTCAATCCGATTGTGGTGGGCAATGTGGCCTATGTGCTGACGCAGGCGAACGCCCTGGCTGCGCTCGATGCCACCACGGGCAAAGAGATCTGGATACATGCCAATCTGGCGGGCATCACCGCGCGGGGCTTGAACTACTGGGAAAGTAAGGACCGCAAGAATCGGCGTCTGATCTTCACCATCAACAGTTTCCTCCAGGAAATTGATGCGAATACGGGGAGATCGATTGCGTCGTTTGGCAGCAACGGCGTTGTGGATCTGCGACTGGGGCTCGAGCGAGATCCAAGGACGATGGCGCGGATTATGTCGAATACTCCGGGTAAGGTTTTTGAGGACGTGGTGATTCTGGGGTCAACGCCGGGCGAGGCATATGTTACGCCGCCTGGCGATATTCGGGCGTACAACATCCTGACAGGGAAGCTGGCCTGGCAGTTTCATACGGTGCCTGCGGAGGGCGAGTTTGGGGCCGACACGAATCCGAAAAATGCCCGCAAGTTTATCGGGGCGGGGAATACGTGGGGCGAGTTGACGCTGGATGAGAAGCGGGGGATTGTTTACCTGCCCACTGGCTCGTTTACCTACGACTTCTACGGGGCGGATCGACCGGGGTCGAATCTCTTCGCGAATTGTCTGTTGGCGCTGGATGCACGCACAGGCAAGCGGTTGTGGCACTTCCAGACGGTCCACCACGACATCTGGGACTACGACAATGTGTCGGCACCGCAGTTGATCACGTTGCGGAAAGACGGGAAGAATATAGATGCGGTGGCCCTGGCGGGGAAGACCGGGTTCCTGTATGTGTTTGACCGTGTTACCGGAGTGCCGGTCTGGCCGATTGAAGAACGCGCAGTGCCGAAGAGTGATGCTCCTGGGGAAAAAGCCTGGCCGACGCAGCCCTTCCCCACCGTGCCGCCGCCGTTTGCCCGACAGAAGTTCGGGGTGGATGATATGAACCCCTACCTCTCCAACGAGGAGAAAGCTTACGTGAAGGATCAGATTCTAAGTTCCCGGAATGAGGGGCTTTATACGCCGCCTTCGCTGCGTGGATCGGTGTCGATGCCGGGCAACAACGGCGGTTCGAACTGGGGTACGACGGCGGCGAATCCGGGGAAGGGCATTGTGTATGTCCTTGGGATGGACGCGCCTTCTCTGTTGAAGCTGGACAAAGATACCCCCATCAACGGCGGAACCGGGCCGCTGTATGGGTGGGGGCGCACGGGAAGACCCGGTTCTTTGGCCCCGGCGGCGACGCCTGGACAGGCAGTGTATCGCGAAAATTGCGCCGGATGTCACGGTGAGGACCGGCTGGGTAATGGCTCGGTGCCGACCCTGGTGAACATTGCTATGCGACAGGCGCTGCAGAATATTCGGGAGACGGTCCGCAACGGCAAGGGGATGATGCCCGCTTTCACGAAGCTGACGCCGGCGCAAATGGGCCAGTTGTCGGAGTACCTGGTGAACCCGGGTGGGCCTTCGGCGAATGCCGGGCTGGGTCTCGGCATGACGGGTCCGGTAACCCCGACAGGGCCGGTGGTGGCGTCTGGGGGCGCGCCCGGGCTGGCAGCGGCAACGGAGGCATTCCTGAAGTCTCGTGAGGGGATCATCAACTACGGCAGTATGCAGGGTCCTCCGTACCCCGAGGGTCTGGACGCACCTGCGGAACGGTACTTCAGCGGGTGGGGCGTTTCGGTGAATGCGGTAAAGCCGCCCTGGTCCACGCTGACGGCGTATGACCTGAACAAGGGAACGATCAAGTGGCAGATTCCGGTGGGTGATGACCCGGAAATGCTGGCTCGGAACGTCACCGGCACCGGGGCGAAGCAACTGCGGACTGGAATCATGCCGACGGCTTCGGGGCTGGTTTTCCTGATGGGCGGCGACGGAAAACTGCGGGCCTACGATGAAGACAACGGGAAGGAATTGTGGAGCAGCCCGTTTGCGGGAGGGTCGCGCGGGATTCCGGTGATGTACGAAGCGGATGGTCGGGAATTTCTGGTGGTGGCGTCGGCCCCGGGGGGCGGGCGCCCGATTGTGCCGGACGCTCCGGCAGGGGCAAGCAACAAAAGCGATGGCCCCATGGGGTACATCGCTTTTGCCTTGCCAAAGAAGTAAGAGGGGCCTGAACCGGATTAGGCTATGTGCGCGGCGCTGGCATTCACATAAACCGAATACAGGCTTTGGCTGGCCGTCATGAAGAGGCGGTTGCGTCGCGTGCCGCCGAAGCAGACGTTGGCGCAGTTTTCCGGGAGGCGGATCATGCCGATTTGTTCGCCTGCCGGGGAGACAACGAGGACTCCGGGGCGGGCTCCACACCAGAGATTGCCGTCCATGTCGCAGCGCATGCCATCGGCACCGGAGGATGCGCCGGAGCCGGGGACGGTCATCTTGATGAAGGTCTTGCCGTTGCGGAGGGAGGCTCCGTCGATATCCCAAACGCGCATCTCACGCGCCGCACCGGTGTCGGCCACGTAGAGTTTCTTGTAGTCGGGCGAGAAGCAGATTCCGTTCGGGCCGCTCATGCCATCGGCTACCTTGGCGATGCGACCGGATTTTTCCACGCGGTAGACTGCTTCAGGCATTTCCTTGTCCGACTTGAAGCCCTCGTAGTTGCCGTTGATGCCGTAGGGCGGGTCGGTGAACCAGATGGAGCCATCGGGGTGAACCACAATGTCGTTGGGGGAATTGAAGCGCTTCCCTTCGAACTTCTCGGCGATCACGGTGACGGTGCCGTTGGTCTCGTAACGGACGACGCGGCGTCCGCCATGTTCACAGGAAAGCTGGCGACCTTCGTAGTCGAAGGTGTTGCCGTTGCTGTAGCCTGATGGGTTCCGGAACGTGGTGACGCGGGAGTCTTCTTCAATCCAGCGCATTTGGACATTGTTTGGGATGTCGCTCCAGACCAGGTAGCGACCGACACCGTTCCAGGCCGGGCCTTCTGCCCAAAGGGTGCCGGTGTGGTGCTTGCGGATGACGGTGTTGCCGATCATGTACTTCCGGAAGGCGGGGGTGAGGGCGACAACGTCGGGGTCGGGATACTGGACGGGGACCTGACCGGTCCAGTCGCGGGTAGTGGGGACGGGCGAGACGGTTGAGGGGGCCTGGGCGAAGGCGGTGGCAGCGAAAGCGGTGCCTAAGAATGCTCTGCGTGTGGACATGACCAAACCATGCTATACCGTAGGGTGATGATCCTGCCAGCCCTGTTGTTCCTCGCTGCACAACCGGTTACGTTTTCGCGTGATGTGGCCCCTATTTTGTTTGAGCGCTGCGTGAAGTGCCACCGGCCTGGTGAGGTTGCGCCGATGTCGCTGCTGGACTACAAGAGTGCGCGACCGTGGGCGAAGAGTATCGGGGAGGCAGTGGCGGCGCGTCGTATGCCGCCTTGGATGGCGGACCCGCATTTTAGTAAGTTTTCGAACGACCCCAGTTTGACGGAAACGGAGATATCCACCATTCGGGCGTGGGTGGCCGGCGGGGCGCTGGAAGGGGATGCGAAGCAGTTGCCCCAAGCGCCGGTGTTCGTGGCCGGGTGGGAGTTGGGAACGCCGGACGTCACCATCGACATTGGAAAAACGTATACGGTGATGCCTGGACGCGATAGTTATGAACACTTCATTGTGCAGACGGGTTTCAAGGAGGGGATGTGGTTGCGGGCGGCGGACCTGCATCCGGGGAACCGGAAGGTGGTTCATCACGCGCATGTGAATATTGTGCCGAGCGAGAACCAGGCCGGCGCGACCACGATTCAGTCGATGACGTCGCTGAATGATTATCTGGTGAAGGATGGGAATCTAACGAGGATCAGTCAGACCGCGCCGGTTCTGGATGATGGTTGTCAGGCGAATGCGCCGAATCTGCCGTATCTGCATGGGGCGCAGGAAGGGGCACTGGCGTCTTACCTGCCGGGGCGTTCGCCGGATGTATTCGGGGAGAATCGTGCCAAGTGGATTCCGCCAGGGGCGAAGCTGGAATTCGTGATTCACTATGCGCCGCTGGCGGATCCGAATGCCCAGGCGACGGACAGGACCAGTGTCGGGCTGTATCGGGCACCCCGCCCGCCGGAGGAAGTTCTGCGGCGGATGGATCTGCGAAATTTCTTCTTCGTGATTCCTCCCGGTGAGGGAGCGCATAGGGTGACACGTTGTTATGCGTTTGAGAAGGACCAGACGTTGCTGTCGATCACACCCCACATGCATTACAGGGGCAAGGATGCGCGGTATGACCTGATTCGCGCGGATGGTCGTACGGAGACGCTGTTGTTTGTTCCGAAGTATGACTTTAATTGGCAGCTTGTCTATCGACTACATCAGCCGCTGCTGGTGGAGAAGGGAAGTCGGCTGGTGGTGACGGTCCATTTTGACAACAGCGCGAACAACCCGGCGAATCCGGATCCGGCGAAGGCAATTCGGTGGGGCGATAAGACCGAAGAAGAGATGATGACGAGCTGGATTGAGTATGTGGAGACGAAGAAGTAGTTCTCTCGAACAATTTCGGTCCGGCGTCGAGCATTCGCGGTGCCAGATTGAAGACGTCGGTTGGGGTCCATAACGCGGCTCGATTGGTTCGGTAACTGAGTTTGTTCAGTTCTGCAGCGATTCGGGAGACGGGAAGATCCTCCACCATCAGGCGTGCCGCCGTCGTCAGAAGACGGGTCTCCGCCGGGTTCTCGGTGAGGTGGCAACCATCTTCTGCGATTTGCACGCCGTAGGGGATTTCCTCGACTCTGGGTTGAGCGGACTCGGGCTCACCAACCGCATCGCGTTCCCATTCCATTGCTACCAGGCGCCAACCTGCGGCATGCCTCTGATTCAGGTACTCAAACGTGGGCGAGCCACTGAGGGCGTCCCGAAGCTTTTCAACTCTCGGCATGCCGGTTTGACTTGCACGCCGGTTTCCAGCCCGAAAATGCAGAACGGCAGCCTTGAGGGCTGCCGCTCTGTGTCCGCAAATGGAATCGACTGTCCGCCAGGCTACACTTCGTAGCCTTTGCTGTAGGCGGGGCGGGTGATCATTTTCGTGGCAGCGGGGTCGCCGGCAAACTTCAGGCCGGGTTCGATGGTGAGCTTGCGGCCCACGCGGTAGCTGATATTCGCCAGGTGACAGAGTCCGGCGCTCAGAACGGCATTGTCGATCGGATCATGAAGATCCTTCATGTTGCGCGAACGGACGCCGGTGAGGAAGTTCTCCATGTGGAGCTTCGTCGTGTTCTCGCCAGGAGTTGGTTTCTCTTCGCGGAACATTTCGCTGCCTTCACCCTTGTAGAACTGAACGCCCTGGTCACTCTGTGAGGCCCAGCCTTCAGAGCCGTAGACGATGTCGCCGACCATCACCGTCAGTGGTGATGTCTTGGGTGCTGGAGCCCCGCGCCGGGCAGGAGGAGGCGCACCCTCGCCGCCGGTCAGAAGACCGCGCACTTCAAAAACCAATTCGCGGTCGCCGTAGTCAAAGCGGCACCACTGGGTGTTGGGGGTTTCCTGATCGTCCTCGGGGCCGTATTTGCCGCCGGTCGAGACAGCTGTCTTTGGCCAGGCAGGGTCGCCCAGCGCCCAGCGAGCGATTCCCATTTCGTGGACACCCTGATTGCCGATGTCGCCGTTGCCGGTATCCCAGAACCAATGCCAGTTGTACTTGAAGCGGAGTTCGTTGAACGGGCGACGGGGCGCCGGTCCGAGGAACATGTCCCAGTTCACGCCGGCGGGCGTGGGCGAATCCGCTTTGTGTCCGATGGAGACGCGGCGTTTGTAGCAGAGGCCTTTGGAGGAATAGACCTTGCCGATGACTCCCTGCTGGATGGCTTCCATAGCGCGCATCTTGAACGGCGTGCTGCGGTGCTGCGAACCAACCTGAACAATCTTCTTCGTCTCACGGGCAACCTGCAGGACGCGTTCGCCTTCGTGAATGTTGTAGCAGGCGGGCTTTTCGCAATAAACGTCCTTGCCTGCCTTCATGGCCCAGATGGTGGCCAGAACGTGCCAGTGGTTCGGGGTGGCAATGGAAACGGCATCAATGCCAGGGTCGGCGAACAGGGCGCGCATGTCCTCGAATTCTTTGGCTTTGTCGAAGCCGTCTTTCACGAGCTTGCCATTGGCGACTTCGCGTGCGGTCTGGTTGACGTCGCAAAGACCGGCAACCCGGGCACCGTCAATGTGTGGATATGTACTGAGGTGGTTGCCACCGCGACCACCTAGGCCGACGATGCCGATGTTGATTTTGTCATTTGCGCCCCAAACGCGGGAGGCAGCCGCTGCCGTAGCGGCGCCGAGGAAGAATCTTCTGGTAGTTGATGACATAAGTTTAAGGACGTTCCCTATTCGTCGGTCGATTATATCAACCTTCGAAGTGGTTCAGGCGGCACGTGGGGGGAAGTGCGGACCGGCCTCTTGTAACGTAAGCGATCCTGACCTGTTGCATTGAGCTTCTGAATTGCCCAAATCAAGGAGGAGGCAGGACGTGCCGTGCCATTGCCGCTTCCTGAACGAGCTCAATTGGGCGAGCCTCTGACCCGCTACACGGATCCGGGCTTCAGTGCCCCCAAACTCACAGCCCTTATCCCTTCCGCCGCGCCCGGCGAGGTGGCATTTGCGGTGAGGGCCGCGCACGGCACTCCTCACAGCCTGCGGACGGAGGCAGCAGAATCGCTTCGCGTATCATATTTCGATACGATGATGCCGACCCGACGTGAAATTCTGGCCCTGCCGATTCTTGCTGTGGCCCGCCCATTAGTGGCGGCCCCGGTTCCTTCGATCCGGTTTCCGAAGGGGGTGAATGACCGGCTGGCGATGGCTTCGTATTCACTTCGTTCCGTGCTGGATATTCCACGCAATCGGGCGAAAGATCCGAATGCCAAGCTGGTGACCATGCTGGACCTGCCGAAGGTGGTCCGGGATAGGTTCGGGATTCGCAACCTGGAGCTATTGGGGCAGTACTTTCCTTCAACGGAACCGGGTTATCTGAAGGAACTGCTGGCCGCAGTTCGGGCCGCCGGTTCCCGGGTGATCAACCTGCCTACCTCGGTGGGGGCGAGTCTGTATGATCCGGACGCGGCCAAACGGGCCCTCGCTGTGTCGAACTCGAAGAAGTGGATTGATACCTCGGTCGCTATCGAGTGCCCCAGCGTTCGAATCCACATTCAGAAGTCTCCGGACGGGGCTCCTGATGTGGCTCTTGCGGAGGTAAGTCTACGGGAAGTTGCGGGTTACGGCGCGTCGAAAAACGTTGTTGTGAATCTGGAAAACGACGACCCCGCGAGTGAAGATGCCTTCTTTATTGCGAAGGTGTTGCAGGCCGTGAAAAGCCCCTGGCTGCGGGCGCTTCCGGATTTCTGCAACTCCATGCTGAAGGGGGATGAGAAGTTCAATTACGATGCCGTGACCGCTCTTTTTCCCCTTGCGTACAACATCAGTCATGCCAAGGATTCTGAGGTGGATGGTGGCAAGGTGTTCCGCGTGGATCTGGCAAGGACCTTTGCGATTGCAAAGAAAGCCGGGTACCGGGGCTGGTTTTCAGTGGAGTGGGAAGGCGAGGGTGAGGTCTGGGCCGAAACCCTGAAGCTGGTTGAGCAGTGCCGGAAACTCATGTGAGTTCGTCGAACCTAAAGCGACGTCTGGGGCTGACCGAAGCTATTGCGCTCAACATGAGCAACATGGTGGGGGTTGGGCCTTTCATTACGATCCCCCTGATCATCGCCTCGATGGGCGGCCCGCAATGCATGCTGGGATGGTTGCTGGGGGCGATCCTGTCGATTGCTGACGGTCTGGTGTGGAGCGAATTGTCGGCGGCTCTGCCTGGTACCGGCGGGAGTTATGTCTATCTGCGGGAGGCCTTTCGGGGAACCCGATTGGGGGGGCTGCTCCCGTTTCTGTTTATCTGGCAGTTCGTACTGAGCGGGCCGCTGGAGATCTCCTCCGGTTACATCGGCTTCGCACAATACTCAGGGTATCTGTGGAAGGGCATGGGGCCGTGGGGGATGCGGGGGCTGGCGGTTGGTGTTGGCTGCCTGGTGATGCTGATGCTCTACCGGAGGATCGAGGCGGTAGGTCGCCTGACGGTTGTTTTGTGGCTGGGGATGCTGGCTACGGTGCTGATCATCATTGTCAGCGGCCTTGTGAACTTCAATCCGAGTGTCGCGTTTGATTTCCCTGAGAACGCTTTTCAGCCGTCGCGGAGCTTTTTCCTGGGGCTGGGCGGGGCCATGCTGATTGCCATGTATGACTTCATGGGGTATTTCGACATCTGCTACGTGGCGGGCGAGGTGCGTAACCCGGGGCGGGTGATTCCGCGTGCGATTCTTTGGTCCGTTGGCCTGGTGGCGCTGCTCTACGCTCTGACCAATCTCAGCATTATTTCGGTGGTGCCGTGGCGAGAAGCGATGCACTCAAAGTTCATCGCGGCAGACTTTATCGAGAGACTGTATGGCCCCCGGGCTGCGGCGGCAGTTACGATTCTGGTGCTCTGGACGGCGATTGCATCCGTCTTCGCGCTGTTGCTGGGGTACAGCCGAATTATCTGGGCCGCCGCCAATGCGGGTGATTTCTTCGCGGTGTTTGCGAAACTGCATCCTACTGGCAACTTCCCTCATGTTGCGGTTCTGGTGGTGGGAACGATCGCAATCATCGGGAGCTTTTTTACGCTGGATGACGTGATCCCGGCCTTGTTGACGACTCGCATCCTGGTCCAGTTCATCGGCCAGATCTGGGCTTTGCACCGCCTGCGCAGCCGTCCGGATTTTGTGATGCCGTTCCGAATGTGGCTTTATCCGGTGCCGTCGGTGATCGCCCTGGGTGGCTGGATCTACATCTTTGCGACCTCTGGTACAAAGTTCATCGGGTTTGGCCTGCTGACTCTTCTGGCGGGGGTTGCGGCTTGGTGGTTCCGGGACGGGCACGGACGCGATAAAGTAGGTTCGAATGAGCCAGGCCACTAACACTCGAATCGGCATCTCCACCTGGAGTTTCCACAATCTGTTCACTGAGACCCGCTATCCGGAAGCTGTGGTTCCCGGGAAGGACATGGATGTTCTGGATTTCCCCGAGATCTGCGCCGATACTTTCGGCGTCCACAACGTAGAAATCGTTTCGAAGCACCTGGCGTCTACTGAGCCTGGGTACCTGGCGGAACTGAGCTCGCGAATCGCGAAAGCGCATTGTCGGCTCACCAATATTCCGATCGACATCACGGAGCTTTGGGACGCCCCGAGTATCTCGTCGCCCGATCCGGTGGTTCGGGAGTATTCGTTGGGTCTATACCTTGATTTTATTGACCGGATCGCGCCCCTGAAGCCCCAGACGGTTCGCTGTGATCCTGGGGTGATGAATCCGCAGGATCTGTCATTGACGATTGATTCGTATACAAAGCTGGTAAGAAAGGCTGCGTCTCATGGGATTCAGCTGATTGTGGAGAACCACGGGGTGGCTTCTGCTCACCCCGAATTGCTGGCGCAGGTCCTGCCTGCTACCGGGGCGGGCGCGCTGCCGGATATCGGTAATTTCCCCGACGACGAAATTCGCATGCGGGGTCTGAAGCTGATGTTCCCTCTGGCGAAACACCTGTGCCACGCCAAGTACGAACCTGCCCGCTTCGATTTCGCGAAGTGCATCGGGATTGCCAAAGATGCCGGGTATTCCGGCGTGTATTCGATTGAAGCTCACAATGACCCGGATCCATATGCTGCGGTCCGGGTGATCCACCAGCAACTACTGGCCAATATCTAATGAAGCCCATGATGTCCCGAATTGCACCCTTCCTTTTGGCGACGCTCGCTCTGGCGCAGGGCGTCCCGCAGAATCCGGGTTATGTGCCTGGGCCCGACGCACAGATCAAACCGGGAGTTCCCCGGGGCAAGGTCATCAAGTTTACCTACGACACGAGTCGGATTTTGCCCGGTACTTCGCGGGCAGTTTCCGTGTACGTTCCCGCACAGTACGACGGGAGTAAACCGGCGTGCGTGATGGTCTACCAGGATGGTGCCGGCTATGTGTCGGAGACCGGCGGGAGTCGGGCCACCATCGTGATGGACAACCTGATAGCTGATGGGTCTATGCCGGTGACGGTGGGGATTTTTGTGGATCCGGGGGTGACACCGGGCGTGACAGCGGAGCAGATGGCCAGGTATCACAGGAGTCTGGAGTACGACGGTCTGGGTGACCGTTATGCCCGTTTTTTGATTGAGGATTTGATTCCGGAGGTCGAAACACGGGCGAATGTGAAGATTTCTGCCAATCCGGACGACCGTGGGGTGATTGGGGGCAGTTCCGGGGGGATCGCTGCCTTTGTGGCGGCGTGGGAGCGTCCGGACTCCTTCCATCGTGTGATCAGCTATATCGGCAGTTTCACTAACCTGCGCGGCGGCGATACGCTGGCGGCGTGGATTCGAAAATTCGAACCCAAACCTCTGCGTATCTTCATGCAGGACGGTGCCAATGACCAGAGTATCTATTCCGGGTCGTGGTTCCTGGCCAACCAGGAGATTTATGCCTCGCTGGAATACTCGGGTTACGACGCCAAATTCGTGATCGGCACGGAAGGGCATAGCGGGCGGCATGGCGGGGCGATTCTACCGGAGGCTCTGCGTTGGGTTTGGCGGGAATATCCCAAGCCGATTGTTGCTTCGACTAGTGGTCCGGGGGCTCGGCACTACATCACGGATTTCCTCGAGCCGGGGGCTGACTGGCAAGTAGTGGGGCAGGGTTATGGGGCGGTGGTGGCTTCGGCGGTGGATCAGGGCGGCATCCTGCATTTTGCGGATGTGAAGTCGGGCCGGATCTATAAGCTGGGGGCCGACGGTCGCCCGGTGGTCTTCAAGGAGAACTCCGCGAGTACGGGCCTGATGTTTGGCCCGGATGGGCTTTTATATGCAGCGCAGCCCGGGAAGAAACGCATCGTGGCATTTTCTACAGACGGCACCGAACAGCTGGTGGCACAGAACGTGGACGCGCAGAATATTGCGGTGACCAGTAAGGGCCGGATTTACTTTACTGATCCGGGGGCACGGCGCGTCTGGCTGCTGGATACCGACAAGAAGAAGCGGGTTGTGTTCCAGAGCACAGCGGACAACAATATCGCCTACCCCGGCGCGATTCAATTGTCACCGGACGAGCACCTGCTGAATGTTACGGACCGGGATTCCCGCTGGGTCTGGTCGATGCAGCTTGGGGCTGATAGTGGGGCGCAGGCCCCGATGCCGTTTCACCATCTGGAAACGGCCGATGATACGCAGATTACCAACGCGGCCGGGATTGCAATCGATAACACCGGACATCTTTTTGTGGCGACCTCGCTGGGGATCCAGGTAGTGGATCAACCGGGCCGAGTGGTGGGGGTGGTGCGCAAACCGCAGGCGGGACCGGTGAATTCCCTTGTCTTCGGCGGTGACGGTTTGCATACGCTGTACGTGACCACAGGAGATCGGGTTTTTTCGCGAAAGATGCGGCGTACGGGAACGCTGCCCTGGCAGCCGGTAAAACTGCCACGTCCGCAATTGTAAAGTTGCCGGAACTTTGAGTCCGCGGACGGCAATACGATATGAAGACGAGCATGCGGTCCAGCGACGAAGTGCTCTACCGAAGAATGAGAGAAGGTGACCGGGAGGCCTTCGCCGAACTGTATGATCGGCGGGAAGCCTCGCTGTATCGTTACGCGCTGCATATGACGAATCATGTGCAGGCGGCGGAAGAGATTGCCCAGGAAGTGTTTGTGCAGTTAATGGCACCGGGCAATCGGTATGACGATACGAAAGGGCCGCTGGAAGCCTGGATGTACGGAGTTGCCCGGAATCTGGTGCGGGTCTTCCGTCGGCGGGGTGCGGTGGAGGAGTCGGTAGACCGTGCCGTTGTGGACGACATTGTCGGCGGCTTGATTTCTGATGAAGGTCTGGTGGCGTTGCGGGTTGCGGTGGATGAGCTGCCGCCAAACTATCGGGAAGTGGTGGTGTTGTGCGATCTGGAAGAGCGGAACTACGATGAGGCGGCCAGGTTAATCGGCTGTCCTGTGGGGACAATCCGCTCTCGGTTGCACCGGGCGCGAGGGTTGCTGGCAGGGAAATTGAAGCGGTATCGGCCGGTTTCGGCGGGAGGAGGGCAGGATGCGGCTGGAATGTAAGAACGCAGTAGCCGATATGGTGGAGAGTTCTCGTGAGGAGCGCAGGCTGACTGGTGACTCCCGGGCTCATCTGCTGCTGTGTTCCGTCTGCTCGGAACGCTGGGAGGCTGAGCTGGCGCTCGCGGCTGGTTTGCATGAATTCCGTAATCTGGCGCGCGTGCAACCGACTTTTGCTCAAAGAGCCCGTCTGCGTTCAGAATTGCTGAAGCGGTTTGATGAGCAGGCACCGCAGCGCGGCTACCGGTCGTGGTGGGGCCTGGCGGCTGCTGCGGCGTTACTGTGTGTGGTGGGTGGGGCGCTGGCCGTGCGCTATTCTGCGGGACCGCAGGAAGGTGTTGTTGCCCAGGAACTGTCCGATATGCAGGCAGAAGCGCAGGACGCGGGCTTTATCGCCGTGCCTTACGTGCCGCCCCTTGCACCTGGGGAACTGGTTCACGTGGTCCACACGCAATTGCAGCCGGCTGAATTGGCCAGCCTGGGGGTGAACGTGGACCCAACATTAATCATGGATATGCCTGCTGACATTCTGGTTGGCGCTGACGGGTTTCCACGGGCTGTTCGCATTTCTGACGAGATTTCGGGTGAGGGGGGCTCTTAGTGTCTGAGGTGAAAGCAATGAGAAGGCTTGCAGTTGTTGGTTTGTTGGTGTGGTCGGCTGTTCTCGTGGCACAGGGACCTCCCGGAGGCCCAGGGTTTGGCAGAGGGCCCGGCGGGGGGCGCGGAATGGGCATGATGGGCGGGGCCAGCCCTTACGTCACCGGCGCGCCGTTCTCGGCGGTACAGGTAGTGCAGACGCAGGAATCTCTGATGGACGGGAACACCATCACGAAGAAATACCAGACCAACCTGGCGCGCGACGGGCAGGGGAGGGTTCGGACGGAGGAGACCATTTCGGGGCGTCCCGGGTCCGGGGAGGCGGCGCACACCATCGTGACGATTCTTGATTACGTGGCGCAGACCAGATATGTGCTGGATTCGAAAACGATGACGGCATACCAGGCACCTTTGCGTACTCCTGTGGGCATGGGGGGGGCTCGGACAGGGGAGCGTTCACTTGTACCCAGGGTTGGTCGTAATGGCCAGGACAACTCTCCAAACATTGCGAGAACAACCCTTTCGCCGCAGGTAGTGAATGGGGTTTTGGCAAGCGGGACGAATCATGTGGAAACGATTCCTGCAGGACAGATCGGCAATGAACGTCCGATTCAGATCAGCAGACAGGCGTGGGTGTCGAACGAACTCAAGGTTCCGGTGCAGATTCGTAGTTCTGACCCGCGTTTTGGGGTGACGGTAATGGAATTGACCAATATTGTGATGGCAGAGCCGAATGGCTCACTTTTCGTGGTCCCGGCCGGATACACGGTAAAGCAGGGACGGGGTGGGCCCGGCTTGGGAGGCGCTGTGTTTGGCGGTTCGGGGGCAGGGCTTCAAGAGCGTGGGCCAAGACCGGCGAAACCGTAGCTTTGCCATCCGAAATTGCGGGAAGACCAGAACCGGGTGGACGGATGATTCGCGTGCAGGTTCAGGTCCACTGGAGTCCGGTGAACACGCGCTGTAATTCTGTGGGTTCGGGTTGTCGCCCGTACTCGCAAATTTCGTAGCTTTCGCTTGTGTAGTTTGCCCCGAAGACTGCTAGAAAACGCTCATGCAGCCAAGTGCGCCTCGCGTCGGGCGTGGCTGGAACATCTTCTGGTGCCCCCAGGAAATCTTTGCCGGAAACCCACGGCAGCCATTCGTAGTATTGCGAAACGTGGGCATCCAGACCCGAGAGTTTCTGTTGCAGGAACTTCGTGACGTCAACCGAGATGTCGGCCTGAAAGGGGGCTGGTTTTCGGAAATGATCCCACATATAAAGGTAAACGGGGTTCGCTCGCAAAGGAGCCACGTCGGGGCAGACCCCGGGGACCATGACGAGATACGCCGAATCCTGTACCAGCGCGGCTGTGTAGCGATGATCGGGGTGGTAGTCGCACGGGCGGTGGGTGACTACGATATCGGCCTGTGTCTGCCGCAGCAGGCGGATGATGTCAGCTCGTGCTTCGAGAGTCGGCAGCAGGTGCCCATCTGCGTTGGGCAGGATGTGATATCCGGCGAGGCCCAGGCGTCGGGCGGATTCATCGCATTCGAGGCGTCGGCGCGCTGCCACGGTCGCGCCATAGTCCGATTGGTGACCGGCACTTCCGTCGGTCACCGAAACGAAGTGCACTTTGTGTCCTGCCGCAGCCAGCAGTGCTGCTGTGCCACCGCACTTGGTTTCGCAATCGTCGGGGTGCGCCCCGATGAAGATGATGTTCATGAAGGAATTCTACCAGGGGAAAACGTGTGCTGAAGACCAGAATATATGGTGCTCGGGCTTCAGGATTCCGGCCTTGACGGCAGGAAGTTCTTCGATGGCCCCGATCTCATCTGCTGCAGGGATGCGCTGGAAGATCAGCAGCGCTTTGAGGGGATCGCCCGCGTCGAGGGGGCCTGCGGCAACCAGCTTCCCGGCGCTACGCAGGGCTATGATCGATTCCGCAACAGCAGTCGTTCCGGGCTTCCAGTTCGGGCCGGGGTGAAAGAGCACAAGCGGGTGCGGCCCCATTCCCTCCGGCATCTTTGGGTCGGCTTTATGTAGCCGAAAGTACTCATCGCCTATGCCCACAGGACCCTGCCACGGGTGGACGTCGATGGTGTTGCGGTGTTCCACCACAGTTGGGTCCTGATTGGCGATTCGCTTTGCCTCTTCGGGCGAGGTTGCTTTCATGACGAAGATGCCGCTGATCGTGGTTGGGGTGTCGTCGAAGGGTCCGGCAGATGCCAGACGACCGTCTTCGGCCATCTTGAAGATATTGGCCATGTGCGAGGTCTGAATCCGCTCACCCTCCTCTTTCGAGAGTTTTGGTTCTGGCGGGATCCGGTCGGAGGAAGGCCACATAGTAGGTAGCAGTGTCCTGAGCGCAAAGAGCCGTGGTGAACAGCAGTGCGGTGGTGATGTAAGTTCTCATGCCAAACCTGTGCCGTCGATAGCGTCAGAAGGCCCCGCTGTACCGGCGATCTCGGGCGCTTCGGCGGCGTGAGTGTGCCCAGCCTGGTGAAGCTTCTCCTTCAGGATTGCCATGGCCTCCGCCGGGGTATCTGCGAAATGGAAGAGGGCGAGATCCGCTTCCGAGATCATGCCATGTTTCAGGAAAGCGGGGAAGTTGATGATCTCCTTCCAGTATTCGGAGCCATACAGCACAATGGCGATCTTTTTCTTCAGTTTCTGGGTTTGCACCAGGGTGAGGATTTCGAAGAGCTCGTCCATGGTGCCGAAGCCGCCCGGGAACACCACCAGAGCTTTCGCGAGGTAAGCGAACCAGAACTTCCGCATGAAGAAGTAGTGGAACTCAAAGTTGAGCTCCGGGGAAATCCAGGGGTTCGGAAACTGCTCGAATGGCAAACCAATGTTGAGACCGATCGTTTTGCCACCAGCCTCCATCGCGCCACGATTTGCCGCTTCCATGATGCCGGGGCCACCGCCTGAGCAAATTACAAAGCGTTTCGCATGATTCGAGAACGCTTCGCTCCAGATCGTCACCAGGCTCGCCAGTTGGCGCGCGTCCTCATAGTAACGGGCCATCAGGCCGTCTTCCTGGATGCGTGCTGAGCCGAAGAACACGATGGTGTCGGTGATACCCTCCGCCCGGAAGTGCGAGAGCGGTTCCAGGTATTCAGACAGGATGCGCAGAGGGCGGGCATCGGCTTTTCGGAGGAAGGCCTCGTTGTTGTAAGCCAGCAACGGGCGTGCGTCGGCCTCGTTCATTTTCCGTTCGTCTCCAGCTTTTCAACCCTTTTCAGCAGGTCGCGAATATTTCGCAGCATTTCCGGCAGCTTCTGGAAGGTGGTGATGGCACGGAGCCAGGCTCCGGCTTCGAACGCAGGTGACCCGGAGACGCGCGAGTTGGGGGCAACGTCGCCGCCAATGCCGCTCTGGGCGTAAACGGTAGCCCCCTCGTGGATGGTAAGATGCCCGGAAATGCCCACCTGTCCCGCCAGCAGGACGTTCTTTTCCAGGATGGAACTGCCGGCCAAACCGGTCTGCGAGCAGATGATGTTGTCCTCGCCGACCACGCAGGCATGGCCGATCTGCACCAGGCTGTCAATCTTCGCCCCCCGCTTTACCCGGGTTTCGCCCATGGTGGCTCGATCCACTGACGTCAGGCTCTGAATCTCCACGTCGTCTTCAATAACGGTGACGCCCGACTGCACAATCTTGTGGTGGCTGCCATCGGCGCGTTTTGCAAAACCGAACCCATCGCCACCGACTACGACGCTGTTCTGGAGGATCACGCGGGCCCCGACCTGGCAGAATTCGCGGACCACGGCGTGGGAGTGCAGGATCGCACCGGGGCCGATGGAGGCACCTTCATAGACCACCGAATGCGGGTGGAGCGTAGCACCGTCACCGATAGTGACGTGTTCGCCAATGGACACGAACGCTCCGATGGACACGTTCGCTCCCAGGGTGGCGGTGGCGGCGATGGCTGCGGAGGGATGAATTCCCGGTGCCGGGCGGGGGGGCTGGTAAAAGTTCTCCAGAGCCCGGGCGAAGTCGAGGTAGGGATTCGAAGAAACCAGTGTGGGCAGCCCCGGAATCGGGTTGGCTGCCACCACTGCGCTGGCTTGGGTGTTCTTCAGTTTCGGGGCATACTTCATGTTCGCGAGGAAGGTGAGTTGGCCCGCTTCGGCTTTCTCCATCCCGCTGACACCTGTAATTTCTACGTCTGGATCGCCTTCGAGGCGGCAGTTGAGGGCTTGTGCAAGTTGGCTGAGCTTCATAGAATCGGGTCTCTATTCACTAGGGTAGCGCCTTGCCCCCGGCCCTATTTCGTTGGAGGCTGATGAGTCTGGCTGGCATCCCAAAGGTAGCGGTGGTCGGCGTTGAGGGTACTGGTGAGCCCCGCGATGCCTGCTTCCACTGCTTTGCGTTTGTCTTCGCAGGGATGTTCCGCCCGAAGGTCTGTTGTTCCGGGGCCGTGTTGCGTGTACCAGGTCGTTCCGCAGTCCTCGAGGGCGTCAACGCTGCTGACAAGGGCCGCCCACTTTTGAGACACTTCGACCCGGCCCTCGTGATGGTAGACGAGGCGGTAACCCACCGAGTACTTTCCCGCTCTCCAGGCAATATCGGCTTTGTCGTGGCGTCCTTGCGTTTCCTCGAAGAATGTCATCATTCGCGACTTATCCGCCGCGCCGCGCTGCGGTGCTCGGTGGCAAAATCCGTGCTGGTGAGCGCGATCAGATCATCTACGGCGGCAATATAGAAACCGATGGTGTTGAACGCCTCTGTTGCTACCTGAGTCTGAGCCGTCTGGCTCTCACGGAACGCAGCCAGCCCGATTTCATTGCGCTTCGCTCGTTCCTGATATTGAGAGGTCAGAAACGCACCAAATATGCCGATCACCGCGACGACCACAGTAGAGTTCAGTAATTTCTCGAGCGCTGGGGAACTGGTTACAGGTCATTTCCCGGGCGCGAGGGGCGCGAGAGCTTTCTTCAGCCCAGCGCTTTGAGAGCGGCAGGGTCCGCGTGTTCCAGCTTCTTGCTGATCTCGGTCGGCTTGGGTGCGGGGGCTGGGGGCGGCGTGGCCGGTTGGGGCTTTGGCAAAGGTACGACCGGGCCGATCACGTGCCCCGAGATGTCCTGACGGACCAGGACATCAGCCAGATCCTTCATTTTTTGCGGCGAACCGGCATCCGGTCGCTGCGAAGCCGTCACCGCAGCATCAATAAACCGGAGCGCATCGGGGCGAAGGCCGCGAAACTTGTCGGCCTCCGGGGCTTGGGCGAACAAGAGGGCGAGCACCGCCGAAGTGGCTAATATTCCTCAGAGTATAACCGTTTCAGGCCGCGAACTGAAGCATCTTCGTCCGTGCCATGCGGACAGCCATTTTCATGGCCTGTTTCATACTCGTGCAGTCTGCCAGGTTCTTGCCTGCGATGTCGAATGCGGTCCCGTGGTCAACCGACGTCCGAATGACCGGAATGCCGATGGAGATGTTGACGGTGCCTTCGAAATCGATGAGTTTCATCGGAATATGGCCCTGGTCGTGGTACATGGCGACGATCAGATCATAGGCTCCGCGATAGCCCTGCAGGAAGACCGTGTCTCCGGCATGGGGGCCGCTGCAGTTGATGCCGAGGGCTTTTGCGCGTTCAATGGCCGGGAGGATATTCGCCCCGTCCTCGGTGCCGAACAGGCCATGTTCCCCCGCATGGGGGTTCAAGCCACAGACGGCGATACGCGGGTTCACAAAGCCCAGCAGTTTCATGGCTTCATCGCCCAGTTGGATTGTGCGGACGATGCGCTCCGGCGTCGATTCACAGGCTTTACGCAGGGCGACGTGGGTGGTGACATGGACAGTGCAAAGCTTCTCGCTGGCCAGCAACATGCGGGATTCGGTGGCGTGGCAGAGTTCTGCAATGTATTCGGTGTGCCCGGAAAACGTCCGCCCCGAAAGCGTGACTGCTTCCTTGTTCAGCGGGGCCGTCACGAACGCCTGCGCCTCACCGGCACGGCACATTTCTGTAGCGACCCGGACGTACTCGACCGCAGCCTCCCCGTAACGCGCTTCCATCCTGCCAAACTCGAAGCCGACAAAACCCTGCGTCGCCGCGTGGATTTTCTCCGGCGGGATGGGACATCCGGTTACCGCTGCGGCCCGGGCAAGGACCTCGGGGTCACCGACGACCAGCCAGTCGGCCAGACCGTGGGTCTCCGGGTCGGCCAGAGCTTTGGCGATGATCTCCGGCCCAATACCGGAGGGGTCGCCCATCGTGAGGGCAATGCGTGGAAGTGTTGAGTTCATGTTTATCTGAAGAAGTTCATTGAAAGAAGGCGGAGACGCGCACCAGTGTATCGGGCGCTCCGAAGCCACCGGACTTGGTGACAACTGGCACTTGATCCATTATCCCGCCCTGAATGGTTCCCCACGGAACTCCGCGCACGATTTCGCCGTGGAGTTGAATTGAAGTTGCGCCCAGGGCGGCGAGAACCATGGTCGCCGTATCGCCTCCCGTAATGAATAGCGCAGCTGGCTGCGGCCGGTTCAGCAGAACCCGGATTTCGTCGGAAGTCGTCTTGTTTCGGTCAATTGGAATGACGAGGTCAGTCCCGCCGAGGGCGGCAACCTGGCCGAGCGTCGCCGGGTGGGTGGAACCGATACAGAAGCAGACGGGGCCAGGGGAGCCTGGGGGATTGTGGACCGGCAAGCCGGGTGTCATCTGTTGGGCCAGGGCCAGGGCCAGCCCCCCCGAACCGCACCACAGGACCCGTTCGCCGGCGAACTGACGGACGATTTTCGTCAGTTCCTTGTTCGTCGAAGCGTCGAGGATCTGGCCGCGTTCGGGGTCGAGGCCCTCGGCCTGAAGTCTGGCCGCGATATCGATAGGCTCGGGCAGTTGAATCACGCCATTTTTCACCATTCGCCCCATCTCCGGGTAAGCGGGCGTAATGATCGCACTGTCGTACCCGAAGGCTGCAAGCGTGAGGGCGATTTCCCGCCCCGGATGCCCCCTCAGCACCGAGTCGATCTTCAGAAACACAAGCTGTGGGGCGAGATTTGCGGACAGTGCGAGGATTCGGCTGCGGGCGGTCCCGGAATCCACGTCTCGGCTGTCGGTTGGGAACGCGGCGACGGCGGATGCCGGGACGTTGCCGTCGAGGCTTACCTGGGTTTCCAGACCCCGTGCTGCGAAATGAACGGCGGCGTCACAGGCTCCTGTCAGGTCGTCCGCAATGATGGCTACTCGCATATGGGCTTGGTTCGTCAATGGAATCGTTGCCCTGAGTATCTCACTCGCGGTACGGATTGGTGCGAGAATTTGAGAATGCCGAACATGATTGGAGCTTACGGGGACTGGGCGTCAGGGCTGGCGCAGGATCCGCCGCGATTGTCTTTCCGCCGGGCGGGTTGGGCGAACGTCGGGGACTGGCAGCGGCAGGCTCGGGCGAAGTACCTGGCGGCCTTGCTCCAGCCCGATACCGGCGGCGTCCCAAAGGCCACCGTGCAACATGCGGTGGAATACGACGGCCTCGCGTTCGAGCACATGGCGTGGCAGTTGCCCTATGGCCCGCCTACTGAGGCGGTATTCGTGAAGCCGGTGGGGGCAACCGGAAAACTCCCCGGCGTTCTGGCCCTGCATGATCACGGAGGCAACAAGTACTTCGGGACCCGGAAGCTGATTCGCATGTCGGCTGACCCGCATCCGATGATGATCGAACACCAGAACCGCTACTACGGTGGTGCGGCGTGGGTGAACGAACTGGCACGTCGCGGGTATGGCGTTCTGGTGTCCGATGCATTTACGTTCGGCAGTCGGAGAGTCCGCGTGGGTGATGTCCCAGCTGCGATTCGCCAGGGTTTGACCGAACAGAATCCTGAGGCGACAGACGAAATTCAGAAGTACAATACGTGGGCAGGCGGACACGAGCACATCATGGCCAAGAGCCTGTTCTCGGCGGGGACCACCTGGCCCGGCACTTTTGTGAGCGAGGACCAGCGTGCGCTCGATTACCTCTGCTCCAGACCCGACGTGGATGCCTCCAGGGTTGGTTGTTGCGGACTCTCCGGCGGGGGGCTTCGGACCGTCTTCCTTACGGGTGCGGACGCGCGCCTCAAGTGCTCCTGCGCGGTGGGGATGATGACGACCTGGCGGGATTATCTGCTCAGCAAGTCGTACACCCACACCTGGATGGCGTACGTGCCCGGAATGCCTCTGGATCTCGATTATCCCGAGATCTACGGTCTGAATCTGCCAAACGCCGTGATGGTTCTGAACAATCGCGAGGACCAGTTGTTTACGCTGTCGGAGATGGAACGGGCGGATCGGATTCTGGGCGAGGTTTATCGAAAAGCGGGTCTGCCGGATCGGTACAAGACGAATTTCTATCCTGGGCCGCACAAGTTTGATCGCGACATGCAGCGGGATGCTTTTGCGTGGTTTGACAAGTGGCTGAAGGCATGACGTCTCTGGACGCTCAAATGGTTTGATATCCTTACCGCGATGATGCGGAACATGTTTTTCTGTCTTGCGGCGCTGGGTGCCGTAGTTTTGTTGGCACAACAACCGCCTGCGCAGGCCCCCGGTCGAGCCGGTGGCGGACGAGCCGGTGGCGGACGTGGTCCGGCAGTGGTGGCGAAGCCTGACGAATTGGCCCGCGTCAAAGCCAAAGCCGAACAGATCGAGGCTGCAGTCAAAGAACTAAAGGCAAAGAAGGCTGATGCCACCCTGGTCGGCGACGTGGATGTCTTCGCCAAAGCCGGGCGGTTCCTGCTGGAATACCCCGAACTCTATGGGACCCAGGCCGCCATCGACCACTCCATGACCGTTCTCGATTCCGGCATCGAAAGGGCGAAGCAGTTGCAGGCAGGGCAAGCGCCCTGGACCTCAGGCAAGAGCCGCACCTACGCCTACTACTCGGAAATGGACGGGTCTGTGCAACCGTATCACGTCAGTCTGCCGGCGAACTACGACCCGGAAAAACCCACCAGGCTCTATGTGTGGATGCACGGGCGGCAAAACAACACCACCGAGTCCGAATTCATTTTCAGCTTCATGAATCCGCGTCCCCCCGGTAATGCTCCGGTCGCGGATCAGGGGCAGATTCAGGTGGAGCTGTTTGGTCGCATCAATTCCGCCGGCTGGCATTGGGCCGGGGAAGCGGATGTCTTTGAAGCCATCACCGCTGTGAAGCAGCGTTTCAAGATCGATGAAAAGCGTGTTATGCTGCGTGGTTTCTCCATGGGCGGTGAAGGAGCGTGGCACATTGCCCTGCACTACCCGGACCGTTTTGCCGCCGCTGAGATCGGGGCGGGGACCTGGTCCCGTCGTCCCTGGATGCCTGGCTTCGAGCCCCATCAGGCCTCTGCGCTGCGCATTTGGGAAAACATGGAAGAGTGGGCTCTGAATATCTTCAACCTGCCGCTCGCCGGTCACGATGGTGACAATGACACCCAGACACCGTCACTGCCTGGTCCGCCACCGACACCGAATCGGGGGCAACTGGAAAGTTCTCTCCGAACGCGTGCACAACTGGAAAAAGAAGGTTTCAAGTCTGAAGGGGAGCCGGACTTTCTGAAACTTCCGGGGACTCCCGGAGTCTTCATGATTTCGCAGAACACCGGGCACGGCACCAGCCCTCTGGTGCGGCAGAGACTCGATGGGTTTCTCAAGGAATGGGGCGATAAGGGACAGACCTCGCCCGACCATATCCGCTTCCTGACCTATACGACCCGCTACAACAAGGATTACTGGGTATCCGTGGACGGTATGGGCAAGCTCTACGAACGTGCCGATGTGGACGCGGAGCGAACTGCGGGCGGTTCCACTTACAAGATCAAGACCAACAATGTGACGCGACTGGCGCTCCGTGAAATGGCTCAGGCGAAGTCGGTTTCTATCGACGGCCAGATACTCAAGGTGAAAGGTGCTGGGGAGATCACGCTGCAAAAGTCTGCTACCGGCTGGAAAGTAGACAAAGCGGGTCCGCTGCCGGGGTTACATAAGAGCCACGCGCTGCAGGGGCCGATTGAAGATGCTTTCCTCGATCCTTTCCTGTTGGTTCGCCCGACAGGCACGCCGTGGAATGAGGCAGTCAATCAGCAGTCTCTGAAAACGCTGGCCCGTTTTGATCGCCTCTGGGGAAAGTACTTCCGCGGTCACCCGTTCGTGAAGGACGATAAGGACGTTACCGAAGCCGATTTCGCGAAGTATCATGTGGTGCTGTTCGGCGACCCCGGCAGTAACAAATGGATCGCAAAGATGGCCCCAAAACTACCCGTGAAATGGACCAAAGAAACCGTCACCATGGGCGACAAGAGTTATCCGGCAAAGGATAACTACCCCGCGCTGATTTATCCGAATCCGTTAGATCCCACAAAGTACGTGGTGCTGAATACCGGGCTTACAATTATCGAACGGGAATATAACGGGGACTACGGTATGCCGCTCTGGGGTGACTACGCCATTGTGAAGGTCGGGGAAACAGCAGACGTCCCCCAGGTCAACATAGCCGGGCTGTTTGACGAGCACTGGCAACTGCGGAAATAGATGGAGAAGACGCTCGCTCGCCGCGCCGCACTTGTCGGCGGGTTACTGATCTCTTCGCTGGGCTTCGGGACTATCGGGTTCATGGTGGTCGAGGGCTACCCTGCCTTCGACGCGTTCTACATGACGCTGATTACGGTGGCAACCGTAGGCTACATGGAGATCCACCCCCTGAGTCATGCGGGGCGGGTTTTTAACTCATTTCTGATTCTCTTTGGAGTCAGCGCCGTGTTTTTCGGGGTGGGGGCGCTTACCCAGACCATCATTGAACTGGAATTACAGGATACCTTTGGAAAACGCAGGAGGAAGCGCGTGATTGACGGGCTGAAGGACCACTATATTATTTGCGGTTTTGGACGTGTGGGCCGCCACGCCGCGTTTGAGCTGCAAAGGACCGGGGTTCCGTTCGTGATCATCGACCGTAGTGAGCCACGTGCTGAGATGGCACGCCAGGCCGGGATGCATGTCATTGTGGCCGATTCAACCAGAGATGAATCCCTGCGACAGGCCGGAATTCTGAGAGCCCGTGGCCTGGTTTCGGCCTTGGCCACTGATGCCGACAACGTGTTCGTCATCCTGTCGGCCAAGACCCTGAATCCGAAGCTGACTGTAGTTACCCGGGCCAGTGAAGAAGAAGCGGAACAGAAGCTGCGCCTGGCCGGGGCCGATACGGTGTTTGCCCCCTTCAGCATGGCGGGCCATCGTCTGGCACAAGCTTTGGTGCGGCCTCACGTTTCCACGTTTCTGGATTTCGCGACAACGGCAATGGGCCTCGATGTTGCCATTGAACAGGTGGAGGTGGCGCGGAGTTCCGAGGTGATTGCGAAGAGCCTGAAAGAACTGCACCTGAGCCGGGATTACGGTGTGATCGTGATGGCCATCAAGAAGGCTGGCGGGGAGATGTTGTTCAATCCCCCCGCCGAAAGTACGATTGCCGCCGGAGACTATCTGATCGCGATGGGCGCGATTGAGAATCTGCAGAAGCTGGAAAAGCTGGTTACTGCAAGGGCGTAGCGGTGATTTCGAGCTGGGTCTGGCGTTTGGAAGAGGCCCCGTCGGCACTGGCGATCATGGTCGGCTTGCGAAACGGGACCACTGCCTGCGTGCTCCATCGTGTCTGATTGACGGTAGGCGGCATATTGCCGTTCTTATTGTCAGCCAGGCTGGAAACGTCGGCCACCAGGCTCAGTCCCAGTTCTGTGGCCGTTGAGGACAACAGTTTGCAATCGATGTTGACGCCCACGTCCACGAAATTGAAATTGAGGCTCGAGGGTCCGGCTGTGGGGAAAGCTACTTTATCTCCTGTCCGCACCGAGGCGGAATAGCCGGAGGAAGACAGAAGAATCACATACGCTCGTGAGGTAAGTACTTTGCCCGCCTCCAGTTCCTTGAGCACGATGTCGAGTTTGTAGAACTTTGGTTCGGGTTTTGTCTCCGGAGTTTGTGCCATACCCGGACCAGCGAAGACAAGTGTGGCGAGGCTGAGAATGAGAAATTTCATTGTGTTTCCTTTCTATTGATCAAGGCTGTTTATGGATAGTGGTTCAATTGCGAGGGGTTCGATAGTTAGTTCGGACGGGATCGTCCGCACAAAGCTTGCGGCCTGTTCCGGGTACTTCAATACAAACGCCTGTAGTACGAGTTGTTGCGCCGTAGGCGGCTCCGGCGGGGCAGTCAGAGGCTGATGCGGCAGACGACGCGGTCGCGGTGCTGTTCTTATGGCCTGTTCCATTCGAGGTACCTCTAATGCAGCGGTTGGCGGTGCCGGGCGGGCTATCGGGGTGCTGGGCTTCGGAGTCGGCTGCAAGGCAAAAAACAGCGCGAGGGTTGCTGCCGCCAGCGACGGAATTGCCACCCACGCCCAACGGCCTGCCTTCGGCGCACGGGCAGCACGCAACACCCTCGCTTCCATGCCAACGTGCGGCTCCTGGTTCGTATACGCAGCCAGGGCACTATCCAGAATTTGGTCGAGATCCGGTTCGTTACGCATGTGCAAGTCTCTCCTTTAACAATTGGCGGGCGCGCATGATTCGGGTGCGAACAGTCCCCTCCGGTATCCCCATCACCCTGGCGATTTCTACTGAGGTCATTTCTTCAATTCCCGACAGCACCAAGGGCTGTCGAAGTTCCTCCGGCAGCGCATCCACCAGCCGGGCAACTCTGGCGTTCAGATCGGCAGTGACAGCGGCTCTCTCCGGGTCGGGTGCATAGTCGGTAAGCTCCGGAACCTCAACATCTTTCTTCTGTCGGCGGCGACGATCCGCACTCAGCCGCCACGCGGTGGTTGCCAGAAATGCCCACTCGTCGTCCATCCGCAATTCCGAACCACTGCGATGGATGCGCAGAAACGTCTCCTGCACGATGTCCTCGGCGTCCTGCACATTCCGCAGAATGCCCCAGGCGACCCGGTACACGAACCGCGACTGCCGCCGGACCAGCGCGGCGAAACGGTCGGCATCATTGGCCGCAACGGCGCAGGCAAGAGCACCCTCCTCAAACTGCTCTCGCGTATCACCTGGCCCACCGAAGGTGAAATTCGTCTGTACGGCCGCATCGGCAGTCTGCTCGAAGTGGGCACGGGGTTTCATCCGGAGCTCACCGGCCGTGAGAATATTTTTCTCAACGGCACCATCCTCGGTATGCGCCGTCACGAGATTCAGCAGCGCTTTGACGAGATTGTGGCGTTCGCCGAGATCGAGCGCTTTCTCGACACGCCGGTCAAGCGCTACAGTAGCGGCATGTACGTGCGCCTCGCCTTTGCCGTGGCCGCGCATCTCAACCCCGAAATTCTCGTGGTGGACGAAGTGCTCGCCGTCGGCGACGCCGCGTTCCAACGCAAATGCCTCGGCAAGATGGGCGAGGTGGCGCGGGAGGAAGGGCGCGCCGTGTTGTTTGTGAGCCACAACATGGTCGCCGTCACGTCGCTCTGCGCGCGCGGAATTCTGCTTGAGGGAGGACACGTCTCCGCCGATGGACCAGCGGGAGCTGTGGTGCAGCAGTATCTGCGCTCCATTGAAACGATTGGCGAGATCCCGTTGCAGAATCGGACGGACCGTACGGGGAACGGAGCGCTCCGCTTTGAATCGTTCGCCGTGGTGAATGCGGCCAACGGCGGCGGCTTGATCCGGTCTGGCGACAGCGTGCGACTAGAAGTCCGATACCATGCCGATGCCGTCGCGCTGCAGAACGTACACATCGACGTCGTGATCCACGGGTTCGTGGACGAACAGCTCTGCGAGCTCTCGAGCGACGCACAGCGCGGAGATTTTGTCAGCGTTCCCGGATCCGGCGTGTTCACGTGCAGCATACCGAGACTGCCCTTTGAACCTGGCACCTACCGCGTCTCGTTGTTCAGCACCGTGAACAGCGACATCGCGGATTTCGTGTGGCACGCCGGTGCGATGAACGTGGAGCCTGGCGACTTCTACGGCACGGGACGCACCAACCCAGCCGCGCCGAGGTACTTTCTCGTTGACCACTCGTGGGACGTGACTGGCTGACCGTCATGCGCCCACGCGTGCTGATCGTCCACCCCGAGGGCAATCTCAATAACAATCCCAATTTGACAGGGATCGTCGAGTTACTCGTCGAGGCTGGCTATGCCGTTGACGTGAAGTGCCCGCGCATGCCCATCAGCCAAACGGCACCGTGCCGCGATGTGCGGATGCGTTTTGAAATGGGTTTGTTCTCTCGGCGGCGGCAGCAACTCATCGACCGGTTTGGGTTTAACCTGCTCACCGGCGTGGCCGCCCTGTTGTGCGATCCCAGTATCCTCTTCCAGCGCTACGCGCTCGTGATTGGCGTCGACCGCTACGGCCTCGTGGAAGCCTCCGCCATTGGCCGACTACTGGGCATCCCCACCGCGTTGATCTCGTACGAAATCTTTTTCGCCGACGAGTGCAGTCCGGGATTCAAAGAGGTGGAGCGCCGGGCGGCGCGCTCCATCCGATTTGCCGTGTGCCAAGACGCGGTGCGCACGGAGTTCCTCTCCCGCGAGAACAACATTCCCGTTGAGAATATTCTCTGCGTACCCGTCGCCGGGCGCACCCCAAAGGCTGGCGATCGCACCTACCGGCTTCATGATCGGCTCGGAATTGATCGGAGCAAAAAGATCGCGCTGGTCTCCGGGTCGATCGAGCATTGGTCAGGCATAGGACCACTGGCCTCCAGCGTGGGCGACTGGCCGAGTGATTGGGTCTTAGTGCTACACGATCGCTACGCTGCCGCGAGTGCCGCCGAGTTCCAGAAGCGCGCGGGCAACGCACGCGTCTACGTGTCGAACTGGGACATTCCCGACGTCCGCGATATCGGCCAGCTCCTCCGGAGTGCAGATCTGGGCATCGCACTGTATACGCCAGATTTCCAGAGTCGCTACACGGGCAAGAACCTCCAGCACATTGGTCTCGCCTCCGGAAAGATCAGCACCTACCTCCAACACGGGTTGCCGGTACTCGTCAATGACGTCGGAGAAATCAGTGACCTCGTGCGGCGACACAACGTGGGGTACGTCATCACGAATGTCCGCGACATCGCGCCACTCCTGCACGCATTTTCACGCGACGAGTATTCGCGCCGGTGCGTGGAGTTCTTCAGCAGCCACCTCGACCTCAACGGATTCGCGCCGGCACTGCTCTCCGCGGTGCAACAGAGCGTGCAGGACACGACAGCCGCTTAGTCGGCCGGCATCAGGCCGAGTCCGGCGGCGTGGCCAGCATCCGCTCCAAGTGCGACGCCAGAACGCCGGGCACGGAGAGATCGGCGCGATGCCCAAAGGAGCCGTACAGATACGCCGTCGTCGGCGTATCCTGCACGACGCAGGGCACGCCGCTCATCAGCGCTTCCAGATACGCGAGGCCGAACCCTTCGCGCGGCGACGCGAGCACAAACGCATCCGCCGCACGGTACGCCGCCATCGCCAGCGACCGATTGACGGTGCCCATGGTGTAGCGCCCCGCGCCAAGCGCCCGTTCGGCCACCGCACGTACGACGGGCGTTTCCGGCGTCTCTTCGCCCAGCAAGAGCACATGGGGCTGAATCGATGTCAACGCCGCGGCCTCACGAATCACCAGATCCATGCGCTTCACCTGTTGGTCCAGCATGCCGACACTCAGCACCAACGGGCCGTCGAGCGGCACGTGTTGTTGCCGCACGGGCTGGACGTGCCCGCGCACTT
>RGPS01000221.1 GCA_010084195.1 Terriglobia bacterium
CACTCGCGTAGCGCACAATCCAATCACCAACACCTTGATGAATGAGAAGCTGATCAATCCTCGGTCATACGCGGACGGCACCGCAAAAATGATGCACCTGATTGATCCCGCGAATAACAACTCGAAATACTACGAGATGGTCATCATCCCCGCTGGACAGGGGCGATTCAAGCTGCTCAAAGTCTGGGGCCGCCTCACTGATACCGGCCGTATTGGCAAGTTGGTCGAGGATCATCCGACCCTCGAATCGGCTCTCAAATCCATGGCCGCAAAAACTCGTGAGGAACTTCGCAAAGGCTACAAGGACACGTTCCAGACGAACCGTGGCCAATATCCCATCGGCCTTGGCGGCGTTGGCGGGCTCTGGCAAGGTCAAGATGCTAAGGCGATTGTCCCCGAACTGAAAAAGCTTCGGGAACAGATCGACATTGCGATTGAAGCCGGACTGGACGATGATCGTGAGAGCATGTCTGCCGCGCTTGCAGACATGGGCCGGGTGCTTTTTGACCTGCCCGGGAGCACCATGGCAAAGGAACTGATTAAGCGCCTGAAGGCCCCGACGAATGCCCTACTCGGCACCGAGGGCTACAAAACGGACGCGAAGGCTATCGCCCGCAATTTGAAGACCGTCCGCACGTATCTGGACAACCAGCTTTCCGAGATTCAGGGCTAATCGCCCTCAATCAAAGCCCGCACAAAAGCCCGCTGCTGTTCTATCTGCTCTTTCGAGCCAGTCCCGGATGAACCCCAATCGGGGAGCGTGTTCGCACACTCCCTGATCTTGTTTCTGGGGACCGGAATCCCGGCACCGGGATTCTCCTTATCCTTCAAAATACTGACATGATTCCGATCAGGGACCACTCGCAAAGGCATCCCCGTGGCCGCAGCCAACTCACATGAGTCCTGCAACGGAACCCGTGCATCTTCGTCCCCATGTAGTATGACGCCGGAAGTGCCGTGGGGGTGAACATTCGCCCACCCTCGTTGCCATGCCGGTGCGACATAGACCACCTTCGGGTGAGCCGCCGCCTGCTCTAGTGCAAGCATGGCGACTGCGCCGCCCCTGGAATATGCCACGAGCGTGTCCGGCCGGTCGGTCTCAAGCCATTCGACCGCCGTATCCACGTCGGATTGTGGGATGGGCCTCTGGTCAGAGAATTGGGGGCCATCCATACGCATGGACTTTGGGGACATCCCATGCCCATGAAACCCTACGGCCTTTGCGACGATATACCGTGCTGCGACTTTAGCTGGAGAAGGCTTCATGCCGAGGGCACTTTGATAGGCGGGTCAACGCCCGCCCCCGGCAGATATGCTTTCACCATAGTTCCGTATGGTACGGACTCCGGTAGCTCTGCCATCTGTCCGACCGTGCCCCCGAGCACGATCAAGGTTTCGGTCCCGTCCGTATGCAATGCCCTGACATGGGTGCCCGCCCGCATAGAGGCGCAGAATGATTCGTTCAGTGGGACGGGTTCCACCAGAACGCAGAACAGATCGGTGTCAACCAATACTTGCGTTCCATTCTCTACGATGTCATAGATCGAAGGATACTCCAGGTATTTCGGCACATGACTGACGCCGTTGGCTTGGAGTACCGCAGTATATGCGGTCCACGCTTCGCGAAAGATGTCTGTAGGCACGTTTGCGGGCGCCCTTGGCATGTAGGCGTCTCGGATGCCCTTTAACACGGCATTGCGGAACAGCCTTAGCGCCGCTTGGAGCATGGCGTTAGCGGGGCTGATACGGGTCTGCGTCGTGCTTCCCGGTTGCGTATGCGTGAGGTAGAACCCAGGATGCTGCCTGACTTGGATTTCGAAGTCGGAGCCCGCAAAGCGGAAGCATGTGCGGCCCTTTGCGTCTTTGTCCTTTATGTAGAAGTCACGGCTGGCCATTAGAGTCCACTCCAGTCTTAGGTCATTTGGGCGAGGATGTCGGGGAGCGCCTTTACGGGGCAAGTAAGCAGGACCCGCCCCTTATGGTCTTTCAGCGTGACAACATTGCCCGTCGCCTGGATTTCACGGGTCCGATTCATCGGGGGCGGCAGATGCTTGACCCTACCTAGCGGGACAGCCCACACGCGAAATTCGGACTCCGGGATCTCATACCCAATGAATGTGCCGTCCGTGTCTTGGATCTCCACGGAATAGGCATCCGTCCACGTCGGCTCCGCATCGGGGGAGGCTTTGAATCCGATGCGCGCATCCTGCGTCCAGAACACCGACCCCACGATTTCGGGTGATGCCTTGAGGCGCACCGTCTCACCCTTGATTGGGATGCGAATCTGGTTCGCATTCATGTGGGCGCGGATGTCCGCCCAAGTCGCACCAGGGATGGGCTCCCCGTCTTTGAGCATGGGGTGGATTACGTCGAGATTGTCCGGATCCACCCAATGAGCGGTCCCCGTATTGTCTTTAACGGTGGCCCGCAGTCCGTAGCAACCGGACACGATTCGGGTCACGATGCCGGTGGTGCCTCGGGGCACCTTTCGGCCACGACGCACCACGACCGCGCTGCCAACGTGGACTTGCAGAACGAGGTTGCGGGCGCGATGCTCAACCTCGTCCGCCGCCTGTTGGGCAGCCTTGGCAGCCTTGGCCGCCTGATAGGCTTGGAGTGCATCTTCGGGCGCATCGACGATAACCTGCCCAGAGCGGGCACACAGTTCGAAGTCGGTGCCGCAGTCAACCGTCACCACAGCGCCCTGCTCGTCGAGCACCGTGGCGGTGATCTGGTTAGCCCAGATGTCCGACATCACGCGAACCTCGGATCGCGTGACGTCGAGGACGCGACCTTCGTGCGTTTGTTCGATGCGCTTGCCGGTGCCGTTGTCCCACCATGTAATGGCCATGCGAAACTCCCCTTCTCGTTCGCTGTTAAACGCAAGGCCCTAGCCAATGGAACCGATTTCAGCCCGCGAGGGCTTCGAGGGCCACCGGCTTGATGGTCACATTGTTCGACGCGGCTTGGGCCACCGCAGACCCACCCGCCTTGAGCAGCCAAGTACCGGACCCGTTGGGGTCGAGCCGGTAGCTGACGTAGCGGCTGATCGGCAGGCAGGCGCGGATGGCATCTTTCGCCACCGTTTTCGCACCTGACTTCGCGGCGGGGGCCGGGCCGTTCACGGCCGGGCTCAGGATCGTCGTCCCGATGGCGAGGCCGCTCAGGTTGATTTGGCCGTCGACCGGGGCGCGGGAGTCGCCCGTGCAGACGCGGCAGCGACAGACGTGGCTCGCGTCCCCGGCGACGCACCTGTAAACCCGGGCTCCGCGCACCGTTTCGGCGATCCCATTCTCGTCGGTAACGATCAGGGGCTCGAAGACATGGTCCGTGGTGGACTCATTCGTCCCGGCGAGCGTCTCGCCGAAGCTCGCGACCAGTTCGGCGAGCGCGTCACGGGCATCGGCCAGCGTAACCGGGCGTTCGACCGCGTTCTTGCCGCGACCGTCGTACCCCATCTTGCCCGCAATCAGACGCTCCAGGTCGGAGTCGGTCATCGCCTGGGCCTTGTCGAGCGACCGCTGGACCAGCCGGTCGTATCGGAATCCGGTCACAATGACCGTACATACGGTGTCGTCACCGTAGATGACACCGCCCTTCTCCGTCCCCTGCTTCGTGATGATCAGGGACGTAAAGGTCCCCTTGTTGGCCGAGGCGAGGGCAGCGGCATTGGCGAGGGAGGCAGCGTTCGTCTGGATCGCGGTCATATCGGGCTCCATATGGCGGGTTGTGCTTTATAAACGCTGCCCGTCACGCCCTAGAACGGATAAAGATGATGCCGATTTCTGGTTCTGTGGCGTGGTCCGTTACGTTTACAACATGCAAGAAGCGAAACTCTCGGAACGGAAAGGCGGTCTTATGGACTTCAACGTTCCTACTCTCCATCGGTTCGAGGCGCGCACGGTGCGCGTCTCTTCAGAGACGTGCAAGCAGGTGGTTTGCCTCTGCAAGGCAAAGCGCCTTGTCGATGCCCTGGTCCTGATTCGCCGGGAAATCCCGGGTCTGAACCTGGCGCCGGCCAAGTGGATCGCCGACGAAATCATGGGGCGCAACGCCTAAGTCGGTTCCAGCAAAGTCCTTTCACCGTTTCTCTACCAGAAGGAGGTTCCCGATGCGGACTTACGCTGTCTCTTGTGCCCACACGCAAGAGATGCTCGGATACATCGGCATGGACGAGACGCTCGCGACGGTCCTGGACCGTCGCGAACATGACGAAGCCACCCATGACATCATGTTTACCGCCGTGACAGGGGAGGATGATGTCCAGGTGTGGGAATCGGAATTGGTCGTCCCCATACGGTCGGTCGAGCAATTCGACCGCTGGATGAATGGTTCCCTGGTCTAAGGCGAATATCCATGATCCACCGCAACGCAGAAAGCTATCGTGTAGAAGTAAAACGCTTCTACTTGCCGTTCGAGGTCACGGTAAACTGCCCCAAATGTGGCAAGCCTTGCACCGAAGACCTTCGGCGGAACTACCTGTCATACCCCACCATCGGTGGGATCGCGGACCTTTCGGTCGAATGTCCCGAATGCGTGCATTTCTGGAATGTCAAGTGCCGCTTCGATGTAACCTTGACACTTGTGGAGTAAAACATGCCAATCCTAGAGGGCGACCGCATCGAACTTGTCCGCATGGTTGACGACCCGGACCCGATCCCCGAGGGTACTCAGGGCACCGTGATCTCGGTATCTGAATTTCGAGAGGCCGGTCGGGATCTGACCGTGCTGACGGTCGATTGGGATATCGACCGTAGCCTAATGGTCATTCTGCCAGTGGATACCGTCCGAAAGGTGGCGTGACGTCCACGAGTCAGGAGCAGCCTTGAAGAATGCCCACGTCCTATCCCGCAGCATCACTGATGCTGGCGCCGTGCAGTTCTTGGTACACGTCCCGGACCTATACCTTGGCGAGTATGAATACGTCGTCGTATCCGCCGTGTCCGTGCCGCACTCCGGTCCCGAGACGTATCTATTTCCCAGCGACCAAGATGGGGATATCACAGATTGGGGGGAGCTTCCGGGATCTCAGCGTGGTACGCTGGATACTGGTCGGGTGCTGCTGGACGCAGGTTTGCGTGTGACCCGATTCGATCCAAATCTACTGGAGATTCTTTCGGATGAAGAGTACGCCTAAGTTCTCCCCTGGAGACCGTGTTGAAGCATTTCGCGAAAACACGCCTGAAACGGTTGAGTGGGCGGGTTCTGTCGAAAATGCCCGACGTTCATTCCAGGTCACGGTCGTTGTTGACGGAATGAAGGTCGCGGGTGGGCCGTATAAGGGCCAGCCTGTTCGCGTGGCCTTCACGGGATCGGGCGTGCGAATGACGCCGTCCTATGGCCCTCAACTGAAAATCCGCAAAGTCGAAGGTGATTGATATGCTTTCTGGAGAAACCGCCCCGGTCTATCTGGTTTGCGATGCGGCCACAAATCGGGACATTGGGTACGCCCATTTGCCCGAGATGGTTGCAATGGACTCAAAGTTTCTGGCACACGAAGGTGTGTATCTGGTCGATAAAGACCGCATTCCGGCTGGCTGCAATGCCTCAATGCTAAGAACTCCCGAGGAGTTCCATCTTTGGGCGCAGGGCGGCTTCTAGATCGTCTATTGCGGTAGGGTCTGTGCATGACCTACCGCACAAAAGAAGAACTACTCGCCGCGTTAAAAGCGGCTGGGATTGCCCCTTCCACTTGGAAAGAGCAACCCGAGAAAAAAGCTCCATTTGATCGCGAGATTGACTTGCTCCAGCGATTTGAGCACGTCATCGTCGCCCAGATGGAAGCGGACAAGGCCAAGCTCACGGATCTTCAGCTTCAACTGAACAAGCTGGAGGCGATGCGCCGTGGCGAATGACTCAGAATGGGTCGATGGCTTCGGGCTGGAACTCAAGCTCCCGCCCGAAGTCCAGCAAGTTCTGGACAAAATCGATGCTGTTTTGTCTTACGGCATTACTTTGCTGGAGCTTGCGGATCTGATTCTGTCCGTCATGCAATCCTTACTGGTGGGGTTGCTTGATCCGATTCGTGCGATTGTCGAGGCACTTCTCGATGAATTGCGGGCCTTGATCAAGGATTTGATCAACACGGGCGTTTACATCAACGGGGACTTTAAGTTACTGACCCCCGACAATTATTTTGCGGATCTAGTGGGCGGGTACGCTGCCTATGAGCAGCGTATGATGGCGCGTCTAATCGACCGGACTGATCTGAATCGACCGGACTTCGCCCCCACGACTCCGACCGTGGGGTTCTTCTTTTACGTAACGGACGGTGGGAATGTCAGCAAGGTGGTCAAGGCGATCACGGCGCTGATGGCTTTGTTTGGCCCATTTGGTCGTGGTGCCGAGAACTTCCCACCGACGACGACACCCAAGGCCGTTGTCAGAGACGACAACGTGAATCTCTCGTGGACTTTTGCACAGGTTGCGGGCGCCGTACAGGGCTTGTTTGCCCCATCTCCTGCGGGTTTCGTCGTTGAAGTTTCGACGTTGCCCCGGGGGTTGCGTGTCGTGGCGCTGGGCACGGACGATGGGCATTCCCCTGTGGGGGCACCTGCAAAAATCCCGAGTGTTTGTTTGGACCCCCAATCAGGTGCGCCACTGTACCTGTACGGGGGTATTGGTGTCGCAGGTGTTGGCCCAAGTGGCGACGATTGGGAATCTGTCGAGAATGGTCCACAGCAGCTTCGTTTCCAGATTGACCAAGCGAACCCGCTGATCAAACCATCAGATTTGAGGCAGGGCGACAAGCCGCCATTGCTCGGCACGGCTTTTTACGTCAAGGCCGGCGTGTTCACGCAGTTGTTGCCAGGGCAGAGTTTCACGACTTCGATTCCTCGGGACTTGCTGCCAAAGGGTGCTTCTTTTGATAGTGACGGGCAGCCAAGTATCATCGACGACACACGATCTTATTTCTTCCGTGTGCGGGCAGTTGGGCCGGATCTGGCGACGGCCATCGAAGATGCAATGGGCGTGGGGGTTGCGGACATTGGAAGTGCTGTCCCGATGTACGGGAAGGCGGCACGTCTATTTTATTTGTCCGCAACGGGTGTCCGTAGCTCTGTGGGTGCCCGCAAATTCTATCCTGATGCCTTTGCGGGCACGGTGGACAGCACGCTGCGATGTACGACGTTCAGCGCGGCGTCTTCATCAGTGTCAGTGACATTGCCAAGTGCAAATGTCCTGAATTATCGGCGAGTGCTCCAGGCGGCGGTGATTGTCGCGATCCTGGGTCGGCTCGACTTGAAAGCCGCTCCGAACGACACCTTCGCGCTTAATCGTGTAGCCCCGGGACAGGACACGGGTTCCGAGGAGTTTATATCTCGGTTGCTTGTGCGCTATGGGTGGTTTGCTCAAAATTCCCCTGCCACTCAAGCCAAGTTTCGCAACATCAATGCCTTCCGGTCAGCCGTTCTGGATGTTTCGGAAGCCATCGCGATCAACCTGGAGCAGATCAACCCTCCTACGGAAGAGATGATCCAGCTAGTCTCCGATCTGGGTGCGCCTCTCACGGTCCCCCTTTTCGCGAGCACCCCAGATGGCATCCCGACGCGAGACATCTTCCGATTAATGGAGATGTTAAGCATTAATTGGGGGATCGCGCCACGTATGAGCACCCTTCTTTTGGATGGGGAGGGGGGTCCGCCACGGGGTCCAGCATTCATGTTGAAACCGGGCGTGACGGATGCAGAGCCTTGGATTCCTGGTGTGGGGTCCGTGGACGGGGCTCCAGTGCTTTATTGGGGGTCTGACTCCAATAAACTGAAGTTCTTTCGGAACTATGCACAAGAAAAGGGCATCGTCACAGTTGCCGCAAATGTCCTGCGTCTCGCGGGTGGCGTGCTTTCGCGTCCTCAGACAGATGCCCAATGGATTGCCCTCCGCATATTTCCCCAAAACCTCACGCCGTTTGTAGACATCTTGAACAGCATCGAAGAGTTTATGGGCGGGGTTCTTGACGGGTTGCAGTCCATCATTGA
>RGPS01000222.1 GCA_010084195.1 Terriglobia bacterium
CGGAGAAGCGAGCCGGTTCACAGACAAAACCGGGGAAGTGATGGCACCGATTGAGAACACGGGTTAGCAGCATGTGGCGAAACCCCTGTTTTTGGGTTACGCGGCCAAACTGGCAAAACTCGCGATAAGTTCCGGATTTCGGGACGGGGGATGACGGTTCCAAAGGATTCGGGCTATCGGGCCCAGATTCGGGACCCGGAGACCGTCCAGAGCCGCCAGGAAGGTCAAAATGGCGAAGACAGCGTCGATTTTGCGGCCTTGGGCCACCCTAGGCTTGCCCGCTTCAGAGAAGGATATCATAAGGAGCGCAAGATTGCATGCCGCCGTCTGGATCAGCAGTTTTTTCTTCACGTTGTCGAGGCCCCTCACATAGGTCTGTCCATTCCCCCTGTGTCGAACTGGTGTGCGAAGTTCTTCTCGACCTTCTCTCCTCTTCCCCGCTGGAACGCCTTGCCGCACTTTCTTTTCACGCGCCGCCGGTTGGCGTACACCGCGTTCTTCTCTGCTTCCTTCCCGTCCCACTTACGCTTACCCCGTGCCGGCTCCGCAATGTACGTTCTCACGCCCAGCTTCGCCGTCAACTCCACCAGAACGTCGTTGCTGTGATAACCCTTGTCGGCAACCACTGCTTCCAGCCCGTTCGCATTGACCTTATAGGCACCCGCGTCCGTCGCCCGGTCAAGCAACTCCGCCACCACCGATCCGGCCTCCACTACCATCGCTCTTACCGTTGCGCTGTCGGCGGCGGCCCCGCCATGAACGGTAACCGCAACAATCGCCGTGGTTTCCATGTCCACCGCGTTTTCCGCTTTGTAGGCCAGCGCCGTATGGCCGTCCTTCATTTTGGTGATTTCCGCATCCGGGTCGTTGGGATTCTGCCAGTCCTCGTTCGACATCTTCATCTTTCGTTTCCGGTCCATCCTGCGCACCGCTTCAGCATCTTTCGGGTCAATTCCTTCAGCTTCCGCAAGCCCCTGTAAATACGCGACATAGCTCTTTCGGGTGTCGCGACGCTCAATCGACTTCATCGCCGCGTTCGCCTCGAGCGTCGTCGATTCCACCCCGATGGTTTTGCCCTTGACCAGGCCGCTCTTTGCCAGCTTGTTCAGGACCCAGTCGAAGACCGCCTGATGAGCCTCTCCCCCAAGCAGCCTCCGCGTCCGCGACAACGTGCTGTGGTCCAGTGGTTCCTCGTCCATCGCGATGGACAGGTATTCCTGCAACGCCAAAGAGTCCGCCGCCCGCCACGCGATGCCACGCTCGCTGTCCAGACCTTCGAAGAAACCGATCAGCATCGCCTGGAAATACTGCCCCGCTGCCAGCGATTGCAGCCCGATCCCATCCGCATAATAGGGAGCGCACACCTTCTCGCAATACTCATCGAACCCCGCCTTGTCCAATATTGCGTTCAGCCGCGCGTAAAACGGATGTCCCGGACCCTTCGGCAACTCCCCGGCGTACCACATTGTCTCCTGCCGCTCTCGCTTGTTACGCGTGCCCATTGCCATACTTCTTTTGAGGTTCAAAACATTACTGAAGTCATATGTTTCAGATGGTCTCGGTGAGAAGTTTGACTTTTGCCACAGGCTGCTATGGATCGCGGATACAACGACTACGGGCTTTTCGGAAAGTTGACCGGGGAGGGATTTGTTTCGTCACCCGCCTCATGAACAATGCTGCGTACGAAGTGCTGGAAGAAGGCCTGGTTCCGGCAAACCGGAATTTCCGCCAGACCAACTGATTCATTTCACAGGCGAAAAGGCTCAAAGTGATTGCCCCTCGCCGGTGCGTCGCGTGGTGGTGTGGGATCCCGTCGACGAGCGCAAGATCGTGCTGCTTACCAACCTGTAGGAGTTTGACACCACGACCATCGCCGCGAGCTACAGCGACCGCTGGGAAATCGACTTCTTTGGTAAGGCTCTCGAAAGAGAACCCCGAGGTGAAGACAATAGAAGAGACGTCACCAAGCGGAGTATCATAACGGGTTACACACTTCCTGCATGCAAGCAGTGCACCACCGGATTGGATCGTCTGGACTGGCGACATTGCGAGTGCATTCGAAATCAAAACATCAAAGTGAAGTTTTTTTTCGCGGACATGACAGTTTGTCCTGCGGTCCGCTGTCTACTTGAGTATAAGGCTGCAACAGACAGCCGATACGGCGCGACCTGAGTGGATCAGTCTCCCGAAAACGCTGCCGTACTGATACATTTGTCAGAACCCAAGGAAAACTATGCCCGCCACCGACGAGATGAACGACGAACAAAACAACACCCCTGCCGATCCCACTGTGGACGCGGAAACGACTACCGATACAGTGATCGACACGGGCGCAACCCCTGAAGCCCCCGCTGATTCCAGCCCCAGCGATGCAGGCGCAACCACGGACGCCCCCGCTGATTCCAGCTCCGGCGATGCAGGCGCGACCACGGACGCCCCCGCTGATTCCAGCTCCGGCGATGCAGACGCAACCACGGACGCCCCCGCTGATTCCAGCTCCGGCGATCAACTGTCCGATTCAGATCTTGGTGGTGTGCAGAGTTCAGGTTCCGATAGTGGTTCATCGGACAGTGGCGACTCTGGTCTGTCAGACGGGTCTGATTTTGATCCCTCGACCCAGTTAGATGACTCCAGCAATAGTGGCGGTTACTGATAACGCGTAACGACAGGCAGGATGACGGGAGCAGGCCGAATGGACCTGCTCCCGTCATCTTATAACCCCGGACACGGCAACTCCAGACACTGGAGCACATAAACAGTGATCTGGAGCCACCATGTCCATACAGACCAGGAGCCCGCGAAACCAGTGACAGAAGACCGGTGGCAGGAAATAGAACGGATTTTTAATGCAACGACAGAGTTGGAACATCCACAGGAACAAGTCGAGCTGCTAAATTTCATGTGCGCTGGAGATCAGAGCCTCCACGACGAAGTATCCTCGCTTCTGTCGTTCGACGCACACGCAGATACTTTTATGGAAACTCCTCCAGCCGACCTCGCCGCAAGTCTACTGGATCACCTGACTGGCACAGGCACCGAATAACGTAGCGCGGCCCACGTCCTGCCAATCTTTCGGTTGGCATTTGCCGCAATCGACATCCGCATACCAGAAGTGACTGTTGATGCGACCGGCACACGGCCTGAACTGCGGGCAACACGCGATTAACTGTTTCCGGTGGTAGTCATCGTGCTAGTGTGGCGCACAACCATGATCGCGACCGCCGTGACAGAAGCGCCCGCCCGCTTGGTACATTTGAACGATGCCTTTCAACCGTCGTGACTTTCTGTCACTTGCCGGGGCCGCTACCCTGACAACAGTCCAGGCCGCGTCCCCCAGGAAGCCTAACATCGTCGTCATCCTGGCCGATGATCTGGGGTTCTCTGATATTGCACCCTATGGGGGCGAGATCGATACGCCGAATCTGACGAAGCTGGCGAAAGAAGGAATCCGGCTGCGGCAGTTCTACAACACCGCACGGTGTTGCCCCACCCGGGCGGCGTTGCTGACCGGGTTGTATTCGCATCAGGCAGGCGTGGGCCACATGATGGACGATGACGGGTTGCCGGGGTATCGTGGGGACCTCAGCCGCAATGCAATGACGCTTGCGGAAGCCCTGAAGCCCGCCGGATACACGACGTTGATGTGCGGGAAATGGCACGTGACTCCCGATACGGCGGATTCACATAACTGGCCCCTGCAGCGCGGTTTCGATAAATACTACGGCACAATTCTGGGTGCCGGAGATTACTTCAACCCGGTAACCTTGACGCGGGACAACACTCCGATTGAGATTGATCGGAAGGATTATTACTACACCGATGCGCTGGGAGATCAGGCTTCGGCCTACATCCGCGAGCACCGGGCTGCGACGCCGGAGACTCCGTTCTTCCTGTACATGGCGTTCACGGCTCCGCACTGGCCGCTGCATGCGCTGCAACCGGAGATTGATAAGTACAAGGATCGATACAAGTCGGGCTGGGACAAGCTGCGGGAAGAGAGGCATCAGCGGCAGCTTCGGATGGGGCTGGTGGATCCGAAGTGGGGCGTGACGGAGCGGGATGCTTCTGTGCCGGCATGGGACGATGCGAAGGATAAGGAGTGGCAGGCTCGTCGGATGGCGGTGTATGCGGCGCAGGTGGACCGGATGGATCAGAACATCGGGAAGATTCTGGCGGCCCTGAAGCAATCCGGCGCAGAGGAAGACACGCTGGTGATGTTCCTGGCGGATAACGGCGGCTGCGCGGAGGAGTTGGCGGCGGGCGGGAATCCGGCAGGTGTTCGTCAGAAAACGGTAGACGGCAAGGTGGTACAGAAAGGCAATATTCCGGAGCTGATGCCGGGCGGCGAAGACGGGTACCAAAGCTACGGGATCGGGTGGGCGAATGCGAGCAATACGCCGTTCCGACTGTATAAGCACTGGGTGCATGAGGGGGGTATTTCGAGCCCGTTCATTGCACGGTGGCCAGCGCGACTGAAGAAGAACCGCGGGCAGTTCAGCGACCAGACGGGGCATCTGGTGGATGTGATGGCGACCTGCCTGGATGCTGCCGGGGCTGGCTATCCGACGGTGAATAAGGGCGAGAAGATTCAGCCAGCCGAGGGGAAGAGTTTGCTGCCTTCGCTGGCGGGCGGAAAGCCGTTTGCCAGGGAGCTGTACTGGGAGCATGAGGGCAATCGCGCCATGCGGGATGCCAACTGGAAGCTCGTTTCGAAATTCCCGGGAACGTGGGAGTTGTTCGATATTGCGAAAGACAGGACAGAACGGAATAATCTTGCCACCGCGATGCCAGACCGGGTGCAGGCGATGGGCGGGAAGTGGGACGCGTGGGCCAGGAGAGCGAATGTGGTCCCGTGGGCAGAGTTACAGCAGCGGCGGAAGACGCGGGGCCGAGGCGCGGGGCGGAGCGGTCTCTGACCAGGCCATAGCTGATCAGTTCGCCTGTGGGAGCTTCTCGGCATGGTCCACCACGATGATGTCGATGGTCGCCTTCTGCGAAACGATGCGCAGCCCAATCTCTTCACGCAGCGTCGTCGTCATTAGGTTGGCCATGTCCATTGGAGCGCCTTCAGCAGGACGCATCTCCTGGGCATACTTCGTCATGTCCATCACGGCGTCATAGCGGCCTTTGAGCTGTGTCTCATCCACCACAGGTGCCTGCATGACGCGGGAAATCACGGATGCGAGCTGAGGCATGGACGTTCTCTGCATGGTGAGCGCCATTCGCTTCGGATTGGGTTCAATCAGACTCTCGCCGTCCGCCGCCGTCTCGGTCATCTTCAGGCCCTTTTTGTCCACGGTGAGCACGTAGGCCTTCACTTCCTTGCGCTCGGTATGAACCACGACGCCGAAGCGCTCGGCGAGGACCGCCTGAAACATGCGTCGCAACTCGTCCTCGGTGTGCCGCGCATCCGTCTTTGCAATCACGTCGTAGAAATCGCGATCCAGCCAGCCCGGACCCTTCACCTCGTTATCCATCACCGACCACGACCACGCAATCGCGCCTTTCAGCGTGACCGACCGCATGGTCACGCTGGTCGGCGAAGAGTGAATGGGAAACGCGTGGGGATCCTGAATTACGACGGCGGCGGGGTGAATGGAGGTAACGTCGAAAGTCGGGGGGGCTGCATGCAGGCATGCTGCGGCAGCCAGGGCGAGGAGGATAAAAGATCGGGACATCGAACTTGTATTACCCCGGATCCTCCAAAAGATACGGGGTGTAAGCAAGAAAATATTCCGATCTGACGGGCTGGACTCCTCCCTTTAGAAGCCCGGCGCAGCAGGGGCCTTGAGTTCATAGCCTTTCGGAGGCTCGGCTCCGAGAAGATGGCGGACGAAGTAGTCCCAACGCCGCCGGATCATGTACGGTTCGTTGCCGAAGCCGTGGCCGCGGTTGGGGAGCATCAGGAGGTCGAAGTCCTTATTGGCCTTAATGAGTTCGTTAACGACCAGGAGCGTATTGTAGGGCGGGACGTTATTGTCCATAGTGCCGTGGGCGAGCAGGAGGTGGCCTTTGAGATTCTTCGCGAGGTTCTGGTTCGCCTGGTCGTCGTAGTTGGTGGTGCCGTCGGCATTCTTCTTCAGGAGACCCTGGTAGCGTTCGCCCCAATCGTCTTCATAGTTGCGGTTGTCGTGATTCCCGGCTTCGGAGATTCCAACCTTGAAGAAGTCAGGGTAGCGAAACATGGCGTCCGCAGTTGCATAGCCGCCTCCCGAGTGGCCGTAAATTCCGGCACGGTCGAGGTCAATGAAGGGATATCGGGCGGCGATCTGTTTCATGGCCGCGATCTGGTCGGGGAGGGTATTGTCGCCCATATTGGCGTAGTAGGCGTCGTGGAACTTCTTCGAGCGGGTGGGGTTGCCCATGCCGTCCACTTCAAGCACGACAAAACCCAGTTCGGCGAGGGCCTGGCCATCTCCGCGTGAGGCGACGAAACTGCGGCTGCCGACGCTGCCACCCTGGGGTCCCGGATAGATGTGGTTGACGATCGGGTACTTCTTGCCCGGTTCGACCTTTGTAGGCAGGTAGAGAATGCCATAGAGGTCAGTTACGCCGTCGCGAGCTTTAACGGTAATGGGGAGCGGGGCTTTCCAGCCACTCGCCTGGAGCTTCGAGACGTCAGCTTTTTCAAGGGTGGCGAGGAGCTTGCCGTTCATGTCGCGCAGGACGGCGGTGGGGGGCGCGTCGGGTTTGGAGAAGCTGTCAGTGAAGTACTGGCCGGAGGGCGAGAGGGTGACGTCATGGTTACCGTCTTCCGGCGTGAGGAGGGTGAGGCCTTTTCCGTCAAAGCCTATTTTGTAGAGGTGCGTGAAGTAGGGATCGCGACCCTTTTCGCGGCCAGCGGCGAGGAAGTAAAGCACGCGCGCCTTTTCATCGATTCGGATGGTTTGGCGGACGAGCCAGTCGCCGGAAGTGATGGGGGCTTTGATGCGGCCGGTCTTCCAGTCACCTAAATATAAATGGCCGAAGCCACTTTTTTCGGAGTACCAGAGGAATTCATCCGTACCGTAAAGGACCTGCCAGTTTTGCTTCCCGTCGCCGGATTCGAACTGAGTTTCGACGGCCTCTTCGGTGACTTCGCGGACGGTGCCGGAGGCGGCATCGGCTTCGCGGACACGGGCCTGTTTGTGGTCGCGGGACGTGGACACGAAGGCGAGTTTCGCGGCGTCAGGACTCCACTGGACGTCGGCCCATTCTCCGCCACGGCAGGCGATGTCATCACACAGTGTGGAGCGGTGCTGGTCAAGAGCGATATTGAGCGCGGTGACCTTTTTCGTTTCGATGTCGACAATGACACGGCGCAGCATGGTCACGTTTTCGTCGCCCGGCAGGGGGTACTTCCAGGCTTCGAGTTTGGGGTGGCCGACGGAGGTGTTGACCAAATACATGTCGCCAGTTTGGCGCTGGTCCTGCTGAAAGGTAGCAATGCGTTTGGAGTCGGGGGACCAGAGCAGGATGGGGCGGTCGGATTTAGTCCAGCCGGCGTTGTCGGTGGCGTAGCCATAGTCCTTAACGCCGTCGGTGGTGAGCTGCGTTTCTTTGTTGGAAGGGATATCGCGGACCCAGAGGTTGAAGTCGCGAATGAAGGCAGTTTTCTTCTTGTCAGGGGAAGGGGCGTCATTGGAGCGGACGAAGCCACCCCGTCCCCCACCACGGCCTCCGCGTCCGCCTGCTCCGGAGTCGGGGCCGGGGCCGCCTTGTGAGCACTTGGACCCGTCTACAGCGCACTGGTAGTTTTTGCCCGTGATGGAGAAGTTCAGCGTCTTACCGTCGGGAGTGAAGTCGAGCGCCTGGAAAGGAAGTTTTCCGGCTTCGTAGGTTGCACCGGCGACTTTGGAGAGTTCAGCGGCCAGTTTGGCATGGTCGAAAGCGGGAGCTTTCGACCCGGTGGCCGGATTGACAAGCATGAATTCTGCGCCGGATTCGCGGGTGACTCGGTACCAGAAACGGTCGCCTTC
>RGPS01000223.1 GCA_010084195.1 Terriglobia bacterium
CCGTGACATCGTCATCACTCACGGCGGCCATGGCGAGTTCTTCGGCCAGACCCGGGCTACCTGTCTGTACCAGGCGATGGATGAATTCCGCAACCCACCGGTCATCGTCCCCGTGAACTTCACCGCGGCGGGTGGCCTCGGAGACGCCGTCAGAAAAAGCAACCAGACGTGCTCCCGGGCCGATAGTAATGACAGCCTCGGCAGCCTCAGCGTTTTCGAAGGCACCCAGTACCAGGCTGGTCGCCTCCAGACGCTGGAGCGTGGGGCGCTGGAGTGTGGGGCGCTGGGGTGTGCTGCCCTCGCCCTGGATGAGAACCGGCGCAGGATGACCGCAGTTCACATAGCGCAGTTCACCGGTGGAGGGTTCGAAGTGCCCCAGAAAAATGGTGGCGAAGTGCTCCGGGGCGGTGGCGCGGAAAAAGAGGCGATTGGCACGGGTGGCGAGACGTCCGGGCTCTGCGGCCAGGTCCTCATTGCCCCGGATGGTGGCCTGCAGACTGGCCATCATCAGGGCAGCGCCAGTTCCCTTCCCTGCAATATCGCCCAGCATGAAAGCGGTGCCTGTGCGGGTGGCGAAAACGCTCCAGAGATCGCCGCCGACCTCGCCGGCAGGGCGAAATACGCAGGAGTACGCAACTCCCGGGGCTGTGCCGGTGCTGGGCGGCAGTAACCGGCGCTGGACACGACGGGCCAGCGACATTTCGTCGCGGCGTTGGGTCTGGCGTTGAATGGCCTCCAGAACCCGCTGGTTCTCCCAGGGTTTCGGAATGAAATCCGCAGCGCCCCGGCGCATCGCCTCCACGGCAAGTTCAATGCTGCCCCAGGCCGTCATGGCAATCACGGGCGTTTCCGGGTGGCTGGCGCGCAAGGCTTCGAGCAGCGCGAGACCCTCCGCTCCGGAGGTTGTATCCCGCTCGTAGTTCATGTCGATCAGAACGGCAACATGTTCGGCTTTGCCGGCCAGTTCCAGCGCCTGACGGGGATTCAGCGCCGTGTCTGCCGCGTAGCCGCCACCCTTCAGTAACAACCGCAAAGCTTCGAGGACATCCGGGTGGTCGTCAACGACCAGCACGCGCGGCTTGTCAGGGTTTGGCATCGGACGAGTAGTTGCACGCGCGGCACCAAACCATAACCTGCTTATTATGAATTACTTCAGAACAACAGGTGGCTGTCCCACTGTCCGCTTTCGGACACTGCGGTTCCGCGCCAGGCCAGCATAGGTTTGCCCCGGACTGCTACGCCAGCGGCGATGAGCGTTTTTCTCAATTGGTATAGACCGGTCCGTTTGTGGGCCGCCGACGCAGCCCAGGGGCTCGGGCGCCTGTCGGCGACAGGCGCGCAGGATGCCATCCTGGCCCCACATCCCCGACCCGGTTTTATGGTCTGCCCATTACCCGGTATGGGTGCAACCTGAGTCAAACGGATATCCGCCTACAAAGGCGGCCAGGCCTCGGCTAGGCCAGAGGGCTCCGGCTCATGACGTAATCGACAGCTTCCTTCGGCACGCTGAAGGTGCTCATGGCGCCATTCCCCAGGTACCCGATATCCTTCACGCCAACGGGACTCGTGTAGTAGGCATCGACAACCATATTGCGAACCCAGGTCCAGAACGGGACACCGGGCGCGGTCTCCGGGGTGTAGTTTTTCTGGTAGGCAAGCTTGTCGAGAAGGGCGGTTTGCTGCTCCGGTTTGGAGGTCAGGAAATCGGCCCCGTGGGTCTTGCGCATGTAGGAGTCGACCCAACTGAAGCCTCCGTTGAAAATGGCAGCCAGTTCGGGACTGCGGCTGGCGAGGAGGTCGATATACTCGGCAGCGCCGGCATCGGAGGCACCGGCCGAATGGTCGTCTTTCGGGATGATGATGTCGGCCAGTTTCCGCAGGGTTGCAAAGTTGTGGCGATTGAAGCCCTTCGGCGCGTAGTTTGGCCCTCCGCTGAGGGATTTGACTGCAGCCACTTCGGCGTGGACATGCTGCGCGAGGGCCGGTGACAGAACCCCCGAGCCGACGGTGGTGAGAACCATGGAACTGCCGATGATTTTGAAAAGCTCGCGGCGTGACTGGTCTTCCATACTAAACATTCCCCTTTCGGATTTCATCCGCCAGATGGACGGCGGCGCGCCAGGCGTTGGCGACGATGGTGAGTGTTACGTTCTTGTCGGGATTTCCGTTGAACGGGGCCGCGTCCACCACCGTGAGATTGGGCACTTCGTGGGCCTGGGACCACTTGTTGAGGACGCTGGTCTTCGGGTCGTCCCCCATGCGACAGGTACCTGCTTCGTGGATAATTTCGCCGCCTACGGAAACGGCGGAGGCGGTGTTTTCGGGCAGATCCGGCGAGGTGACCCGCCCGCCCATGGTCTCAATCAGGTCCTTAAACGTGGCGTGCATATGCTTCACCATTTTCACTTCGTGCTCACTCCAGCGGAAGTGGAACCGGGGAACGGGGATGCCCCACTGGTCGACCTGGACGGGGTCGATATCGAGGAAGGAATGTTCGTTGGGGATCATTTCGCCGCGCCCGGCGAAGCTGACCTGACTGCCGTAGAAGCGGCGAATGTCGTCCTTCAGGCCGGTTCCGTAGCCCTCGGCACGGGCGGCGACGCCCCGGAAGGACCCGATCTGCGGCATGCCGAAACCGCCTCCGATTTCGATGTGATAGCCGCGGGGGAAGTCCTTGTTTTTCTTGTCCAGTTCCCACCAGGGGACATAAACGTGCATGCCGCCGATGCCATCACTGTTGTGGCGGGGAGTCCCTTCCAGGGCAGGGATGATACCGGAGACGGCGTGGCCCACGGTATCGGTGAGGTTGCGGCCTACCTGCCCGGACCCGTTGGCGAGACCGTTCGGATACTTCGTCGATTTCGAATTCAGCAGCAGGCGGGCCGATTCGCAGGCGCTGGCCGCGACCACTACAGCTCTGCATTTGATCTGGCGTTCGGTTCGCGTCGCTTTATCCACATAGGAAACGCCACTGGCTTTGCCCGCACTATCAACCAGAATTTCGCGCACCATAGCCCCGCTGATGATCGTCAGCTTGCCGGTCTTCATGGCGGGGAAGATCATGGCCTGGCTTGAGGTAAAAGCTGAAGCGGTTACACAGCCGCGTCCACACTGGCCGCAATAATGGCAGGCCGCACGACCGTGAATCGACTTCGTCAGCATGGCCATGCGTGACGGGATGACGGGGATATTCAGCTTTTTGCCGGCGCGCTGGACCAACTGCTCGTGCACGCGGGGTGGGACAGGCGGGAGAAACTTCCCGTCGGGGGCGGTGCGAATGCCCTCATGGGTGCCGGTGATGCCGATGAACTCTTCGGCTTTGTCGTACCAGGGCGACATTTCGTCGTAGGTGACGGGCCAGTCGTTACCGAGGCCATCGAACTGGTAGGGCTTGAAGTCGTAATCAGAAAAACGGAGAGAGATGCGCCCGTAGTGGTTGGTACGGCCTCCCATGATGCGGGAGCGAAACCACTTGAATTCGCTGCCTGGTGCCACGGTGAAGGGCTCTCCGGGAATGTTCCAGTAGCCGTTGGGGGCAAGGAAATAGCCGAAGGGGTAGATGTCCTTGCCGAAGTAATTCTCGGCGTTGGGTCCGACACCGCGATGGTCGACTTGCCAGGGCCACATGTGCTCCTTGAAGTCCTTTGCAGGGTCCAGCATGGGACCGGCTTCGAGGAGGGTGACTTTCATGCCGAGGTCGGTCAGGACCTTAACGGTGGTGCCGCCACCGGCACCCGAGCCGATGACGACAACATCGTGGATTTCGGTCTTTGGCTGTGCCTGGAACATGATGTGAGATTACCATTTGAAACGTGTAGAGGGCGAATTCAAACGACACTCCGAAAGTAACGGGGATGACGAAGTAGCTGGTATTGGCGATCGCGAGGGACGAAACACCATTGCTGCGGACCTCGCAGGTCCTCATCTCGAGTTCCACGTTCTCGCTCCCGTTCCCGTAGTTGTGGGACTTCATGCCGGCGAAAAGGGAGTAGGCGTTGCCTCCGTTATATTGGCTCACGAAGTTGTGGTTGTTGTAGCGACCGATCTGGAACGTTCCGACGGCGGCCGGCCCCGAGGCCATCATCATCCCCTGGACGAAGACAGGCAGGACCCGGTAACCACTGCCGGAACCGCCGCCGAGGGTGACGCGGTCGTTGAGAACGGCTTCGGCGATCGCAGCAGAGAAGGCGGTGGCGGAGGCCCCGTTCTCGTCCGAGCCGAGGCGGAGAATACCGGGCGCAACCGCAGCGGCCGCACTATTGGCATAGGGCGGCCGTTGAAAGAGCCGGAACTGGCGGCCGACGCAGAAGTGGAGCCGCCGGGCGCTGAGGAGTTCGTCTGGCCGGCCAACGTGGAGCCGAAAAAATTGGCTGCAGACACGCCCGGGTTCGGCACACTGCCAAAGAAGGTACCAGCGCAGGCGCAGGCGAAAATGCCACCGTCCGGGGTGGTTGCCTCTCCGATCTGGGCTCCAAAGGCTGAGGGGATGGCGAAAGCCGCCAGCGTTGTTACCGCCAGAAATGAACTTCGACGCATTTGTCCTCCTAAGGAACTGAAATTAGCCCTCACGATGAGTAAGGCGAGATCCGGAGATTAATTTAGGGAACTTTTTTCTGAATTTCTTCGCGGAGCCTGGTGGCTTCGGTGGTGAGTTCGGCGAGGGAGGCGTCGGCGGGCGTGGCACGGCGGAGATCGGCGAGGTACTTTTGGACTTCGTCCAGCTTCGTCGCAGCGGCCGGAAAGTGCTCCAGGTCGAATTCGGCATCGGCGGCACGAACCAGGGAAACGGCTCGTGCCTTGCGAGAGATGCCGTCTGTCGGCGTTCCGACAAGGATTGCATCCGACAGCGAGGGCGTAAAACTGGGCACGGCTTCGGACATCCGAGGGAATTCCGGCCTGCAGGCGAAGGAAGGCTTCATGAACAAGCGCCGTGGGCTGCAGCGTATGGGCACCGCGTTCGCTCCGCATCTGGCCGGTGGCCAAGCGGTGGAGCTGGTCGTAGACGAGAGGGGCGAGGCGCGTGAGGGCTTCAGGGGTCCCCTGCCCCAGTTCGATCAGATGCGCCGTGATAGTGCCGGGTATCGGCTCGGACATTCCCCCCATTATGCCGCAGCGTAAACTGGACTTCGTGTTTATCCGTAATGCTGCTGCGATGGCGGACTTTTCTGCCGCAAAGATGACGAAGACTTCCCTGATCCAGGGGGAGAAGCTGTTTGCAGGCCTGAACTGTCTGGAACCAGGGCAGGAACATGGGCTGCATGCTCATGCGGGTCAGGAGAAGATGTACTTCGTGATTGAGGGCAGCGCGCAGGTGCAGGTCGGCGAGGAAACGCAGGTTCTGGAGCCGGGCGGAGTGGCGTTTGCAGCCTGCGGGGTGCCACATTCCGTTCGGAATCCAGGTCCGGGTCGTTTGATCGTGATGGTGGTGATGGGGCCTCCTCCGGGCAAGTAGAGGGAAGGCCCCGAAGGCTTACCGGAGGGTCATTTTCCGCATGGTATCGCGGTTGGTGGGCAGCGGCGCAGGTCCGGCTTTATACGCGTTTGTCTCCAGGATATAGGCCACAATTTCCGCAACCGTGGCATCCGACAGGGCACCGGGTGAACCGGGCGGCATTTGTTTTGCGGTTTCGAAGAACTGGTTGAGAGGCTTGCCTGCCCAGGTCGTCTTGAAGTACTCCCCGGCGAGCGGCGGCGCAAACGTCCCGTTCGTCAGCGTGCTGCCATGACAAACCGCGCATTCTGCGTTGTAGGTTTTCACCCCTGCAGCGGCTTGTGCAGCGGTGAATTGTGGTATATCCCCCAATACGGGTGGCGGGGTGGGAGCAGATGTCGAGGCGGGTTTGGTCGTCTGAGTGACCGGGGCTGCGGTGCCTTCTCCTGTATAGGTAAAGGCGAGGATCGAGCCGGGCTCGACCATCTTGCGGGTAGCGCCGCCTGCGACCGCTTCGGACATGCCGCCCGCATCGGTCGCGATGTAGATCGTCTTCCCGTCAGGACTGATGGCCGTGTCGCGGTACCGGTTATCCGACTGGAAGTAGCGGCTGAACTTGCCCGACGCCTTCTGCCCATTGGCCGTCAGCGGAAGCACGTAGAGGGAGCCTCGCTTCAGGGTGGTCACCAGCGCAACCTGATCCCAGCCCGGAATGCCGTTGCCTTTACCTTGCCACGTGCGGTTGCCGTAGTACTCAACGTTGGAATTGCCTGTAGTCGGCCAGCAGATGAAGTCAACGCCCTTGCAGACAGGACTCTGAAAGTTGAAGCCCGTCTCCACCGTGAACATGGTCGCGATGGGCTCCATCATTGGTTTGGTAAACGCTGATTCGGGCTCACGCGGGACCGAGGGGTGGATGGTGATGTCGCTGAATCGCAATTCGGAGCAGGGCGTGGTGGCCTCGGCCCAGCGGGCGAACTCGTAGCCTTTGTTGTCCTTCATACCGGCAACATGAGGCCAGCCATAGTTGCCCCCGGACTTCAGGATATTCACCTCGTCGTCGGACTTGGGACCCTGCTCGGAAGAGTAGAGCGTGCCATCCGGGCCGAAATCGATACCCTGCGGATTGCGGTGGCCGTACGTAAAGACGTGGCTGAGCACGCCGTTCAGCTTCGCGTTGTCAGCAGGGATGCCGCCGTCGAGGTTGATGCGGAGAGACTTGCCGACGTACGAAATGTAGTTTTTGGCGTCGAGCTCCGCACGCGTGGGCAGGCGCTGGGCCTCAACCGGACGGCAGAAGTTCCCCAGCTGATTGTTGCCCTGATCACCCAGCGTGAGGTAGAGTTTCCGGTCCGGGCCAAACTTGAGGCGTCCCGCCAGGTGGTCATTCCCCACGGGCAGACCGGCGAGAACTTCCTGCGGGCCGGACAACGTTTGCGTTGCCTTGTCGTAAGTCAGGCGGATGATCTTGCCGTAGAAGAAACGGTAGGGACTTTTCGGGTCTGTAACCGTGGGGCGCGCACCTCTGGCCTCGTCGACATAGGTGTGGAAGACATAGACATAATCGGTGCCTTTACCTTTCAAAAGATCCGGGTGTAGCGCCATGCCAAGAAGGCCATCCTGACCGCCGGGAGCGACAACTTCGGGGATCGTGATGGCGACTTTCTTCTCGCCGGTGGTGGGGTTTAGCCGGGAGATGCGTTTGCCGGTGCGTTCGGTAACCCACAGCATATTGTCGGGGCCCCAGGTAATCTCCCACGGATTCTCAAGTGCGGTGGCAACAACAGTCTTGCGGAATTGTTTTGTACCCGGGAGGACAGATTCGGGGGAGTCCTGGGCGACGCTGAGGATGGTGGAAGAAAGAAGGAGGAAACCGACGGGAATGAAATGCTTCATGGCAAAAAGCCCTCGATCAAATGATATCGCCAGCCCCGAACGCTTCCTTCCGGGTACGGTGGTAGACTGCGAGACACTATGCTCGCGGTAAAGGACCTCCGAAAGAGTTATGGCAAGACCGTTGCGGTGGATGGCGTCAGCTTCCGCATCGCGAAGGGTGAAACGCTCGGGCTGCTGGGCCCGAACGGGGCCGGGAAAACTACGACGGTCTCGATGATTGCCGGGCTGCTGCGGCCGGATTCGGGCGAGGTCCTGATTGATGGCCGTGCGCTCAGTGGTGACACCGATGCGACGAAGCACAAGATCGGCCTGGTGCCACAGGATCTGGCGTTGTTTGATGAACTCCCGGCGCTGGCGAACCTGGAATTCTTCGGGGCCTTGTACGGTCTGCACGGGGCCGGGCTGAAGAAAACGATGGCCGAAGCTCTGGAGTTGGTGGGGCTGGCGGACCGGGGCAAGGATGCAGTGAAGGAGTTCAGCGGCGGCATGAAGCGGCGGCTGAATCTGGCTGCGGCTCTGCTGCATGATCCCGAC
>RGPS01000224.1 GCA_010084195.1 Terriglobia bacterium
GAAATACTGGCCGCCATCGTGAACATACGCAATTGCGTCAATCAAATGTCGCGAAGGGCCGTTCTTCAGCAGGTACCCATCCACGCCTGCCCGCACTGCCTCGCGGACGATATCGGCATCGTCTGTACTGGACATGATGATAATCTTCGTTGCCAGTGATTCGGCTCGAACCCGGCGGATCAGCTCAATTCCATGAACTCGGGGTAGGTTCAGGTCAATAACGGCCACATCGGGCCGAAGAGTTCGGATGCCTGTCAGCGCACTTTCTCCGTCAGCGACACTGGAAATTACTTCGAAGTTCCCCGACAGCACGGCTGAAAGGCCATCCCGGCGCAGGGCATCCTCGTCGGCAAGCAGAATCGATAATTTGGCGGAGGCTCCCATGTTGAAGCGTGCAATCATTCTACCTTGGCCATGTAGCGTGATTTATGGAAATATGACAGGAGTCGTTCGAGGTGAGGCATTCCACACGTCTATCTGCATCCACCCGCTGATTTGTCAGAGCCGGTTGCACATTAGTCCGTGCCTGTCCCCCCGGGGCCTGGCAGCCGTGGATGAGTTGGTGAGAACGGAAAAACTGTCGCGCAGTGGGTTGCCCCGTGGCCAGCGGCGCAGAGCTGCGGACTGTTTATCCTGGACAAGGCCTAACCGGAGTCTGCGTTTGTGGTCAGGTCCCCGCCACTTTTGTCAGGGGCTGCTATCGGAACCGGAAAAGTGGCTTAACGCCGGAATCCGACTCCCGTTTGCGCCAGTCCCTGAACTGAAAGCGGCAATAGATACAGTGGTAGAGGGGGGCGCCAAACAAACCCAGTATCCAACGGAGGGGGTTACTGCTGGTCCGGTCCACGCGGTCCCTCGAGAAAATACGGGACAGTGTCCGTGTGCCGCACCTGGGACATTCACAGTACCGCTGAAAGATACTTAAGTAGCGACGCCTGAGCCCCATGACACGACTACACGAAATACAGCGGAAATCTGCCTGGCTAACCAGCTTGCGAACCAGACTTCGTGGTCCGCGCACTGTTAGGCTTCCGCAAGATGCGCATGTAGGTGTCAAAATAGTAGTTTTCTTTCTCCTCGATTATACACAATAAAGGTTATCAAAGTCACAAAAATGCTGCAGCATATTCGAGTTTCCGGTGCCAGACAGCACAATCTGAGGAACGTCAGTGTTCAGATTCCACGCAACAGCCTAACGGTAATTACCGGTCTCAGTGGCTCCGGAAAGTCGTCTCTGGCGTTCGATACGATCTACGCAGAAGGCCAGCGGCGCTACGTGGAAACCCTCTCTGCGTATGCCCGGCAGTTCCTGGACCAGATGGAACGCCCGGATGTCGATTCTGTAGAAGGCCTCAGTCCGGCCATCTCCATAGATCAAAAAACAACAGGCAGGAGTCCCAGGAGTACGGTAGGCACCATTACTGAGATTTACGATTATCTCCGCCTGCTTTACTCCTCAATTGGTACACCGCACTGTCCCGTTTGCGGCAGCGAGATCTCCAGACAAACCACCGAACAGATTTTGAAGCACGTCGTCGCTTTGCAGCCCGGAGCGAAGATTTTCGTCATGGCCCCGATTGTGCGGGGCCGCAAGGGCGAGTTCCGCAAGGAGCTGGAAAAACTCTCCAGGCAGGGCTTTCCTAAGGCCCGGATCGATGGGGTCATCCACCCCCTGGATGAACCTGCCGAACTCGACAAACGGAAAAATCACTCCATCGAAGTCATTGTTGACCAGTTGGTCGTCAAGCCCGGCATTGAAAAGCGGCTGGAGGCGTCCATTGAGACCGCCACCAAGCTGGCGGATGGCCTGGTTCTGATCTCCGTGGTGAATGGCGAGGAACGGCTGTATTCACAGAAGCTTGCCTGCGTGGAGTGCGGGGCCAGCGTTCCCGACCTTGAACCCCGCTCCTTCTCCTTTAACAGCCCTTATGGGGCCTGCGAGACCTGTTCCGGGCTGGGCAGTACCTGGGCCTTCGATCCGGACAAGGTGGTTTCCGATCCCGCGAAACCTCTCCTCGAAGGAGGCCTCGGGCCGGGCGGCGGCTCTACCAGTATCCATTTGAAGATGGAAGCTGCGGCGAAAACCCTCAAGATCAAGCTGAAAACTCCCTGGGATCAACTTTCAAGACCCGCACGCGAGAAGTTACTGAATGGCGACGCCGGTTTCGAAGGCCTGCTGTCGATTCTGCAGGACGTGTACGAAGCGTCGTCGAGCGACTACCGCGAGTGGCTGACCGACTACATGTCGCCCGTCAAATGTGGCGCCTGTCAGGGCAGACGGCTTCGGCCCGCCAGTCTGGCAGTCCGCGTTCACACTGTTTCCATCGCCGAGTTCACCACCATGTCCATCTCCCGGGCGCTCCTGACGGTGCGCTCCTGGGAGTTCGGGGAACGGGAGACGCAAATCGCGGGCCGCGTGGTTGATGAGATTCGCCGACGCCTGCAGTTTCTGTTGTCGGTTGGCCTGCACTACCTGAGTCTCGACCGCTCGGCTTCCACGCTGTCGGGCGGAGAAGCCCAGCGAATTCGTCTGGCAACACAGATTGGATCGAAGCTCCGCGGCGTACTCTACGTTCTTGATGAACCCTCGATCGGCCTTCATCCCCGGGATAACGACCGTCTCCTCGATACACTGATCGAGCTGCGGGATCTGGGCAATACCGTCCTGGTTGTGGAGCACGACGCCGACACTATTGAGCGCGCAGACTATGTGATCGATCTGGGGCCTGGTGCCGGTCGCCTCGGGGGTGAGTTGGTCGCCGCCGGTACCCCTGCGGAAATTCGTGCCAACGAGCATAGTCTCACGGGACAGTACCTCTCAGGCAAAGTGGAAATCGCCGTTCCGAAGGTAAGGCGTCCCGGGAATGGCCAGACCATCACAGTACGTGGTGCCACCGAGCACAACCTCAAGAAGATCGATGTCGAATTCCCGCTGGGAAAACTGGTGGTGGTCACGGGCGTTTCTGGCAGTGGCAAGTCCACCATCGTGAATGACATCCTTTACAGGGCTATTGCGAAGGAGGTTTACGGCTCCCACGAAGCCCCCGGACAACATCTCGAAATTACCGGCATTGAGAATATCGATAAAATTATCCGCATCGACCAGGCTGCGATTGGCCGGACTCCGCGTTCCAACCCGGCCACCTACACCGGCTTGTTCTCGCACATTCGGGAGTTTTACTCTTTGCTGCCCGAGTCGCGGGAGCGTGGCTACAAGCCCGGTCGGTTCAGCTTCAACGTGAAGGGCGGCCGCTGTGAAGCCTGCCAGGGTGACGGGCTCAAGTGCATTGAGATGAATTTCCTGCCCGACGTCTATGTGACCTGCGACGTTTGCCGCGGCAAACGCTATAATTACGAAACGCTCGAAGTGAAGTTCAAGGGGCAGTCGATCTCCAGCCTCCTGGCGCTGACGGTCGAAGAAGCCCTTCCCCTCATGGAAACGCACCCGCAGATTCGGCCTAAACTGCAGACCCTGCTCGATGTCGGTCTGGGCTACGTCCATCTGGGCCAGTCCTCCACCACTCTCTCGGGCGGAGAAGCACAACGCATCAAGCTGGCCAAGGAACTGAGCAAGCGTCAAACCGGGCGCACGTTCTATGTGTTGGACGAACCCACCACCGGGCTGCACTTCGAAGATGTCCGCAAATTGCTCGATGTCCTGCAGAAACTGGTGGATCTCGGCAATACTGTATTAGTGATTGAGCATAATCTCGATGTGGTGAAGAGCGCCGACTGGATCATCGATCTTGGCCCCGATGGTGGGGAGGATGGCGGTCGGGTTGTCGCAGCAGGGACGCCGGAACAGGTAATGAAATCGAAGAAGAGTTTCACCGCAGAAGCCCTGCGCAAATTGATTCTGAAAGCGGGGATTGTTTGAAAGGGAACTTCGCGTGACCGACGGCTATTCCATTTCGCCGACTGACCTCGCCGGCCTCAAGACGGTTTCCCTGTACGACCGGGGCGGTAAGGTCCGCGTGGCCGATTTTGCCGGGGTTTACGAAAAAGGTTCCGGCCTTGAGGGCCTTCTGGCCTCGTTGCCCCACATTCTCGCGGGTGACAGTTTCCGCGCCGTGGTGGCTGCGATTGCTGCGGCGCAGGTGCGAAAGAAGCCGATTATCTGGGGCCTGGGAGGTCACGTGATTAAGTGTGGTCTGGCTCCCGTCCTGGCAGACCTCATGCACAAGGGGTTGGCAACCGGTTTCATCATGAACGGTTCTGCTTCCATACACGATTTTGAAATTGCGCTGGCCGGGTATACCAGTGAGGATGTAGAAGCCGTTTTGCCTGACGGTCGCTTCGGTTCTGCTGAGGAGACCGGTCGCGAATGGAATCTGGCGCTGCGCGACAACATGGGCATTGGTGAGGCGCTCGGCCGGGCGCTGGAGAAACTGGCGGCGCCTGAGTTTGCAAAAAACAGTCTCCTGCTGGAAGCCTGGAAGGCGAGGGTACCGGTCACCGTCCATGTTGCTATTGGGACCGATACGCCGCATACCCATCCAGCGGTCGATGCGAAGGCTCTGGGTGCCGCAACCCACCACGATTTTCGATTATTCTGCTCTATGGTCGCCGGCCTGCATGACGGCGGGGTCTACATCAACGCAGGTTCTGCGGTGGTCCTGCCTGAAGTCTTCCTCAAGGCTCTCTCTGCCGTGCGGAATCTGGGGCACGACGTACGGGATTTCACGACGGTCAATCTGGATTTTCTGCAGCACTACAGGCCCCGTGTCAACGTAGTAGAGAGGCCGCACGCCGGCCCTGCAGGTTCTCGTCCCGCAGGCAAGGGCTACTCTCTCACCGGACACCATGAAATCATGATCCCCCTTCTCGCAGCCGCCCTGACGGAGGCTCTCTGAACCGCCAAAAATACCTGGAGGCCCCCGTGGTGCTGGCCGAGCCGGACGCTCCCTCCTGGGGCTTCGGCGAGATGTTTGTGGTTGTGGCTACCCTGTTCGTGGCGATGAGCGTCACGGGAGGTGTGGCCCAACTTTTGCTCGGCGAGAAGGCAAAGATCGGTTACTGGGCCGTTATCGAGGAGTCGGTTGGTTACGCCCTCATGCTGGTAGCCATGAAGGTCATCTTCTTCTGGCAACAGCGCCCCCTGTTTCGCACCCTTGGCTGGGTCCGAACCGCCTTCTCACCCCGGTCCCTGGCTGCCATAGGCTTCGGCATCTTTTTTTTCAGCATCGCGCTCCAACTCATCATTCGGACCCCGGAGATGCACAATACTCCGTTCGAAAAAATGCTCAACTCCGGGCTTGCCAGCCGCATCGTGATAACCATCTTCGGCGTGACTTTGGGCCCGGCTATTGAAGAGCTGTTGTTTCGTGGCTTTATTCAACCCGTCATCGTCAGTGCCGCCGGAGTGCTCCCGGGAATTCTCATCACCGCCGCAGCCTTCGGCTTCATGCACCTGGCACAGAACTCCTGGCAATGGCAAAGCGGCTTCACCATAACCCTGGTAGGCTTTGCGTTCGGGCTGATTCGCCACGTTACCGGTTCCACCCACGCGTCGACAATCTCACATATCGCGTACAACACAATTCCCTTCCTGGTCACAACGCTCCAGGCCGGGCATACTAATTCGAAGTGAAGCAAATAATTTCATGATTGAAACCATTCAATGGACAGATGACGGCGTGGTCATGATCGACCAGACCCGCCTCCCGAACGAAGAAGTTTATGTGACTTGCCGGAATTATCATGAGGTGGCCGATGCCATCCGGGACATGATCATCCGGGGCGCTCCGGCGATAGGCGTCGCGGCTGCCATGGGCGTTGCGATCGGGGTCGCGCAGGCTTCGTCCGAGAACCTGGACTCACAGGTCGAGGCTATTTCAAAGGAACTGGCCGGAACCCGCCCGACAGCAGTCAATCTCTTTTGGGCTATTGATCGCATGAACCGCGTTTACGGCTCCGTCAGACATCTCCCCTTCGATGAGATCCGCACCCGCCTGGTTGACGAAGCGAAGCTCGTTCGCGTGGAAGACATCGAGATCAACATGAGTCTTGGTCGCCACGGTGCTGCTCTGGTTCCGGATGGCAAGACGGTCCTGACGCACTGCAACGCCGGCGCGCTGGCGACGGCAGGTTACGGCACCGCCCTCGGTGTGATTCGGGCTGCCATCGAGTCCGGTAAGAAGATTGATGTCTTCGCCGACGAGACGCGCCCCTTCCTCCAGGGTGCCCGCCTCACCGTTTGGGAATTGCAGCACGATGGCATTGAAACCACGCTCATCACGGACAACATGGCGGGGCACTTCCTCCGCTCGGGCCGGATTGGGTGTGTGGTTGTTGGGGCGGACCGTATCGCGGCAAATGGCGACGTGGCAAACAAAATAGGAACCTATTCGGTAGCCGTTCTGGCGAAGGAAAACAACGTCCCGTTCTATGTGGCTGCGCCCATTTCCACATTAGATCTGACGCTGGCCACGGGCGATCTCATCCCCATCGAAGAACGCGCTGCCTCTGAAGTCACGCAGGTGTTTGGCGTTCAGGTCGCCCCGAAGAATACGGCCGTTCGCAACCCTGCCTTCGACGTGACCCCGAACCGTTACGTAACTGCCATTATCACGGAACGCGGTGTGGCGAGAGGGCCCTACGAGGAGAGCCTCCGGGCTCTTGCGGCACAATAAGATCATGAAGGTCTTCGCAGCCATTCTCGTTGTCGCCTTAAGTTTGATGGCGGCCGGTGACTATTCCAATCGCCGTGCCCCGGGCTTCTCTCTCGCCGACTCACACTACCAGCAGCACGATACGCAGGACTATCGGGGCAAGGTTCTCATCGTCGACATCATGGCGACGCAGTGTGCGATATGTGGAACGCTTGTAGATACCCTGGTAAAGGTAAAGGCGAAATATGGGGACAAGGTCGGCATCATTTCCATCGTTACCCAGCCCGACACCCATGACACTGCGGACCGTTTTTCCTCAGCCCACAAGATGACCTGGCCCATTGTTTTCGACAGTGGACAGGTCATCATGTCGTACCTGAAAGTGACCCCCTCAAACCCGCAGGTGCATTTCCCGCACGTTTTCATCATTGACTATGACGGCTATATCCGCAATGATTTCGAAGCCGCACAAGCCCAATTTGAGACCTTTGACGGCCTGTGCGCTGAGATTGACAAGGCTGCCAAAGCTCGCTGAATTCTCTCGGGGGGCTGACAAAATCTGACAATCTCAAGCGGCACCTTTACGCAGGGATCCGTCAATATACACAGGGTGAACACGATGATGTCGATGAAAGCTGTGTGTGTAGGCGGAGCCGTGCTCGTCGCAGGGTTGCTCCTCGCCCAGGAAGGTCCCGGAGGGTTCGGTCGAGGGCCAGGCGGGGTTAGCCCCCTGGTGCGTGCTTTGGACGCAGATACGGATGGGGCTATCTCAACCAAAGAGATAAAGGCGGCACCTGGCGCGCTCAGGAAACTTGACAAGAACGGTGACGGCAATCTTACGGAAGATGAGGTTCGCCCTGAGTTTGGTGGACGCGAAGGCCGCAGACCCGAAGGTCGTGGCGAAGCACCTGGTGCCGGCGGTGCCAGTCCGGACGAACTTCTGCAGACACTGCTGGCGTTCGACAAGAACAAAGACGGCAAATTGCAGAAGGATGAAGTTCCGGAGCGGATGCAGGGCCTGTTTACCCGAGGCGATGCCAACAAAGACGGCATTTTGACCACGGCGGAGATTCGTGGTCTGGCAACCACCCAGGCCACCTCAGCGCCGGATCGTGGCGGCAGGGGTGAAGGCAGGGGTGAAGGCAGGGGTGAAGGCAGGGG
>RGPS01000225.1 GCA_010084195.1 Terriglobia bacterium
CGCCTGGTACGGAGCCACAAGGTGCCGAAGTCGCGAAGCTGGGTTCGGGTTTTGGGCCCGCCGGCGAACCAGTCTTCGTGGTGGAAGTGGGCGAAGTTTCCTTCTCCTCGTTCCTTTTCGTCAATGTCCCCCAGCGCGATATTCAGACCCACTTTGCGGTCTCCCATAGCGGGTGTGTAGAATTTTCCAGGTTCCACTTCCAGGCAGGGATCAAAATTCACGGCCCACTCGATGACGTAGCCGTGCCCTTCGGGCTTCTTCTTCGCTACCGCTTCCTGCGCTCCGGAGAGAATCCATTTCTGGTAGGTATTCCAGGCCGCTTCGAGACGACGGGGTTCCCCTTCCATCAGGCCCCCAACGCCGATACCACCCTTGCGCGACTTCGTCAGATTGCAGACCATCTGCCAGGATTTCCCGTCACCGGTCACGGAATCGTCATTGTCTTTCCAGGCGTAGGTTGAGTTGATGAGGAGTTCCATCTCGTCACCGAACCAGGGGAAGCCCTCGCGGGTCAGGTCGTGGGTTTTGGCGTTCTCTTCAGGTAGCCAGCGGGGGATATCGATACCGTAGAGGACGTCATCCGTTATGTCGAAGGCAAAGTACAGGCGCTTGCCATCGTGCTTGACGTAGCCTTTGAGGTTGAGGTCTTTGGCGTCGGTAGTCAACGAAAAGGTGTTGGTCCAGCCGGTGTTGTCGAACTTTGTGGCGTCGGCGTACTCGCCGGGGGAGATTACCCCGTCGAGTTTGGGCGTCTTCCCGGGGTAAGCGTTCAACTCTCTGGGGAATTCGCCGGCAAAAAGAGATGCCGCGATCAGGCTTGCGAGCGCGACAGCGGCTGGTTTCACTTCTTGCGCCTTGCAGGGGCTGCAGGCGGCGCGGTGAGGCTGACGCCCATGGTACGGAGTTGGTCCTTTGCCTGGGACGCCTGGTCCTTGCGGGGGTACTTGGCGATCAGCGAACGGAATGTCGCAATCGCATCGGTCTTCTTGCCACTTTCCTTCAGGGACATCCCCTTCATGAAGTACGCATCGGGCGTTATGTCGCTGGCCGGGTAGCGCTCAATGATGGCGTCGAAATCCTGGGCAGCCAGTTCCAGCTTGCCCTGTTGGCGGTGGATTTCGCCGATGTTGAGCTGGGCCTTGGGGGCATTCGGGTCATCGGGATAGAACTTCAGGAAGTCGGAGTAGCCGGAGAGGGCCAGGTCGAGCTTGCCGCCGTTCTGATCGCGGAACGCGTTGCCGAAGATGGTCTCAGCGGGAGGCGTGACGGGTGGCGGGCCACCGTTGGCAGCCGTCGGCGGAGCGGCCGGCGGAGCCTGCAGAACCTTGATCGCGTCGTTGATATCACCGAGGCGCTGGAGAATCTTATTCATGGACGAGTTGAGGTCCGCCACAGAGTTGCGGACCTCGGCCACATCGTTATTGGTGTTCTCGACTTTGGCCGCAAGCCCGGCCACGGGCGTCATCTGCGTCTTAAGCTCACGCTCCAGCGTTTGGTTCACGGTGGCGGCCAGGACGCTGACCGAAGTATTGGCCTTTACAGCAGCATCAAGCGACTGGGTGACCAGAGCCTGGATCGCAGCCAGTTTTTGATCCTGGCTGCTTTGCAGGGCCTGCATCTGCGACTGAAGTTGCGCGATGTCGCGCTGCAGTTCCATGATCTCTTTGCTGGCTCCCAAACAGGAACCAGCGAAGAGTATGGCAATTAGGACGGTGGGGCGTAGGATGTGCATCTAGCCTCTAGTTTACTGACCAGAAGCAAAGTGTGCACGCCGATTGCTCTGGTAGCAGCCTTCGCTGGCCTCGGTACATTGCGGCCGTTCCTTGCCGTAGCTGATCGGCTTGAGCTTTTCAGCCGGAATGCCGAGCTGGATCAGGAAGTCGCGGGCCGAGTTGGAGCGGCGATCACCCAGGCCCAGGTTGTATTCGGCGGAACCACGTTCGTCGCAATGGCCTTCCACTGCGATGGTGGCGCTGGGGAAGTCGGCAAAGATCCGCTTCAGGGCGTCGGCGTTGGCTGTGAGAGCGGCACGGGCGTCATCGCGGATGTTATTCGAATCGTAGTCATAGAGCGTGTCCTTCAGATCGCTCTGGATACGGGATTCGACGGTGCCCCGGCGGTCAACAGCGGGGGCGGGAGGAGGTGGAGGTGGAGGCGGCGCGGTAACAACAATACGGGCGGTTTTGGTCACGGTGCCGCCGAGACCATTGGCCGTCAACGTATAAGTGGTGGATTCCGCCGGACGCACGGTGCGGGACCCATTGGCCGGCACCGTGCCGATTCCGTTATCGATGACTACGTCATTCGAGCCAGTGACTGCCCACCGAAGATTGGCGGACTGCCCCCGTTCAATAGTGGCTGGTTCGGCCACAAACTCGGCTACATTGGCCCTCGCGGGGGCTGGCGGCGTTACCACTGCCGCCGGAGCGACGGGCGGAGGCGGTGGCGGCACCGGCACCTTCTTCTTGCAGCCTGATGCAGCTACCAGAAGCAACATCGTCAAGGAAATGCCGACCCATTTCGACGTTGCGGAACGGGTTGAGCGAACAGGGGAGGAAGCGTTGCTGGAGACTTTGGTCGTCATTTTTTTATTTAGAACCCCACACTGGGTATTTGTTGGTACCTTGCTGAGTCAACTGCTTCACTTGGGTACCGTCTGCCAGCATTGTATACAGCTGGGTTCGTCCGCTGCGATTGGAGGCGAAAACAAGGTGCCTGCCATCAGGTGCCCAAGTGGGATTTTCGTTCTTTCCTTCACTGTGAGTCAACTGGACATACTGCTTTGTACCTACGTCCATGACAAAAACGTTCCAGTCGCCCGCTGCGTACCCTCGGGTCCACGAGAAAGCGATGTGCTGCCCATCGGGGTGCCAGGCAGGATTGGAAGCTTCGCCTTCCCCGTTGGTGACACGCTCCACCGCAGCGCCGTCTGAATTCATGCGGTAAATCTGCTGCGCCCCAGGGCCGGACACAAAGAGCAGGATACCCGGATTCTTCGGGTTCACCTTGGGTTCCACTTCCACGGCATTGCGATGAGAGACCCGGCGGAAACCCTGGCCATCGGCTCCCGCAACCACGATTTGCGAACTGCCGCTGGCGGTGGAGGCGTAGTAAAGCAGCTTGCCGTCGGGGGAGAAGTTCGGCGTCGTGTTCAGCGAAGCTTCCTGGTTATAGAAAGGCTGCGGACGCCCGGTCTCCGTGTTCAGAACCATGATGCGGGGCGAAACCCGGGCGTAGGTGGTGAAAGCGAGACGGCTGCCGTCCGGGGATATACCGGGGGTGATGGAAATAGACTTCAGGTTGGTGAGTTGCTTCTGGTTGTTGCCGTCCCAGTCCATGGTCCAGATTTCCTGGTTGCCGGAACGGTTGGAGACGAAGTAGATCCGGCTGCCGAGGAGTGAGCCGGTGCCCCCGAACTTCTGGATGATGTCGTTCGCAAATTCGTGCGCGGTCTTGATGGCGCCGGCGTCATCCAGGGTGCCGGTATACCGACCGTACAGGAGTTGCGCAGCCTGAATATCCGTCTGCCGGGCATCGTAGACGTAGCCGTAGAGGACGAGGACACCGTTGACTGCCGCCGAGTAGCCGAAGACAACGTGTGAGGCCCCCACGGGAGCACCCGACCAGTCCTGCAGAGCGTAGCCCTGTTTGTTATCTTCCTGGCGAAGGTCTTCCGGGCGCTGTGGATTGGCCAGGGGGAACAGGCTTCGTGACTTCATTTCGAAGACGCTGGAGCTCTGGAGATCACTAAAGAGGGTGCTGTTGAAAGCCCCCATGAACGGTTGGGTGCCGGAGCCTCGAAATTCCGTGACGGCGAGCGCGGGCTTGCCTCCCTGGCCGCTGATCCAGGAGGTGATGTCCGTGTTTTGTGCCAGGCCAATTTGAACAACACCAACCAGAACGGTGGCGAGAAGGGCGGGAATCAGAAGGAGAAGTTTGCGCATCATTTGTTCAGCTGGAACCAGAGTTCCACGGTTGCCTCGTTTTTATCAAACTGCTGCGGCAGGGCCGGCAGCGGGTTAGCGTCGATGACGGCGCGTTTGGCGGAGGTATCCAAAAGGTAGTTCCCACTGGGTTTGGACACCTGGACATTGGTAACGGTTCCATTGCGCGCGATGGTAAAAGTAACGGCGCACTTCTGTTGGGGTGTGGCGCGGGCATCAGCGGTGGCCCAGTGCTGTGCGATGCGGTCGCGCATGAGCGTCACATAGGCACCAAAACGATTGCCCAGGACCGACGCGGGGCCAATATCGATGCCTCCGGCCCCGGCCATGCCGAACATCGGGGTGCTGGCAGCCTGCCCGGACTTGGAATAGACCTGATTGGTCTGATACTGCATCGGTTTGTAGGCTGCGGGTGCGGGCCTCGGTGCTTTTTTGCTCTTCTTGCCCGGGAGGGCTATACCCTCTTCGGGGACCTTGACCTTCGTCCGGGGCTTCGCTTCCGCTGGTTCCTGCGGTGCCAGGTTGTCGGTGTCGTTGGCGAGGGGGTTGGTGGGGCCTTCATTGCGCGGAATCGGAATCGTTTGCACCAGTCCCACACCCACCGCACCGCTGGAAGCGTGGGGCGCACCCCAGGTATCCCGAAGATTCAGATAACCGGAAAGCGCAAAGGCACCAACGATAGCCAGGTGAGTCGCGAGGGAGCCCGCCAGGGGCCTCCCGAGGGGTTCGCGCGGCTGGTCGAAAGTGGCTGTGCTCACTCTATCGGCCTCCCGAGTCTGGTTGCGTGACGAGGTTTACGGCCAGTTTGGCTTTGCCGAGGGCGGCCAGTACCTGAGCGAGCACTTCGTATTTCGTCTGGCCGTCCGCACGAACAAAGACTGCTTCCTGGCCTGGATAACGGCTGCGAATTTCGTCGGCCAGCTTGTTGATGTTGACTTCCGCCTTACCCAGATAGAGATCCCCCGTTTTCGACAGGGATACTATCGGCAGCTCTTTGGTGGTAGTTTCCACAGTCTGGGTCTTGGGAACCGCAATTTCGATCCCATACTCCATGACGTGCGCCGTGATCATAAAGATGATTAAAAGTACGAGGGCAACGTCTACAAAGGGGGTGACATTGATTTCGGCAAGGGGCGGCGCACCGCGTCCTCGTCTTCCACCGCTGCCACCGACGCTGATCGCCATCTTCTGCTATTCTCCGAAACTTCGTTCGATCAGGTTCTGGAATTCAAGGCCAAAATCATCCATCTGCGAGCCTAGTTCGCGGAGGATGTGGCCGAAATGGTTGTAGGCCATGGCGGCCGGGATTGCCGCAAAAAGGCCGGCGGCGGTAGCAATGAGAGCTTCAGCGATGCCGGGGCCGACAGAAGCAAGGCTGGTGCTGCCTGCGGCTCCCAGGTTCTGGAAGGCGCGAATAATGCCGATCACCGTGCCGAGGAGGCCGATAAACGGCGAAACGGAGGCTGTGGTGGCAAGCCAGCTCAGATTGCGCTCCAAATGGCCAAGCTCCTGATTGGTGGCAATTTGGAGGGTTCGGGCGATGGCTTCGCGGTTACCGACGCCACCACGAGCCTTCACCTGACGGGAAACCTCGGCGTAACCATCCTCAAAAACGTTGACCAGCGGTGCCGGGCGAAACTGCTCGCAGGTAGCCACTGCGGTTTCCAGCGTGTTCGATTTTCGGAACGCCCGGATGAAACGGGAATTGCCGTTTTTCGCCGCCCCCAGCGCAGACCACTTGGAAAAAACAATGGTCCACGAGGCGATGGAAAAGATGACCAGAACGACGAGAATGGCGTTGGCGAGGGCCGAGCCACTCTTAATGAGGTCCAGAAGGCTGGTCTGGAGCAGGAGAGCGCAGGTGTGGCCTGTCAAGATAGGGTCCAAACCTGAATCTAACACGATAAAACAGTACGGTCCAGAAATGTTGTAAACGAAAGTAAGGGTTTCACCCGGAAGCGGCCAATTTTAATGGCGGCGGGCCTTGGTTTGGTTGTCCGGGAGGGTCATGGCCCCGACGATGGCTTCGATAGCACCTTTCCGGGTGAGGACTGCGGCACTGGAGAGGTACTGATTTTCGTAGATATCGAGACCGGGCCAGGAGGGAACCCATTCCACCGAACCCCGAAAGTTCTTCAACTGCGGCCAGGTTTCGGCGATGGGGACAAAGAGCTGGGTAATGGAGTCGAACAGGACCGAATCTTCGAGGATGATGAGCCCGGTGGGGTCGCGGAACGTGAGATCGACGCGGGTATAGCTGGAGTCTGAGCTGAAGGCCAGCTCCGTGTTGCGACCGGCCTCCTCATTCAGCACCAGCGGAAGGCTGGATTTTCTCTCCGATTCCGGGGAAAGCGGCAGGGTGAATGCCTGAGCGATGGCCCCGTCCGCCTTTCTGGTAAGAATCGCAGTTCCGCCCACCGAGACGTTGTTGATCACGATGAGACGGGCGTAGCCCCGGGTGAGCGCTTCGGGGGTGCCGGTGGATTCCACGGTAAGAATGGCACCCGGCGGGATGATGGCCGAGACTGAGGCCTCGCCGACGGTGTTTCCCGAGGTCGGGCCGCCGGGGGTCACCGAGAGGCCGATCTTCCACGGCTCAGCGTAGCCGCGCGAGGTGGAGAAATTGAGCAGGATGCGGGCATCCACCTTTCCGAGATTGACGAGGGTGACCTGCGTGGACCAGCCCCGACCGTCCAGAACGAGGGGGGCAACAGTGTCGTACTGACTGACGACTGCGCATGGAGCGGAGAGACAAATAGCCAGGAATACAGGGGCCAACCGGAGGAGCATAGTGGGATTTTAGGGCTTCCGTGTGACGGGGTAATGAACGCGGTGTTAGTACCGGCGGCGTAACGGTTCGTGACGATGTTGCAGCCGATGGCGGTGATGGTCGCGCTGTTGGCGAGTGTGAACCGGAAGTTCTCATCGCCGTTGGCAGTCAGAAAGGTGCTGGTGATGGTCGGTTTAAGAACAGGAACGCCGACGCAAGCCGGCGAGCACAGCCAGGGCAGCGGCGAAAATCGCACCAGAGGCGGGTTCAGGGATCGCAGTTCCGATGGCGATATTATCGAGAGCCGTATTCTCCTGCCAGCCCCTGTCTACGATAAATGTGACACTGCCGATAGGAGTGGTGGAGGTAGCACCAAAGAAACCCAGGGTGTTGGGGGCCTGCGTCAGAGTGTAGCTGCCGATGAGGGCGCTCGAAACATCGTAGAGCGAGACGACCGGAGCCCCGTACTGGTTGGTAACGACATCAAAACCGATGGCGGTAAAGCTTGCACCGCTGGCCAGTTGGATCAGAAAGTTCTCATCGCCATTACCATCCAGCGTCTTCGAGGTGGGTTCGAATGCGTTACCGAGGTTCCCGGCGTTGGAAATGTAGGGAATAACGTTCGGGTGGCCGCCTGGCAACTGCTCAAAGCGAATTCCGTGGGTGGTGAACGGGTTGGTCAGGAAGCCCTGAGTAAAACCTTCAAAATCTTCTGCGTTCGTGATGGAGGTTGAAGCCTGAAAGGCCGAGGAAGAGGTAAAGGTAACCACTCCGGCAGCGGCGGGAATCGAAACCACGAGCAGAACTCCGAGAACAGCAAGAAACTTCATTTATCCAGAATAGCGGCCAGCGTGCGCTGGATCACACCGTCCATGAAGGGTCCGTGCCAGCGCCAGACGACGACGAGATCGTGTTCCGGGTCGATCCAGATGATATTGGAGCCATTGCCGATGGCGGCGAAGCTGCTCTTTGGGGCACTGGGCCACTGTTTTCCCTTTGTGTTCAGCCACCAGAGGTAACCGTAGTCCGGCCCGTGGGCGCTGGCCTGGGT
>RGPS01000226.1 GCA_010084195.1 Terriglobia bacterium
GCGATTTGCCGAGATCGCCGGCGGCCGGGACGGAGATTTTGGCGGGATCGACGGGGACACCTGCGGCTTCGCGCTCGGCGGGACTGCCGGGGCGGATCAGGGTGGCGTGGACGGCGGTTTCGGGATCATCCGGGCTGGTGTCAATGGTGAGGCGATCGCCTGGTTTCAGCAGGGAATCACGGACGGGCTTGCCGTCTTTGCCACGGAATTCGGTTTTGGCGATGAGGCGGAAGCGGAGGGTACGGGAAGTGGAGACCTGCAGCAGGAGTTCTTTTTCCGAAATACGGCGGAGGGTTCCATCGATGGACTGGACGATGACTTTGGTGACGGTGCTGCTTCCGTCTTTGCCTTTTCGCTTCGGCAGGTGGATGCCGGGCATGCTGATGGGGACCCCCATGGGGCCGGAGACAGTGCCGGGCGGGTATTGACCGCCCTGGGGATACTGACCACCTTGCGGATACTGGCCGCCCTGGGGATATTGTCCGCCTTGCGGGTACTGACCGCCCTGGGGATATTGTCCGCCTTGCGGGTACTGGCCGCCAAATTGTGGGAAGGCGCACGGGGTGGCAGCCAGGAGGCAGACTGCGGCAAAGGATCGGACTACGATGGTCATGTTGAAGCTCTTTTACTATGCTACGCCTGTTTTGGGGAAGCTGTTGCTGTCATTATGTTGTGGTGGTGGCCGTATCCAAGGTGTAAAACTGTTGTAAAAAGACTGCGGCGTGGCGAGATCACCTCATTTGGACCCGCCACACGCGCTAAAATCGCCATGCCAGTGCAAACTATTCTTGTAATCGATGATGACGAAAGCCTCCGCGACACCATCGGTGTTTTGCTGGAGACGGAAGGCTTTCGGGCGATTCTCGCGGCGGATGGCAAGAGCGGCCTGGATCAGGCAGTGATGGCCAAACCGGCCCTGATTGTGACGGACCTGCGGCTTCCTGACTTCAGTGGGGTGGAGGTTTGTAAGCGTCTGCGGACGTCCGGCGTGCAGACGCCGATTATTGTGCTGAGCGCCATCGGCGAAGAAATTGACAAGGTCCTGCTGCTGGAGATCGGTGCCGATGACTACATTGTGAAGCCATTCGGGACCAGGGAATTCCTGGCGAGGGTTCGCGCCGTCCTGCGGCGGTCCCCGTCCGAGCCGCAAAAAATTCTGAGCTTTGGTGATGTGGAAGTGGATCTGGAACGCCGGGTGGTCCGCAAGAAGGGTGCCGAAGTGAAGTTTACGCCGGCCGAGTACAACCTGCTGACGTTTTTCCTGCAGAACCCGGATCGTCCATTGTCGAGAGATATGATTCTAAATTCTGTTTGGGGCTATGAGTCATTTCCCAATACGCGGACGGTAGATGCGCATGTCGTTCGGTTGCGACAGAAACTGGAAACTGATCCGATTGCGCCGCGATATTTCATCACCTTGCATAAGGTGGGATATCGGTTTCTCCCTTAGGAAGCGCTCCCGATGTCACGAATCATCCTGATTGTGGAAGACAGTGAGGTCTGCGCTGTTACGTTGCAGACCGCTTTGGAATCGATGCGCGGCCTCGAAGCCTGGAGTGTTCGGGGGGTAAAGGAAGCACTGTCGGTGGTGGCCGACGAAGCAACCGAGATTGCTGCGGTTGTGACGGACATGCACATGCAGCGGCAGGATGGTTTCGAACTGATCGATCAGTTGCGGGGCAATCCGCGATATGCGGGCCTGCCAGTGCTGATGGTGAGCGGGGACAGCGATCCGTTGTTACCCAAACGGGCGCTGGCGCACGGTGCGAACGCCTTTTTCGCGAAGCCCTATTCTCCGGCAGAGGTTCGCCGTACACTGGAGAAAATGCTATGTTGATGCGCTATCTTGCTCCGCTTGTCCTGATGGGAACGCTGATCACTGGAAAGCTTTCGGCCCAGACCAGCCAGGGTCCGGTGGGGGGTAGTTCGGCTGCAGCAATTTTGGAACGGCTGGATCGGCTGGAGAAGCAGAATCTGGAATTACAGAATGAGATCCGGAAGCTGCGGGGCGAGTTGGCGCAGGCTCAGGTTGATCAAAACCAGGTGGAGCAAAAGCCGGACGCGGTTGCGGGGGAACCTTCGGCAGCTTTAGCATCTTCGGCACCCTCGGTAGCGGAACGTCTGGATATTCAGGAAAAGCGGACGGAGGAACTGGCGCAGGCAAAAGTAGGCGCGTCGCAGAGGATGCCGGTGGAATTGACCGGGATGCTGGTCTTCAACGCTTTCAGCAACGGCAAGTTCGGAGGTACGTTGCAGAACCCGGTAACGGCGGCATTGGCACGGGGCCAGGCCAACACGGGAGGCAGCTTCCGCCAGACGGTTCTGGGACTTCGCTTTCACGGTCCGGCGCTGCCGGGGGGCGGTAAAGCCGAAGGGTCTTTTTATATGGATTTTTGGGGTGGGGTGGCCACGCCGAACGGGAACCTGTTTCGAATTCGGCTGGCGACGGTGGACCTGATCTGGAAGAACACAACGATCACGGCAGGGCAGGATAAGCCGATTGTTGCGCCGCGGGAACCTTCGACTCTGGCGCAGATTGGCCTGGCCCCGCTGAGCGCAGCGGGCAATTTGTGGTTCTGGCAGCCGCAGGTCAGAATCCAGCAGCGGTTCCGGTTCACTGAGTCGAGCGGCGTGAAGGCGGAAGTCGGCGTATTTCAAACCCTGGACCAGGCACCGGCCAGCACCCCCGCAGCGATTGCGGCAACCCTGGAGAGGGCGCGCCCGGGCTGGCAGGGCAGATTCAACTTCTACCGCGGTAATGATGACGTGGGCTACCAGCTGGCACCGGGCTACCACTTTTCTGCCAGTCATGTGGCGGGAGTATCGGTACCCTCAAAGCTGTTTACGCTGGACTGGAGTGCGAAACCGATTCGCCAGTTCGAATTCACCGGCGCTTACTTCAGGGGCCAAAATGCAGCAAGTCTGGGGGCGCTGCGGCAGGGCTTCACGGTTCTGGCCGGGAACCGCGTGATCCCGGTGCACGTTACCGGTATGTGGGGTCAGTTCACGTATTTCACGACTCCGAAGCTTTCGTTCCACAGCTACGGTGGTGCGGAGCTGAATCGGGCGGCTGATCTGCTGCCGGGCAGCATACGTCAGAATATGACTTACGCCGGCAACCTGATCTATAAGCTGGCACCCAACGTTCTGGTGGCGATCGAAGCCTCGCAGAACCGCACTCTCTATATAAACAACGGACTTCGGCTCAATAACCACTATGATCTGGCGCTTGCTTACCTGTTTTAGCCTGGCAGCTGCGGCGCTTTGGGGAGCTTCGGTTTCCGGCCAGGTGGAGGTCCGCGATTCGAGGGCTGCCGCGGTGATGAAGCTTCGCGATTTTTCGGGCATTGTGGTTTCGCTACGTCCGGTGGGTGCAACCTCCCTCCCTGCAGTTCCGGCGCAGGTGATAATCACGCAGCGAAATAAGACCTTCCTCCCCCACATCCTGACGATCATGACGGGGACGACCGTCGATTTCCCGAACTTCGACCCGATCTTCCACAACGCCTTTTCCAGCTACAACGGCCAGGTGTTCGATGTGGGCCTGTACCCGCCGGGGACGAGCAGAGCCGTCAAATTCAGCAAAGCCGGCGTGGTCCGGGTATTTTGTAACATCCACCCCACCATGAGCGCGGTGATTGTGGTGCTGAATACGCCGTACTTCACGACGACGAAAAAAGATGGCTCGTGGGCCCTGGATGTGCCGCCTGGAAATTACGAATTGAACGTCTTTCACGAGCGTTCGAGCGAGCAGGCAATGCAGGCGGCGACGCAGAAAGTAACGGTAACGGACGAGGCGCACAAACTGGCACCGGTCACTGTTTCTGAGGCCGGCTACCTGTCCACACCCCATAAAGACAAGTACGGCAAAGAGTATGGCCCCCCTTCCGATGACAAGATCATCTACCCTGGTGCGAGGAACTGACAGGTGCGTCGATTTTCTCTGGTTTGGAAAATCAGCCTTTCTACGGCAGCGGCGTTGCTGCTGCTGCTGATTGTGGCCGGGCATTTCGTGCAGGAGCAGGCGGAGGCCACGCTGGTCCGGAATCTGGACGCCGAGCTGGAGAACAGCTTCAAAGCTTACGAATCGTTGTGGAGTGCGCGGACCGAAATGCTGCGTTCCATAAGCCTGGTTTTGAGCACTATGTCAGACGTCCGGGCCGCCTTTCAAACCAATGACCGGGCGACTATTCAGGATACGGCTGATGAGATGTGGAAGCGGATTTCTCTCTTTGAGGCACTTTTTTTTGTAACCGATGGCAAGGGCGACATTGTGGCCGGAGCCGGGGGGCGGAACTTTACCCGGAATCTGCAGGTGGTGCGGGATGCGCTGCCCCGGTTCCCTGCGCAGTCCACCGGTTTTGCCATGCAGGACGGGCGGCTGTTTGAGTTTGTCGTCACGCCGGTCTACGTGCAGACGGACGGCGCCATGGAATTATTAAAGGTGCTGGTAACGGGATTTCCTGTTGAAGACGGCGTAGTGAAAGACCTCAAGGCGCAGACCGGCGGGAGCGACTTCGTCTTTCTGGAGGGCACCAGGCCAGTCGCGACGACGCTTTCGACGGAGAACACGGCCCGTATCGCCGTGCAGTACAAACGCGGCAAGGGCCTGACGCATCTTGACCTGGGCGACCGGGAATACGCGGTGCTGGGGACACCGTTGCGAAACCTGGCGGGAACACAGGGTGGGGATTTGCTGATTGTCCACAACTTTGACGCGATCCGGCGGGATATCGACTCGCTTCGGGTGAAGCTGGGCCTGACATGGCTGGTGGCGACGCTCGCGGGCCTGTGCATTACGGTTTTCCTGGCCCGGCGAGCGCTAAAACCGATTGAGGAACTGGACCAGGCGGCCGCCCGAATTACCGAGCAAAAGTATGAAGCGCGGGTGACCGAAGGCGATGACGACGAACTGGGGCGTCTGGCACGAACCTTTAACGCCATGTGCCGGTCCATTCAGGATGCGCGCGAAGAATTAATCCAGCATGAACAAATTGCCACGATCGGGCGTCTGTCGAGTTCCATCGTGCACGATTTGCGCAACCCTTTGGCTTCGATCTACGGTGGCGCGGAGATGATGATTGACGGCGAACTGAACCCTGTGCAGATGCGGCGGATCGCGGGCAACATCTACCGTTCGTCGCGGGTTATCAAGGATATGCTGCAACAGCTGGTGGATGTGTCACGCGGTCGAACGCAGTCGCCGGAGGTTTGCCGGTTGAGTGAGCTGGTGGAAGCCGCGGTGGATACGCAGATCTCGAATGCGGACAACCAGGGTGTGGAGATCCGGGTCCGGATTGAGGCGGGACTGGAAGTTTCTGTGGAAGCGGGTCGAGTGGAGCGGGTTTTCACCAACCTGATCGGCAATGCCATTGAGGCGATGCACGATGGCGGCATCATTGAGATTAGTGCGGAGGCGCAGGCGGAAGGCGTGCTGGTTCGGGTGGACGACAATGGCCCCGGAATTCCCTTGGTGGTACGGCAGCGTCTCTTCCAGCCGTTCGTGACCACCAAGCGCAAGGGAATGGGCCTTGGCCTGTCGATCTGCCGTACGATAGTGGAAGCCCACGGCGGAAGGATCTGGGCCGATGCGAGGCCATCGGGCGGCACGATTTTCCGCTTCACGCTGCGCGTTGCACGACCAGAAGAGGAACCGACCCTTGCCGAATAGCCAGGTCGTTCATGTCATCGACGATGACGTCGACGTGCGTCAGTCTCTGGCATTTCTGCTCAGCACGGCGGGGCTCGCGGTGCGAGTGCACGAATCAGCTGTCGCCTTCCTCGCCGCTCTTCCGGGCGTGCAGGACGGCTGTGTCGTCTGCCGATGTTGCCCTGGCGGTGGCGGCCATGAAGGCAGGTGCTGTCGATTTCATCGAGAAGCCCTTCGACGACAAGGCCCTCCTCGATGCGATCCAGTCGGCCCTCACCCGTCACGCCCAAGACGCCGAGAGCAGAGCGCGTCGATCGGAGGTCCAGGCACGTTTGGATCTCCTGTCCGTGCGGGAGCGGGAGGTGCTTGACGGCCTGGTCGCAGGCAAGCCCAACAAGATCATCGCCTTTGAATTGGGAATCAGTGCGCGCACGGTGGAAGTGTACCGCGCCAATGTCATGACCAAGATGCGGGCAGAAAGCCTTTCCGAGCTGGTTCGCATGGTGCTACTCGACGGTGGTGCAGCGTAGGCGGTCCGCACGCCGTGGGTACCTTGCGCTGAATCAAGTCGCACGGCGCACCGGCCTGATAGGCAAAACTGGTGGGTTCGCAGAACCAACCGGGAAAGCCGAGAACATGCCGAAGAAGTCCGGGACCGTTCTCATCGTCGAAGACGATGCCGCGGTCCGTAGTTCCTTCAAGTTCGCCCTTGAAGTGGAGGGATTGAGCGTCCGTCTGTACGATGGGCCGGCGGCGCTGCTGGCTGACGGCAATCTGCCGCGGAGCGGCTGCCTTGTCGTGGACTACCGCATGCCGGGCATGGACGGACTGCAGCTGATGGAAACCCTGAGGGCGCGGGATGTGGTTCTGCCTGCGATCCTGATCACAGGTCGCGCCAACAAGCAGCTACACCGCTTCGCGGAAATGGCGGGAATCGGCTCCGTTCTCGAGAAGCCCCTGTCCGACGGCATCCTCGTCGAGAGCATTCGTTCGGCACTGGCAACTTGAGACTGATCCGAGCTCGGTCCGATGCCACCACCAGCCATGGCCGACCAATCCGCTTCACGACTGTGCGCCAAATCGGATTGGCTCTGCGGCCGCTCACAGACCTTCGGGTGCGAGTGTTTCCATATACGTAGAATCCCCTAGTTCTTTACCCGAATGGCCTCCCCCCGGCACGCGGGCTACCCAGAACCCGCTCAGTGACTTCAATCGGGGAGGGTTCGATGCAAGCCTACACAGCCGCCAACAGCCTCAGATTGCCGACCGCCGCCGCCATCGTCATGAAGGGGGCAACCGCGATACCCCGCCAGAGCAATGCCGTGGCCGCCAGACCGGTTGGCGTCGCACGCACCCTCGGCAAGGGCGAAGAACTGTTCGCCGAGGGCGATGCCGCCGATTTCTTCTACAAGGTCGTGTCGGGCACGGTGCGGACCTACAGACTCCTGAACGACGGTCGGCGCCAGATCGACGAATTCCAGCTTGCAGGCGACATTTTCGGCCTGGAAGCCGGAGCGAAGCATCGTTTCTCCGCTGACGCCGTCGATGTCGCCACGGTCGTCGCGTTCCGCCGCCGCCGTTTTGAGACGCTCGCTCATGACGATCCGGCGCTGGTCGATCAGGTCATGTCGTCGATGATGCGCAGCCTCGAGCGCGCCCACGATCACATGATGCTGCTCGGACGCAAGACGGCCCAGGAGAAGGTTGCGACTTTTCTGCTCGACATGGCCCGGCGCGTTTCCAATGAGGACCGCTTCGAACTGCCGATGCAGCGCACGGACATCGCCGACCATCTCGGCCTCACGATAGAGACGGTATCACGTACGCTCACCCAGTTCGCCAGAGAAGGCATCATCAAGCTGGCGGCGGCCAGCCGTTCGGTCGTCCTTTGCGACAGGGTCGCGCTGCAGCGCCTGAACGCCTAGAACGGCCGATGCAGGGCAGTTGCGCTTCCCTGCAATCGTCTGGGCCGGCCACGACGTGATCTGAATCCCTTTCAGGAAATGGCGTGCCGGAGGGGACAAATGAGAAAACTGGACCGTCTCTGTCAATTCGCTTCCAACCGTGACCCCCTTTTCGCGCCCAATCGTGACCCCTCTGGGACGGCCTGAAT
>RGPS01000227.1 GCA_010084195.1 Terriglobia bacterium
AGGAGTCATCCGTCACCTGGTACGACGCCCGCCTGCGCCACCCATCCCGCACCGAGCACCGCCTCTACTTCCCCGACACCGCCGTCTCGCAGGCCGCTGTCGAAGGCGACCTCCTTGTCCTCGCCAAGCGCCCCGACGGCGGACTCCTCGTCATCATCGCGCGGGGCGGCTCCACCATCGCCAGTCAGCTCCGCTGGCTCTTCAGCGCCCCGGAGGCCGCGTTCCTGGGCTTCCTCATCCGGGACGAACTCGAAACCGAACTGGACCGCATCCAGTTCGCCTCCACCTTCATCCTGGAGCAACTCGGCATCGTCGTCGAAACCACCGAAGAAGCCTGGCTCGACAACATGCTGGGGAAATTCGGCGGTTCCTTCCCGACCACGCGCATCTTCTCCGCTTACGCCCGCGCCACGCTCCCCGAGTTGAGCCCCCAGGACGATCCTGACGCCGCCCTCATGGCGTGGATGGAACGCGAAGAAATCCTCTTCCGAACCCTCGAAAAGCACCTCCTCAAAGAACGTCTCGCCCAGGGCTTTACCGAAGACACCGAAGGCTTCCTCCAGTTCGCTCTCTCCGTCCTGAACCGAAGAAAGTCCCGAGTCGGCCTCGCGCTCGAAAACCACCTCGAAGTCGTCTTCACCGACAACAAGATCCTCCATTCCCGCACTGCGGCCACGGAAGGCAAAGCAAAACCAGACTTCCTCTTTCCCGGCGGCAGGCACTACCACGACCAAACTGTCGATGCCGGCCTTCTCACCATGTTGGGAGTAAAAAGCACCTGCAAGGAACGCTGGCGTCAGGTTCTGGCCGAAGCCAAACGCATCGACACCAAACACCTGCTGACTCTGGAACCCGCCATCAGCAAAGACCAAACAAGAGAGATGGAGCACCACCGCCTCCAGCTGGTCCTCCCGAAAAAGCTCCACCAAACCTACTCCCCCGACCAGGCCACCCGCCTAATGGACCTCGCCTCCTTCATCCAGCTGGTCCAAGACCGTCAGTTCCTGTTTCGTCGTACCCGGTAGTTCCAGCAATTCCACATCGTCCATGATCCGGATATCTTTCCCGTTCGCAAATGCCAACCACATGTGCGCCGCGGAAATGCCGATCCATCACCCACAGGACATCCGCCCCAGCCTTAACGGCGGTATACAGAACGGCATCATCGTGCGGATCCAGCAAGACCACAGGCAGCACCCCCCGGCGTAGTTCCACGATTCGTGAGATCGAGCGCAGAAACTTGACGTGTCCGTGGATTTCCACAGCGCTCATCCCGAACAATGCCTGCATCCTCGGATAACTGAGTACCTTGCCCACTTCCCCGCCAATATAAGAACACAAAACCCAATATAAGAACACAAAAAAATGACATGTTCGGAGTTGACTCCATTGCGTTCACGACTCGCCGAGCCGGGCCCTTCGATGTCGTCGTTGCTCGCACGAGAATCGAAGTGTCAAAGGTAATGATCATTCCTGAGAGTGCCGGACGGCCAACAGCGCCTCGTTCAGCGCCGCCTCAATCTCTGCCTCGAGTCTCCCGAACCCGGTCCGCCAGCATATCAAGATTCTGCTGATACCGTTCAAACGCATTCGCACGTGCATCGCCCTTCGGCGCATCTTGAAGCACCCTGGCAGGCCGAATCGTCAGACTTTCCGCGTCGAGCAATCCACGCCCAACCAGATTCTCAATGGCAACCCGTTACACCACAGACATGTCCTTCACGTGATGAACCATATGGCGCGCCCTCCGCTAATAGCGAACCCAATTTATTAGCCGACCTCTGGGCTTCGGGCTTTAGGTGCCACTTATCGTGCGTCGCGGACGCCTCCACCGCCGAACGGGAGATTGGCGAGTGGCTAGCAGGTTCCAGTTCCAATGCTACGTCCGGGGAACTTTGCACAAGATCGACGTGACGGAAGCCGACGAGCCGGAGCGGCCAATCCTCAATTTCTACTCTTTAATCCAGGCTCAGAGCTGGCGCGACGCAAACCAGGGCTTCCCCCACATCACCCGCTGCGAAGGCCGCGCCGCATGATCGCACAAAAAGAAAAGCGCCTCGAGAGCTCCGGCAGGTACGCAAGGCTCTCGAGGCGCAGGCCCGTGAAGAAGCCGAACTCCTGCTCTGTCAATCTGTTATGTACGGCAAAGAACTCTCCGAAGACAAACCCCTGCTTGCCCATGGCTTTGCTTTTTTTCACCCACCCAACTAATCGCACCCATCAAATACCGAGAATCCGTCGAATACGACCGATTCTACAAACGCAACGGCTGGGACAACTCCCAATCGTGGCTCCGAAGCTTCCGCTTCCCCCGGTATCCCCAGGAACCATGCCAAGAGCAGCCTAAAAGACGTCGAGACCCGCCATGCCGACCTCGAACCATGCCCGAACTACGTCTGCAAGCGTGCCACAGTTCACGCTGAGCCGCGTCCGCGAGGGAGCGGACGCCTTCAATCTGCACGCGCCCCTACCGACCCCGGGGAGCCGCCGCCGGAACAACCTTCGGACCCGGAGCCGCCGCGCCCGCACCAGCCGCCGGAGCAGCCTGCGGACCAGCATTCGCCGCTTCCCGAATCAGCCCCAAAGCCTTCCGCAGCTCCGTCTCAATCGTCTGCCGCGTGCCCGTATTGTCCTTCAGGAACTGCCGTGCATTTTCACGACCCTGGCCAATCCGCTCACCCTTGTAGCTCAGCCACGACCCCGACTTCTCAATGATGCTGTGCATCACGCCCAGGTCGATCAGATCGCCTTCGCGCGAAACGCCCTCACCATACACAATGTCGAATTCTGCTTCCCGGAACGGCGGCGCAAGCTTGTTCTTCACAACCTTCACCTTCGTCCGGTTGCCCACCACCACGTCGCCATCCTTAATCGCCGCAATCCGCCGAATGTCCAGCCGGACCGACGAATAGAACTTCAGCGCGCGCCCGCCCGTTGTCGTCTCCGGGCTCCCGAACATCACGCCAATCTTCTCGCGAATCTGGTTGATGAAGATAATACAAGTCTTCGACTTCGACACAATACCGGTCAGTTTACGCAGCGCCTGCGACATCAGCCGTGCCTGCAAACCAACATGCGAATCGCCCATCTCACCATCGAGTTCGGCCTTCGGAACCAGCGCCGCCACCGAGTCCACCACAATTACGTCCAGGCTCCCCGACGCAATCAGCGCCGCCGTAATTTCCAGAGCCTGCTCCCCGTAATCGGGCTGCGAAACCAGCAGATTGTCCACATCCACACCCAGTTTCCGCGCATATGCCGGATCCAGAGCGTGTTCCACGTCGATGAATGCCGCCATCCCGCCCTTCTTCTGGGCCTCGGCAATCACCTGCAATGCAATCGTCGTCTTACCCGAGGATTCCGGTCCGAAAATCTCCACCACTCTCCCCCGAGGTACCCCGCCCGTGCCTAATGCAGCATCGAGCGAGATCGACCCGGTGGATATGACTGCGATAGGGAGAATCGCGTCCTTCGATCCCAGTCTCACGACTGAGCCTTTACCAAACTGTTTCTCGATCTGTACGAGAGTAACTTCTAAAACGCGTGCGCGCTCTTTGTCGTCCATGGGGAACTCCTGTGAAAGCCCAAAATCAAATAGCGAAGAAAAGGCGAAAACCGAGTATAGCACCTACATCGAATCGGGTCTACTACTCGATACGATAATTCGGCGCTTCTTTCGTGATGATCACGTCGTGGACATGACTCTCCCGCAAACCAGCCGGAGAAACTCGCATAAAACGAGCTTTTTCATGCATCTCCTCCAGCGTCCGGCACCCGCAATAGCCCATCCCCGACTTCACCCCACCCACCAACTGGTAAACCAAATCCGCCAATGGACCCTTCGAAGCCACCCGACCCTCAATGCCTTCCGGCACCAGCTTCTGGTTCGGATCCAGACCATAGCGGTCCGTCCGCCCTGTCGACATCGCGCCCAAAGACCCCATACCCCGGTAAGTCTTAAACGTCCGGCCCTGATACAAAATCGTCTCGCCCGGACTCTCATCCGTCCCGGCGAGCAGGCTCCCGATCATCACCGTATTCGCGCCCGCCGCAATCGCCTTCGTCACATCGCCCGAAAACTTAATGCCACCATCGGCAATCAGTGGAATCCCGGCTTCTCGTGCCGCCCGGCTGCATTCCTGAATCGCAGTCAGCTGCGGAACGCCGGCCCCCGACACAATCCGTGTTGTGCAAATCGAACCCGGCCCGATACCCACCTTGATCCCGTCCACACCGAGATCAATCAACCCCCGCGCCGCTTCATAGGTGCCGATATTGCCCGCAATCAGCTGGACACTCGGCATCCAGGCCTTCACTGCCTTCACGGCTTCAAAGACGCGAATGCTGTGCGCATGCGCTGTGTCGATGGCAATGATGTCCACTTTGCGCCTGACCAGCTCCTGCGCTCGCTCCAAAAAGTCGCCCGTTGCCCCAATCGCGGCGCCCACCCGCAGCCGGCCCTGGTCGTCCTTGGCCGAATTGGGATACTTCAGCTTCTTCTGAATGTCCTTGACGGTAATGAGACCCTTCAGCGTGTAGTTCTCATCCACCACCAGCAGTTTTTCCACGCGGTGACGGTGCAGAATCTCTTCCGCCTGATCCAGCGTTGTCCCCACCGGCACCGTGATGAGGTTGTCCTTCGTCATCACCTCGGCAATCGGCATGTCGTACCGGTTCTCAAACCGCAGATCCCGGTTCGTCAGAATGCCAACCAGCTTGCCATTCTCCAGCGTCACCGGAACGCCCGAGATGCGGTACCGCTCCATCAGCGCCAGGGCGTCGGAGATCTTCCGGTCCGGACGGATGGTGATCGGATCCACAATCATGCCGCTTTCACTGCGCTTGACCCGGTCCACCTCTTCGGCCTGCCGCTCAATCGTCATGTTGCGGTGGATAAATCCCAGCCCACCCTGTTGCGCCAGCGCAATCGCGAGATGCGACTCCGTTACAGTGTCCATCGCGGCGCTCACGATGGGAATATTCAACGGAATCGACTTGGTCAGCTGAGTTCGGGTGTCGGCTTCAGTGGGGAGCAGGTCGCTCCACGCAGGAACCAGCAGAACGTCGTCAAAGGTGAGCCCTTCAGGAATAGCGGGTTGCGTCATCGGATATTCTCCCAGTGTACCGGAACCGCCAATTCGCAGCCTGGTCGCATGTGCGACACCTCACAGCCCGCGCCGCCTGCAGAACATTCACAAAAAAATTACAAACGAGGTGATCATTTTTGTCAATATTTAACGCATGTCCAGGTATGGCGGTCAATAGCCATCCGGGCGTTGTCATTGTCCTCAACTGCACGGATCAAACCCTGACGAATGTCAGCATCAAGCATTCCTGTGGCTCGGCGCCCCGCGTCGTTTTCACAGTTACCTCGCTCCGGCCCGGTCACAGCGCTACCAAACACTTCACTTCCTGCTCCAGCGCAACCGACAGTTGTGCCATTTCGCTGAGATCCGCCAGCCAACGACAATACACGGGTCGGCTCGACTGGGACTTCACCGAACGCGACGCCCCGCAGGGAGTCATCATCCAGTTAAATCTCGATCAGTGGTACGTAGTCAATCCCGTCGCCGCAAGGGGCGAAGGCTCATCGCCACGCTGTACCAGACACGCATCATAGCGGCTATCGCTATGATCGCTACTCCTGCGTAATCCGCATCCCATAGAACGAGCGGTAAATGAAAGTGAGGGCAACCAGTCCAAACCCGGCGGCCAGCCACGTCGTCAGAGAGGAACCTTCCCCCTGGCCTTCGTTCAGCTTCACGGCCAGTTCTACTGCCAGCAGGCCAAACAACGTCGTGAACTTGATAATCGGATTCAACGCCACAGAAGAAGTGTCCTTGAAGGGGTCGCCCACCGTGTCGCCCACCACTGTGGCATCGTGCAGAGGGGTGCCCTTTTGCTTGAGCTCGGTCTCCACAATCTTCTTGGCGTTATCCCACGCGCCACCAGCGTTAGCCATGAAAATGGCCTGGTAAAGTCCAAACAGCGCAATCGAAATCAGGTAACCGATGAATAAAAACGGCTCTACAAAAGCGAAAGCGAGGGTAGCGAAGAAAACGGCCAGAAAGATGTTGAACATGCCCTTCTGCGCATACTTCGTACAGATGGCCACCACCGCTTTGGAATCGGCCACCGAAGCCTTGGTAGCGCCGTCCAGCTTAATGTTCTTCTTGATGTATTCCACCGCCTGATAAGCGCCCGTAGTCACGGCCTGCATCGAAGCGCCCGTGAACCAATAGATCACCGCACCGCCACCCATCAAGCCAAGCAGGAAGGGCGGGTACAGGATCGAAAGATTCTGGAGATTGCTGGTCAGGCCGTTGGTCAGCGAGACGATGATAGAGAAAATCATCGTTGTCGCACCCACCACAGCGGTACCGATAAGAACCGGCTTAGCCGTAGCTTTGAACGTATTGCCCGCACCGTCGTTCTCTTCCAGGTTTTCTTTGGCTTTACTAAACTCAGGCGTGAAACCGAACTGAGCCTGAATCTCCTGCCGGATATTGGGGATCTCTTCGATCAGCGAGAGTTCGTAAACGGACTGCGCGTTGTCAGTGACCGGGCCGTAGGAATCCACCGCGATAGTGACAGGCCCCATACCGAGGAAGCCGAAAGCCACCAGGCCAAACGCGAAAACCGCAGGAGCCAGCATCAGCGCCGACAGCCCCATCATGCTGAAGTAGTAAGCGCCCGCCATCAGCCCCATCATCGCTATCCCCAGCCAGAAGGCGCTGAAATTACCCGCCACCAGGCCGGACAAAATGTTCAGCGAAGCCCCGCCTTCGCGCGAAGAAATGACCACTTCCCGAACGTGCCGGGATTCGGTGGAGGTGAAGATTTTCACAAGCTCGGGAATAATCGCCCCGGCCAGCGTGCCACAGGTGATCACACTCGAAAGTTTCCACCAGAGCGTACCGTCGTTCCCGAGGTCGGGAATCAGGAAGTAAGAGACCAGATAAGTGAGGCCGATGGAAATGCCGGAAGTGAGCCAGACAAGAAACGTGAGGGGGTGCTCATAGTTGAATTTCTTCAGCTGCGAGTACCGTGCCTTCGCCAGCGCTTCATTGATGAAGTACGACGCCGCAGAGGAAACCACCATCATGATGCGCATCACAAAGATCCACACCAGAAGCTGTACCTGAACGATCGGGCTGGTAACCGCCAGCAGAATGAACGAAATCAGCGCCACACCCGTCACGCCGTAGGTTTCGAAACCATCGGCCGAAGGGCCCACCGAATCGCCCGCATTGTCGCCCGTGCAATCAGCGATAACCCCGGGGTTCCTCGCGTCATCTTCTTTAATCTTGAAGGCAATCTTCATCAGATCCGAGCCAATGTCCGCGATCTTGGTGAAAATGCCGCCGGCCACACGAAGCGCCGCCGCGCCCAGCGATTCACCAATTGCAAAGCCGATAAAGCAGGGCCCTGCGTAGTCGCCCGGAATAAACAGGAGGATGCAAAGCATGATCAGCAGTTCAACGGAAATCAGCACCATGCCGATGCTCATCCCGGCACGCAGCGGAATCGCGTAGCAGGGATACGGCATACCCGTCAGGCTGGCGAAGGCCGTGCGGGAGTTGGCAAAAGTGTTCACCCGGATACCGAACCAAGCCACACCGTAAGAACCCGCAATCCCCAGAAGACTGAACATCAGGATCGTAATCACCTTCAACGCCGAAAATTGCTCCATCACGCCGAAATAGAAAAGGATGATTGCTCCAATGAAGATCTCAAGGA
>RGPS01000228.1 GCA_010084195.1 Terriglobia bacterium
ACAAAGTAGGCATCGGGCGAGCCGCAGCAATTGTTGTAGAGGGCGTTCCGTTCGCCCGCCAGACCGTTATTGGTAAATTCGGCGAAGGCGCTCAGGTTGGGCAGCAGACCGTTCTTGTCCCCCTTGATGAGGATCTTGTTGCTCTCCAGATTCACACGGGTCTGTTCCACTTCCGGACGGTTTTCGACGGCCTCCCGAATCAAATCCGTTACCACCGGCGCACTCGCGGAGGTTGGCACCACAATCGGGTCCAGCGGGACGATGTGGACGTTGTCCAGCCAGACACTGTCAGACCCATTGCGGCTGAGGGCGTTTTTCAGCAAGGTTTCCTGCTGGGCCACGTTGGTTTGGGCGATGAGCAGGTCCTGCCGGGCGGAGGAAACAGCGGCGGCGGCGCGCGTGACTTCGATGGGGGCCAAAGCGCCCAGGCGCGCCTGATTCTGGTTGTCCTGATAGAGCTTTTCTGCTGCCAGCAGCGCCCGTTCTGTGATGTGCTGGTTTTCGATGAAGCTGACCAGATCCCAGTAGAGGTTCAGGGTGGCAGAGACGGTGGTGACCACCTGTCGCTTGAGTTGCAGCGTGGTCACCTTCAGGTTGTTGCGCGCCACCACCATGTCGCGATTGTTCACCGAAATGCTCCGGCCCTGTAAGAGGTTCTGGTTGATGGTGATGTCGATGAAACCGGAGGTAGAGGGGTTTAGCAGGGGAGTCGGGCTGTTCAGCTTGCTCCGGTTGCTCAGGTAGGTGAAGGAACCCCTGGTGCCGGTGATGAACTGTTGCGAATACTGGAATACAAACTGGCGAAAGTCGTTGGTGAGGGCGGTGGTTTGGTTCAGGCGGGTGTTGGTGAGCGGTGTAGTGGTGTGGCCAAAGTTGTAGCTGGCGAAGATGGACGGGTCGAGGCTGGGTGGCACCGGACCGATCTGGGAAACGATGCCGCCCCCCGACCCGACGCCGGAGCCCCCGGCCAGGCCATTCGCGTTCGTATTGACCCCGGCCAGGCTGACGCTTTGCGGGCCTGCGAGAACAGGTGTATCCACATTGCGGAGGAAGCCCCCGCCTTCGGTTCGGCGCTGGACTTCTTTGGCCAGAAACGGCCCGTAGCGGTGCAGGTCGATATCGAGATTGTTTTCGAGCACGAGCGCGATCATGTCATTGACGGCCAGGTACAAATTCCCTGCTTTCACCAGCGATTCAAGGCGCGGGGAATCCTGGAAGGTGGGGTTCGACACGATGCGCTTTTCGAAATGGAAGGGACGCAGCAGCGGGCCGACCAGGCGTGGCTCGGGGGGATTCGTGATGGTGATATCGGCGGGCGCGGCAAATGCGACCGTGGAAACCAGAAGGCAAAGCGCGAGTCTGGGCATGGGTACCGGAGATATTCCTGCATGTCCGGGACCATTTGCCACACCGCCTAACCGCTTGAAATCAGGTGCCTTGCTACTGCGGACGCTGTTCGATGCCGAAAAGGAAGTGTCCGAATTCGGGCGGTTGGCTCTCCCGCAGCTTACACTGAATCTTGTCGTCCGCGCACACGAAAACCGCCTTCGGCGTGCTGTTCTCCATCAGCCTCTGTCATTTGTTGAATGACATGAATCAGTCGATGATTACGGCGTTGTATCCCGTGTTGAAGACGAAGTTTCACCTCGACTTCTCGCAAATCGGGCTGATCACGCTGGTCTACCAACTGACCGCCTCGTTGCTGCAGCCCGTCATCGGGAATCTGACCGACAAGCGCCCCACGCCCTGGTCTCTCGCGATGGGTATGGGGTTCATGCTCTGCGGCTTGCTGCTGTGGTCTACCGCCTCCACTTATGGCATGTTGCTGGTGGCAGCCGCAATGATCGGCATGGGTTCGGCTGTGTTTCATCCCGAAGCGGCCCGTGTGGCCCGCACTGCGTCGGGAGGCAAACACGGTCTGGCGCAATCTTTGTTTCAGGTGGGGGGCAATGCGGGGACTGCTTCGGGGCCGCTGCTGGCGGCATTCTTCGTGGTGCCACGGGGGCAGGGAAGCATCGCCTGGCTTTCGGTTGGTGCCATTGCCGGAATCATCATCCTGTGGCGAGTCGGTGTCTGGTACAAAGCGCATTTGGCGGAGAGGGCAACCAGGAAAGCCCCGCCAATGCAGGTGGCCCCTCTGTCGCCCCGCCTGACTCTCGTCTCCATTGGCATTTTGGTGGCGCTGATTTTCTCGAAGTACTTCTATCTGGCCAGCCTTTCCAGCTACTACACGTTCTACCTGATGACCCGCTTCCATGTGAATGTTCGGGAGTCGCAACTTTACTTGTTCCTGTTCCTCGGTGCCACGGCGCTGGGAACGCTGATTGGTGGTCCGGTGGGCGACCGGATTGGCCGCCGGTACGTGATCTGGGGCTCCATTTTGGGCGTGCTGCCGTTCTCGCTGCTGCTGCCCTGGGTCAACCTTTTTTGGACCGCCGTGCTGACGGTTTTCATCGGCCTGATTCTGTCGTCAGCCTTCTCGGCGATCCTGGTTTATGCCCAGGAACTCGTCCCGGGGCGAGTGGGGATGATCTCCGGCCTGTTCTTTGGCTTCGCCTTCGGGATGGCGGGAATCGGCGCTGCAGTTCTGGGGCGGCTTGCCGATCATTCCGGCATTGTTTTTGTCTATCGGCTGTGCGCCTTTCTGCCGATAATCGGTTTGTTGACCTGGTTTCTGCCGGACCTCGAAAAGCATCGCCGTGCCGTGCTTTAATTGCAAGATATGAAAAAGCTCCTCACGCTCCTCATGTTCGTCGCCGCGCTGAATGCGCAGACGGTCGATAAAGCTGTCGCCATGAAGGCGGACCTTGCCGGTCAGATTGACAGTATGAAAAAGCTGGCTCAGGTGATGACCGATACCGTGTTCAGCTATGGCGAACTGGGTTTTCAGGAGTTTGAAACTTCGAAGTACCTGACCGGGGTTCTGGAAAAGGAAGGTTTCAAAATTGAGAGAGGCGTGGCCGGGATTCCGACCGCCTGGGTGGCGTCGTGGGGTGAGGGCAAGCCGGTAATCTCGCTGGGGTCCGATATCGACGATATCCCCCAGGCATCACAGAAGCCCGGTGTCGCTTACAATTCGCCGCTGATCGAGGGTGCGCCGGGACATGGCGAAGGCCATAATTCCGGGATGCCGCTCAACATCATTGCGGCCATGGCAGTGAAGAAGGTGATGGAGCGAGAGCACCTGAAGGGTACGATTCGCCTCTGGCCTGGTATCGCGGAAGAGCAACTGGGGGCGAAGGCTTACTATGTCCGCGCCGGGATGTTCAAGGACGTGGACGCTGTCCTGTTTGCGCACGTGGGTAACAACCTGAACGTGACGGTCGGGCCGACGACTTCGAGCGGTCTGGTCTCTGTGGAGTACATGTTCAAGGGGGAGAGCGCCCATGCGGCGGGGGCACCTTGGCGCGGGAAGAGCGCGCTGGACGCGGTGGAACTGATGGATATCGGCTGGAACTTCCGCCGCGAACATCTGCGCCTCGCAACCCGCGTTCACAACGTAATCACGAACGGAGGCGACCAGCCCAACGTGGTGCCGCCCAACGCTTCGGTTTGGTACTACTATCGCGAACTGGATTTCGAGAATATTAAGAAGCTCTGGCAGATTGGCGACACGATGGCGCAGGCGGCGTCAATGATGACCAATACCACCTGGACATCGCGGGTTCTGGGCACGGCCTGGCCCGGGCATTTCAGCGTGCCGATCGGCGAAGCCATGTACGAGAATATGAAAAAGGTTGGCCTGCCGCAATGGAGTGATGACGACCAGAAGCTGGCGAAGGCGTTCCAGACAGAGATGAAGGTCCCGGTGCGGGGTCTGGCTTCAAAGATTCCAGAACTCAGAAAGCCGAAGCCGGTGGAAGATGCTGAGGCGGAAGGTGGTCCGGCCCCCCAGCCAACCGGCGGCGGTTCTGACGATATCGGGGATATCTCCTGGGTTGTGCCGACCGTGACCCTGAACTACCCGTCGAACATTCCCGGTGGCCCCGGCCACAATTGGGCCAACGCGATTTCCATGGCAACCCCGATTGCGCATAAAGGTGTGATTGCCGGTGCCAAGGTCCAGGCCATGACGCTGCTGGATCTGATTACGAATCCGGAACTGGTGAAGAAGAGCTGGGATTACTTCAATAACGTCCAGACGAAGACCACGAAATACCAAAGTTTGTTGCGGCCTGATGACAAGCCGGCCATCTGGCTGAATAAGAAGATCATGGACGAGTATCGACCGAAGATGAAGGAGTTTTACTACGATCCTTCGAAGTTCGATACCTATCTGGAGCAGCTGGGGATCAAGTACCCGACCGTTCGCTAGCGACCCCAGGCGCAGTGAACGGCCGGGATTCGGGGCAGTCGTGGCCTGGCGCAGAAATTCGGCATTGGCCTGTCAGCTAGTACATCGTTACCCCACATCTCGCTTTGCGCGAGATTTTTTGGCACGCAAAGGCGCAAAGGTCGCAAAGAAACTCATGCGGTGGTGGTTGGCGTCTGGCCCAGGGCTAAGAAACGCCGAGAATATTGCCGTCGTCATCCACGTCAATTGTGTGGGCCCGGGAGTTGGCGGGCATGCCGGGCATCAGCAGCATCTTGCCCGCGAGGATGACAACAAAACCCGCTCCTGCGCTGACGGCGGCATCGGTTACGTGCAGCGTCCAGCCCATGGGTGCGCCCGGGAGCTTCGGATTATCAGACAGTGAGTATTGCGTCTTGGCGATACAGATGGGCAAACCGGCGAAGCCGCACTCGGCGAACTGCGCCAGTTTCTGCGTCGCTAATTCACTGAATTCCACACCCTCGGCCCCGTAGACCTCGCGCGCCACGGCACGAACCTTGTCTTCGAGGGAAAGGCTGAGCTCGTAGACCGGCTTGGGCGCGGCAGTTCCGCGATCCACCGCTTCGGCCACCCTCGTGGCGAGGTCAATGCATCCGGCTCCGCCCTTGCTGAAGGGCTCGGCGACGGCGCTGGTGGTGCCGAGTTCGGCGCAATGGGCGGCGATCGCTTCGAGGTCGCTGCCTGCGTCACCCGGAAAGTGATTGATGGCGACGATTGCCGGAACTCCGAAGCGCTTCAGGATGGACAAGTGCTTGTCCAGGTTGGCGAAGCCTGCCCGCAGTTCACCCTGACCCTGTTCGCGAAGCGCTTTGGCACTGGTCACCAGGACAGCTGCCGCGGGTTCGATACCCGAGGTCCGCATCACGACGTCGAAGTACTTTTCGCCACCCAGATCGGAGGCAAAACCGACTTCGTTGACCACATAATCGGCCAGTTTCAGGCCCATTCTCTGTGAGATTACGGAACTGGTGCCGGTGGCGATATTCGCAAACGGGCCGATGTGGACCAGCGCCGGGGTACCTTCGCTGGTCTGAGCGAGATTCGGCAGGATGGCTTCGTTGAGCAGCGCCATCAGGGAGCCGGTGGCGTGGAGGCTTTCGGCGTGGATGGCCTTGCCGTCGGAAGTGAAGCCGAGCACGATGCGGTTCAGTCGCGCACGGAGGTCCTGCCGATCTTTGGCAAGTGCCATGATCGCCATGATTTCGGAGGCGGCGGTGATGACAAAACGCCCGCGGCGTTCCGGGCCATTGCCTTTGCCGATCCCGGTGGTGACTTGCCGCAGGGCGCGGTCGCAGATGTCGACGGTGCGGGGCCAGACGATCTGGTCGAGGTCGAAATTGAGGGCGTTACCGGAATTCAGGTGGGTGTCGAGAAGCGCTGCCAGTATGTTGTGCGCCGCAGCGATGGCATGGAAGTCGCCGTGAAAGTGGAGGTTGATCTTCTCGGCAGGCTCAATTTTTGCCAGACCCCCTCCGGCACCGCCGCCCTTCATGCCGAAGACCGGACCAATTGAGGGCTCGCGCGAAGTGATCACCACTCGCTTGCCAATCCGGTCCAGACCCTGCGTCAGGCCGATGCCGGTGACGGTCTTGCCCTCTCCTGCGGTTGTCGGCGTGGTGCCGGTAACCAGGATCAGTTTGCCCTGGCGGGTGTAATTCGGGTCGGTGAGGAGCTCAAGCCGGATCTTGCCGGTCACTCGGCCAAGGGGCTCCAGGTATTCATCGGCAAGCCCAAGTTTGGCTGCGATTTGCTGGATCGGGAGAAGGGTCATCAGGAGGGTTCGCTCTCCACAATAGCGTGCTGCCCGCTATGCCGCTTCCGTCGGAATCAGACTTGGCCTTCGGAGCGCATCTTCCGTTCCACCGCTGCCATAAGGCGGGAATGCACATCCTCAGGGATGCTGCATTCCTTCATGCCCTGATAGAAATTAATGGTCTTGCGCGTGGTGTCACAGATCACCCAGCAGTTAGGACATTCGGCCAGGTGACGTTCCAGCTTGGTCCGAATCTCCTGGTGCGTGCGCTCATCCAGAAAGTCGCTCAGCTCTCCGAGAAACTCTTTACATGTAAGCAAAGGCGTCATCTCCTTTGCGTTTGAAGAAACGCGTCAGCTTCTCGCGAAGTTGCAGCCGAGCCCGAAGCAGGCGGCTCTTGACGGCAGGCACGCTCAGCTCGAGAGCTTCGGCGGTCTCTTCCGTCGACAAACCGTCCACATCGCGGAGCGTAAAGACAGTTCTGTAGATCGGTTCCAGTTCATCCACGGCCCCGCTGAGGATCTTGTGGAGTTCTTCGCGGGAAAACTGCACTTCCGGATCCGGGTCCCAGGTGGCGATTTCACGAACTACGGTGTCTTCGCCGGTATCGATTTGTTCATCGAGAGATACCGTGCGGTCACTCTTGCGTTTCCGCAATTTCATGAGCGACTGGTTCACGGCGATGCGGACGATCCAGGTGTAGAATCGTGAGTTGCCCTGAAACTGATCCAGATGTTCGTAGGCTTTCAGAAAAGCTTCCTGGAGAACATCTTCCGCGTCTTCGCGGTTCTGGGTGATGTTCATCGCGAGGCGGAAGATTTTGCCTTCATATCGACGAATCAGGGACGAAAACGCAGCGCCATCACCGGTCCGGGCGCGTTCCACCAGGACGAGTTCCTCGCGGACTTCCTCCGAGATCTCGGCCACGGGTTCCATTACGGTCGGCTCAAGAACGACTGGTTCAATCGTTGCTGCACGTTCGGGTGACATCTGGTGCGAACACTCATTCTCCCACGAATGAAGGGCTGGTGTCCGTGCAATCGGGGCGGAAGATCTTGCAGCCCGCCCGCTGTCGCCAAATGCGCTGGCGAACATGCCGAACCCGAAGCCATTTGCTGTGGCCTGAAATACCATACCCGTTAATGGATGCGGATCTTTAAGAAAAGATTCGGTTGCCGTGCCCGCAGTCAGCGGGGCGAATTCTCTTTTACCCACTGGTTCACAACGCGCCAGATGTAATTGCGGGTCTCGGGGTAGGGCGGTACGCCGTGGTATTTCTCGACGGCTCCCGGACCGGCGTTGTAGGCGGCAAGGGCGAGCAGAACCTGGTCGGGGTTGCCTGCATACCTGGTCAGGAGTTCGCGGAGGTATTTGGCTCCGCCCAGGGCGTTCTGTTCCGGGTCGTGGGGATTGACGCCCAGGCTGCGGGCGGTCTCGGGCATCAGTTGCATCAGGCCGATGGCCCCTTTGGGCGAAAGAGCATGCGGCTGGAAATCGGATTCTGCACGCATAACGGACCGAATGAAGGCTTCAGGCAACGCGAAGGCTCGGGCGGCTGCTGCGGCCAGGTCTACCGGAGTTTTCGGGCCGGGAGGCAGGAGTGGTGGGGGGGGCGGGGGAAGCGGTTTTTCGGCAGCTACGGTCGGGGG